>JAGXSO010000138.1 GCA_018333775.1 Truepera sp.
CCTAAGCCTAGCGCAGTTTGCTGAGTCCTGCTATACTCCCAAACATGACGCAGCGCATGGTCATGCCGCCTGGCCCGCTCGGTTAGCCTTGCGCTAGCCGTGGCCGGGCGCTGCATGACAGCGCCTGTTTTTTTGCTCAACGTAATAGTCTGTATAGTCTAGGAGACGCATGGAAAAAGCCACCCCTCGTACTCACTACGCCACCACCCCGATCTTTTACGTCAATGCCGAGCCGCATATCGGTCACGCCTACATTACCATCCTGGTCGATGTCGTCACCCGCTTCCACCGCCTCAGGGGGGACGACACCTACTTTTTGACCGGCACCGACGAACACGGCGAAAAGATCCAGAAAGCCGCCGAGGCCCACGGTATGGCGCCCCAGGTCTACACCGACCTGATGGCGGCCAAGTTTAAGGCCGCCTGGGACGACCTGGGCATCCGCTACGACGAGTTCATCCGCACCACCGAAGAGCGCCATAAGAGGGTGGTGTGCGAGCTTTTGCAGCGCGTTTATGACCATGGCGACATTATTTACGGCGAGTATGGTGGGCTGTATTGCGTCGGCTGTGAGCGTTACTATACCGACAAGGAGCTAGCGGGCGGCAAGTGCCCCCAGCACGACACTGCGCCCGAGTACCGCAGCGAGGCGAACTACTTCTTCCGCATGGAGAAGTACCGCCCCTGGCTGCGCGAGTACCTGAGCGAAAACCCTGAGTTCATCAGGCCCGAACGCTACCGCAATGAGGTGTTGGGGATGCTGCGCGAGCCTATCGGTGACCTCTCCATCAGCCGCCCGCGCGAGCGGGTTCCCTGGGGCATCCCCCTGCCCTGGGACGAGAATCACGTCACCTACGTCTGGTTCGACGCGCTGATCAACTACTACTCGGCGCTCGCTTCCAAAGGGTTGGTCGAGCGCTACTGGCCCTATGTCGAGCACTTCATCGGCAAGGATATTCTCAAGCCCCACGGGGTGTTCTGGCCGACCATGCTCAAGGCCGCTGGGCTGCCCTTGTACCGGCACCTCAACGTGTCGGGCTGGTGGCTGACCGATACCGGCAAGATGAGCAAGTCCAAGGGGAACGTGGTTAGGCCGCTTCAGCTCAAGGACAAATACGGCAACGACGCCTTCCGCTACTACCTGTTGCGCGATATGACCTTCGGCCTGGACGCTACCTTTAGCGAAGTAGGCTTAGCCGAGCGGATCAACAGCGACTTAGCCAACGACCTGGGCAACCTGTTAAACCGCACCCTGGGGATGCTCGGCAAGTACCGGCAGGGCGTGGTGCCCGAACCCGGCAACCTTGAGCCCATTGATACGGCGCTCAAGGAGACCTTTACTACTCTGCCCGAACTGGTCAGCCGCCACTTCGCTGCGTTGCAGTTTGAGCGGGCCCTAGAGGGCATCATGGAGGCGGTGCGCAAGGCCAACAAGTACATCGCCGACACCGAGCCCTGGGTCCTCTCCCGCGACGAAGCACAGCGCCGGCGCCTCGATACCGTGCTCTACTGCTGTGTGGAGGCGCTGCGCTGCGCCAGCATCCTGCTCGAGCCGGTGATGCCACAGAAGGCGCTCGAGCTGCGCCAACAGCTCGGCCTAGAGGTCTCCTTTAGCCTACCGAGCGCCGGCGAGTGGGGGCTCACCCCGCCGGGGACCGTCACCCGCCCCGGCGAGCCGCTCTTCCCACGGGTCGATCTGGCTGCCTTGCAGCAGGCTATTGCCGAACCTGGGCCGACAGTAACGCACAAGCCCGAAGTATCGCTAGAGGAGTTTAGTAGGCTCGAGCTGCGGGTAGCCGAGGTCCTCAAAGCTGTACCACACCCCCAGGCCGATAAGCTGCTGGTGCTGACCGTTTCGCTTGGGTCAGAAGAGCGGACCGTGGTGTCGGGCATCCGCCAGTGGTACAGTCCTGAACAGCTCATTGGCAAGAAGGTCATCTTGGTGGCCAACCTCAAGCCCGTGACCATCCGCGGCGTCGCCTCACAGGGGATGATTCTAGCTGCCGAGGACGAGGCGGGCAACCTCGCTCTGGCCACCCTCGACCGGGAGCTTGATAGCGGCAGCGAGGTGCGCTGAAAGAGCCAGAGCACCCACAGCTAACTAGAAAGCAGATGGCCGCCGGGGGCGGCCATGCGGACCCGAGCGGAGCGAGAGTGATTCTAACGCAAGGCTTCGCCCGGCAATTTCGGCCAAGGGCACGAATACGTTCGCTCTGCTCAGTACAAGGTGGTGGCTGGGGTGCGTGGATTCGAACCACGATAAACGGAACCAAAATCCGTTGTCCTGCCGTTAGACGACACCCCAATAGGGCAAGGGGCATTCTATAGAGCCTGCCCTGGGCTGTCAAGCACCCCCAAGGCTTAGAAGGGGAAAAACAGCGGGATCAGGAGTAGTGCGGCGACTAGCAGCAGCAGCTGCAAGCTGATGCCGACCTTGAAAAAGTCGCCGAAGCGGTAGCGCCCCGGCCCCAGCACCAAGGTGTTGACCGGCGAGGCGATAGGGGTGGTGAAGGCGGTTGAGGCAGCGATCGCGACCGCCATCAAGAAGGGATAAGGTGAGACCCCCAGGGCTAGCGCTAGCTGCAAGGCGATGGGAGCAACCAACACCGTGGTGGCGGTGTTCGAGATCACCTGGCTAAACGCTGAGGTGATAACAAACAGCGCACCGAGCATAACCAAGGGGCCGTACTCGGCTAAGCCGCCGAGGCTGCTGACGATCAGCTGCATCCCGCCGGTCTTGTCGAGCGCTGTAGCCATCGGCAGAATGCCAGCGATCAGCACGATGCTCTCCCAATTGATCCCCCGATAGGCGTCCTCCATGCTGAGGCAGCGCGTTAGCACCATGACCACTGCTGCCAGCAAGGTGGCGATCACGATGGGGACGATTTCTAAGGTCATCAAAAGCAGCATGCCGAGCATGATGGCGATGGCCACAGGGGCGCGTTTGGCGGCGCGGCGCTTGCTGCCGGTATCCACAGGTTCGGCTACTACCACGAAGTCGCGGTTTTCGTTTTTTAAGGTATCCAGATTCTTGCTCGAGCCCTCAATCAAGAGCGTGTCGCCGAAGCGGAGCGGGATGGCAGCGGTATCGGCAGCAAGCGGTTCGCCCAGGCGCTTGATGGCTACCACGGTGATGCCGTAGTGCTCATAAAAGCGCACATCGCGCAAGGTCTTGCCGATCAAGCGGCTGCGCGGAGTGAGCAGCACTTCGGCGAATAGCAGGTTGCTGGGCAGCAGCTCATCGTCGCCGAGTGAGACCGGCAGCATTATCAGCCCCTCTGCTTCGATGAACTCGGCCACCTCTGCCTCGTAGCCGCGAATGAAGAGCGTGTCATTAGTCTCGATCAGGGTCTTCGGCTCGGCGATTTCGGTCTGCACACCGTTATTAACAGAGCGCTGTTTGGCGAGCACGGTAATCCGGTAGCGCTGGCGCACCGCAGCTTGCGCCAAGGTGCGACCCACCAGCGTTGAGGCCGGAGGGACGCGCACCCGAAAGAGCGAGCCGCGCAGCTGGTAGATGTTGGCCAGTTCAGCCTGCGAGATTACGCTGCGGGCGGTCTCTTCGGCGGCAGCCGGGGCGCGTGAGGGGAGCAGGTGCCGGCCAACGAGCAACATGAACGCCAGGCCGATTGCCAGCATCCCTAAGCCCACCGGGGTAAAGGCAAAAAAGCCGAGGGGTGGCAGGCCGGCGGCTACCGCTTGATTGCTGGCTACCAGGTTGGGCGGCGTGCCGATCAGTGTCAGCATGCCGCCCAAGAGCGAGGCGAACGACAGCGGGATGAGCAGCTTCGAAGGGCTTAAGCGGGCGTTCCAGGCCAGGCTGACCACCACCGGCAGCATCACCGCCACGGTGCCGGTAGAGCTCATAAAGGCTGATAGCGTCGCTGTAGCTAACATCACCAAGGCGATCAGCCGGACCTCGCTGTGGCCGGCCAGGCGCCCTAACACCTTGCCCATGCGGTCGGCCACCCCGGTCTGAAAGAGGCCGGCACTCACCACAAACAGCCCGGCCAGCATGATCACCACCGGATCGCTAAAGCCGGCAATGGCCTCGCGCGGGGTGATGAGCCCTGTAAGTGTCAGCGCCAGCAGCGCCAGCAGCGCCACCAGGTCGAGCCGCAGCCGGTCGCTCACAAACAGCGCGATGGTCACGGTCAAGATGACAAAGACAAGCAGGATCTCAGTGGTCATGAGACCCTTTCCGATACCCTGTGTTCACGAAGTCTGGCTGGGAGGCGGGCCTTGGCATAGTCAAGCTAAGGGGTTGCAGTGAGGTCAGGACCAGCCGCCTTGACCGCAGCCGGGACGTCGGACTCGAACTGTCTGAAGTTCTTAAGGAACATCGCCGCCAGCCGGGCAGCCTGACGATGATAAGCTTCCTGGTCGGCCCAGGTTCGCCGCGGGTCGAGGATAGTGTTGGGTACATCCGGACAGCTTTCGGGGATAGCCAGGCCGAAGAGATTGTCGCAGCGGTACGCTACCTCATCCAGGCGACCCTCGAGCGCGGCGCGGATCATGGCGCGGGTATAGGCGATCGGCATCCGCTCGCCGATGCCGTAGGGGCCGCCGGTCCAGCCGGTGTTGACCAGCCAGACGCTGGTGTCGTGGCGCTGTAAGTTCCGGCCTAAGAGCTCGGCGTAGACGCTGGGCCTGATGGGCATGAAGGGGGCGCCAAAACAGGTGCTAAACGTTGCTTGTGGCTCGCTGACGCCCCGCTCGGTCCCCGCTACCTTGGCCGTATAGCCGCTCAAGAAGTAGTACAGCGCCTGCTCATAGCTGAGCCGGGTGATCGGCGGCAGTACCCCAAAAGCGTCGGCGGTCAAGAAGACGATGTCGGAGGGTTGACCCGCGAAGCCGGTCAGGCTGGCGTTGCTGATATGGCTGATGGGGTAGGCGGCGCGGGTGTTTTGGGTCTTGCTGGTGTCGTTCAGGTCGACGCGCCGGGTCTCTAAGTCTAGCACCACATTCTCCAGGATGGTGCCGAAGCGGCGAGTGGTCTGGTAGATTTCGGGCTCGGCCTGCGCGCTCAGGTGCTCGATCTTAGCGTAGCAGCCGCCTTCAAAGTTAAAAATCCCAGCCTCCGCCCAGCCGTGCTCGTCGTCGCCGATCAGCGTCCGGCCGGCGGTAGCCGATAGCGTGGTCTTGCCGGTGCCAGACAGGCCAAAAAACAGCGCCACGTCGTTGTCCGGCCCCACGTTGGCCGAACAGTGCATGGGCAGAACGTCCCTGAAGGGGAGTTCGTAGTTCAGCAGCGAGAAGACCGCTTTCTTAATCTCGCCAGCGTATTCGGTGGAGCCGATCAAGACCAGCTTCTCGCTCAGGTTCATGGCGATGACGGTCTCGCTGCGGGTGCCCATAGTCTGCGGGTCAGCCTTAAAGCTCGGCAGGTCGATAACGGTATAGAGCGGTTCGGGGTAGTCCTTGCGCGACTTGGGAGTGGGGCGAATGAACAGGTTGCGGGCAAACAGGCCGTGCCAGGCAAGCTGGGTTATTACCCTGATCGGCGTGCGATAGTCGGGGTGTGCGCCGACGAAAAGGTCCTGCACGAACAGATCCCGACCTCCGGCGGCCTCGAGCAGGGCGGCCTTGAGGCGGGCGAACTGCTTGGGCGACATGGGCTGGTTGATACTCCCCCAGTTGACCTCCTTGGCGGAGGTTGTGTCTTTGACAATGAACTTGTCTTTGGGCGAACGCCCCGTGTAGAGCCCAGTATCTACTACCAGGGGACCCAAGTGTGCGAGCAACCCCTCATCACGCTTGATGGCCTCGGTATACAGCTCGGCGGTGGTTAGGTTCCAGTAGACGCGGCTCGCGCCTGTTATGCCGAGACGCTCCAGGCTACCCGGTCGGCTATGGTGTCCTAAATGCTCCATGCTTCCTCCCCAAGGTGAGTGTTTCACAAGCTAGCGGTGATAAATGTCCTATCTTCCAGGCACTCATGGTAGTAGCTAGATGCGCACACGGCAAGTGAGTTCTTGCTGCATCAGTGAGATGCTACCGCTTGCCGGGCGGATATGGTAGTCGGGGTAGACTGGAGTATGGAGCTCTACCTCGGCACTGGTGGTTATGCTAACGACGACTGGGTCGGACTGCTCTATCCCGAACAGAGCAAGCAAAGCGACTGGCTTGGCATCTACGCCCAGCACTTTAATGCCGTTGAGCTAAACAGCTCCTTTTACGCCATCCCCGGCGTCAAGGCGTTCGCCGGGATGCTTAACAAGAGCGGGGGGCAGGTCCGCTTTGCCATCAAACTCCACCAATCCATGACGCACACGCGCGATGCCGAGGTGGGGCTTTATACGCGCCTGCGCGAGTCGGTGGCTCCGCTGCGCGAAGCGGGGGTCCTGGGCCCCTTCCTGGCGCAGTTCCCCTATGCCTTTAAGCGCACTCCGGCTAACCGCCTCTACCTTCAGGAGCTGGCGCAGCGGTTTCAGGGTGAGGCACTGGCGGTGGAGTTCCGTCACGCCTCTTGGGATAAGCCGGAGGTGCGCGAAGCGCTAACTAAGGCCGGGCTGGTGTGGGTGAGCGTGGATCTACCTGCCCTCCAAGGGCTGCCGTTGACGGCCTTCCATGTCACTGCCGAGGTGGCCTACATCCGTATGCACGGGCGCAACACCGCGACCTGGTGGGCAGGCAAGACGGCAGCCGAGCGCCACGACTATCTGTATGATGCCGACCAGTTGCGCCCGTGGGTGGCCGAGGTGATGGCGCACTCAGATAGGCTTAGCCAGCTCTACTGGTTGCTCCAGAACACCACCAAGGGGCACGCGCTGAAAAACGCCGCCATGCTGCGTGAGCTGTTGGCCGAGATTGGCGTGTCGCTGTGAGGTAGCCTAACGCTTTAGCTGCTGGCGCTGGTGTAGTTGGCTACCGCCAGACGCCAGAAGGTGTGACTTGCTAACAGCAGCAGCGCGGCTAGGCCGATGCCGGCCAGGGCTAAGCCCGGCTCCAGGCGTCCTACCGCGGCTGAGGCCGGCACGGTGGTGACGAAAGCAATCGGTATCACGATCGTCAAGAGTAGCCGCGCCCAGTTGGGGAAAGCGCTGACCGGGAAGCGCCCGGCCTGGAAGAAGGCGTTAAACAGCTCGCTGATGTTTTCCACCTTGACCAGCCAGAAGGCGGTGGTAATCAGCATGAACCAGATGGCGTAGATCAACACCGCACCGCAGCTGAGCATGACTCCGGTCAGCAGCAGTGAAGTGAGGCTCAGCCCGCCGGTCTGCGTCATGCCGTAAAGCAGGAGGCCGAGGCCCAAGATAAGCTGCGGCAGCATCCATACCCGCAGGTAGCGAAACGACACCAAAAACCGCGCGCTGATCGGCTTGAGCAGAAAAAAATCCATAGCGCCGGTGCGGATATACTCGGGCACGCGGTTGAGATTGGGGTAGAGCAAAATGTCGATCAGCGCCTCCATGATCATGAAGATGCCGTAGAGCGTGAGCACTTCTATAAATGTCCAGCCGCCCAGGCTCGCGGTGTTGCCGAACATGGTGACGATAATCAGCAACCCCATTGCGGTAGCGATCAGCGAGTTAAAGATATTCAGCACAAAGTTGCCGCGGTACTCCAGCTCGAGCTGTAGCGAGTTGCCGGCAAAGATGCCGAGCAGCTTAAAATAGCGCCTCATGCAGCACCACCAGCGCGCGGTCGGGGAAGGCTAACGGTGCCAACGCCTGACCTACACCGGCTGTGGCAACCTCGCTATAGCCGGTCGATGTCGGTTGGCGATAGACCTCGACTAGCTTCGCCTCGAGGTTGATCAGCCAGAGCTCGAGAACATTCGACCGCGCGTAAAGCGCCAGTTTCTGGGTTTTGTCGTAGGTGAGCGTGGATTTGCTCACCTCAACCAAGAGCAGCACATCGGCGGGGGTCGGATGAGCCTTAGTGTAGAAGTCCTCACGGTACTTCAGGATGGCGATATCGGGCTCGACGAAGTCGTGTTGGCTAAGGTAGACAGGATCTTGCGTGCTGACAATCGCCTCTCCCCCATAGCACCGCTCTAACATCTTGCTGAGATATTTCACGATCCCGGCGTGCTCGCTGCTAGGTGGCGTCATCTCGTATAACTCCCCGTCGATCAGTTCGACCCGCGCCCGCTCGACGATAAACCCCGCCCGTACCAGCGCGTACAGCTCGTCGACCGTCAGCTTACGCCGTTTGGCGCCCGAGTCGGAAATAACAGGCGGCTTTACAGCTTGGATTGCCATGACCTCAGCTTAGCATTCAGGCCCCTACCGCCCCGTAACGCTTAAGCCCCTGCCGCCACAACAGCCAGCGCAAGCCCACGAACACCGCCACCCACAGCGCCTGCACCATCAGCCCGTGATAGAGCTCCCATCCCGACACCTGCCCCAGCAAGACCTGCACCGGAAAATCGATCAGATACGGGAACGGGGTGAAGGCGATGACGCGCTGCACCGCTTCGGGGTAGAGACTAAGGGGGGCCAACATGCCGCTTAAGCCAAAATAGAGGGCAAACCAGACCTGCTCCAAACCCAGTACCCGATCGAACCAGAAGGTCAGCAGCCCAAAGCTGTACTGCTGGCAGAAGCGGATCACCCAGGCGGCGCTCAGCGCCAATATGAAGGCCAACACGCTGCTTGGGGCTAGCTCGAGCCGCGCCCCGGTGAGCCAGAAACCCAAAGCCAGCGGCGGGATTAGCAGGGGGATGCGCACTACCTTCCCAGCTAGGTGGTCCATAGCGTGCTCCCAGAAGGGGTCGAGCGGGCGGAGCAGTTTGGGAGATAGCTCACCCAGGCGGATTTGCCGGTCTAGCTCCCAGATCACCCACGCCACGGTCATCTGGCGCACGAAAAAGACCATCAAGAAGTAGGCGGCAAAGTCACCGGCGCTAAAGCCCCCTACCGGCCCGGCCTCAGCCAGGCTGATCCAGATGAACATCATGATGATGGGCAGCGAGCCCGAGATCATCCAGATCACGATCTCGGCGCGGTACGCGGTCATCACCGCCAACGAGCGGGCAAACAGCGCCCTGGTAACGCGCCAAAAGTACGACATACCGCTCATAACCCCACCATCAACCGCTCTCTATGGCCGCGGTGAAGCTACTCTTACCGGCCAGCACCCGCCCGATTACCTCTTCGATGGGGACCTCCTCGATGCCGATATCGTCGATGGGCAGTTCGTCTAGCAGTTTGGCGGCCAGCCGCGCTACCTCCTGACGAGGCACCAATAGCTCGGCCTGGAGCTGCTCTTGTGCGCGCACCGTAGCGTAGCGGCTGAGGCTGGCGGCATCGACCGGCTGGCGGAGCCGTAGCTTGAGCACCTTCTGCGGCGCCATCCGCTCGACTAAGGCCCGAAAGTCGCCGTCAAAGACCAGCTTCCCCTGGTCGATCACCAGGATGCGCCGGGCCAGCGCGGTCACGTCGGCCATGTAGTGGCTGGTCAGGATCACCGTGGCGCCGTAGCGCGCATTGTACTCGGCTATGAAGTCGCGCACCGCCTGCTGCATGTTGACATCTAGCCCGATAGTCGGCTCGTCCAAAAAGAGCACCTTGGGCTGATGGAGCAAGGCTGCGGCCAGCTCGCACTTCATCCGCTCACCGAGGCTCAGCTTGCGCACCTGCTTATTGAGCAGCCCGTCGAGCGCTAGCAGCTCGCTCAGCTCAGCCACGCGCTGCCGATAGACTGCGTCGGGGATGTTATAGATAGCCTGGTTGACCAAGAACGAGTCGGCAGCTGAGAGGTCCCAGTCGAGCTGCTGTTTCTGGCCCATGACCAGCGTGATGGTGGTTAAAAAGGCGCGCTGGCGGCGCTTAGGGACAAAGTCGGCCACCGTGACCTGGCCTGAGGTGGGGTGGAGTAGCCCGGAGAGCATCTTGAGGGTGGTGGTCTTGCCGGCGCCGTTAGCCCCTAAAAAGCCGACTACCTCGCCTGGGGCGATTTTAAAGGAGACTTCTTCGACCGCTCTGACGGTGCGGTTGCGACGACGCACGAAAGCCCGGAGGCTGCCGAGTAGCCCCGGCTCCTTTTCGTGAATCTGATAGTGCTTGCTGAGGCGCTCGACCGTTATCACCCTACTAGTTTACCCACCACACCACACCGCGCGTCGCTTACCAAGTCATTAGCATCACAAGAAAAACGAGCGTGCTTGCCAAAACTAGACAGCTCGCAGCTCGAGACCGATAGCCTGCAAGTGTGCGAAGTCGTCAGGGTTACGGGTGTATAGCGGTAGATTGTTTGCCAGCGCAATAGCGGCGATGAGCAGGTCAACAGCCCGCGCCCCCCTAGGGTTGCGGTTCGCAGCGCGCGTAGCGGCGTATACGCGCCCGTAGGCTCGCGCTGCCGCGTCATCGAACGGCAGGGGATCAAAAAGCGCTTCTATGAGCTGAAGCCTTTCCTGACGGCGGGCACGCTCGGCCTCGTCAGCTGTGGCGTGCGGACCGGCAGCAAGTTCAGCTAGGGTCAGGGCCGAAATGGCCAGCTCTGCAGGAAGCTTATCGGCAGCAACCCGACCCAGGTCGATGACGACCGAGGTGTCGAGCAGGCCTCGAGAAGAGACGGGCATTGCTGGTTTAGCGGGATTCAAGCGCGGGGTGTGAAATCTTGGTCGAGAATCTCGTCTACCTCGCTGCGGAACCGATCGGCATCAACGGGCGGGGCGTTCTCAAACGCCCTTAGCAACCCGGCCTGGCTGACGAACTGCCTGCGTACCGGCCTTAGTTCACCCACCATCACGCCGCCCCTGGTGATGATGAAGGCCTCGCCACGGTCGAGCGCGCGCATGATCTCGGCGCTGTTGTTGCGAAGTTCGCGCTGGTTGATAACTCGGGCCACAAAGGGAGTGTAGCACATGTGCTACAAAGGTGCAAGCTTGATGAGGCACTTCGCAGTTTAAGCATGGCGCGTAACGTATTTGAAGCGGCTGCTACCGCGCTGAGGCTCCGTCCAGACTGGTGTAAAGCCGCCTTATCGCGAGGCGCTACGCCGCCACGCCCCCCAGGCGCGATGCCGCCCCCGTAGCCACGCCTCGTGGTACTCCAGGCAGGTGAGCCCGCTTAAGAGCGCCGGGAGTTCGCCCTCGTGCCAGTAGTGCTCAGGGCTCGAGCCCTTCCGCTCTGCCTCGGTAACCGTGAACCCCTCGACCAGCAACAGCCCGCCGGAGGTCAAGCGCTCAGCCAGGCGCGGCAGCAGCGGCACTGCCTTGAAGTAGGTCATGACGATACCGGCAAAGGGGCCAACCGGGAGGGCTACGTCCGGCTGCTCCAGGTCACAGGCTAGCGGGGTAACCGGCAAGCCGGTCCGGTGCGCCTTAGCCGCAACGTGGGCCAGAGCCACCGGGCTGCGCTCCAAAATGGTCACTGGATGCCCTAAACGCGCCAGATAGAAAGCGTTACGCCCCAACCCGCCTGCTAGCTCGAGCAGCGGTCCTGCCGGAATGCGCTTCCCCCAGCGCCGCACCACCCGCGCCGGTTGGGTGGGGCCGGTGTACTCCTGGTAGTAGCGATCCCAGTCGCGGGGCATTTAACCGCGCCCGCGCCGGATGATCAGGGCAACGCCCAGGCAGGCCAGCGTCGAGAGCGTAAGCAGGCTGGGGATGATAGCGGTGGAGGTTGCTTCGATCGCCAAGCCGATCAGCGGAGGGATTACTACCCCGCCGAAGTTAGCGCTGGCAATCGCAATCGAGGAGACCTGGGCGGCCTTGGCGCGATAGACCTGCTGGAGCCAGGCCAGGCCGGTAGGGAAGATGGGGGCTAAAAACAGCCCGGCTAGCCCGTAGCCGAGCGGAGCCAGTGGTGTGGCGTGGGTGAGCGCCAGCGCCGCGCTGCCCAGCATAGCTGCGATGATCACCACGCGCGGCGCACTAAAGCGGATGCTGATCGGCACCGCCAGCAGCCGCCCCACCGTCAGCGCGCCCCAGAACAGCGCCGTAACGCTGGCGGCCCCCGCCGGGCCCAGGCTGTTGGCCAAGTGAGTAGTCGACCAGGTGCCCGTACCGACCTCGCTGCCGACGTAGAGAAAATAGAGCAGCACGAAGCCTAGTAGTGGCCACAGAGCGCTCACGGAGGTATCGGGGCTTGTGCTGGGCGCTTCAGGCTCAGCCAACTTGGCCAGCAGCACCAGCAACAGAGCCGCTGCCACCGCGCTGAGCAGGAAGGGAAGGCGGTAGTTAGGCAGGGTCAGCGCGATTAACAGCGGCCCCAGCACCGCACCCAAGCCATAGAGGGCGTTGAGCAGATTAAGCGCCGCCGCGCCGCGCGCCCCGAAGCCCAGGCCGACCAGCACGTTCATGCCGATGCTAATGCCGCCAAAGCCCAGCCCGATAGCCAGCGCACCGCTGAGGGCTAGCGACCACAGCGGCGCTATGGCGACAGCGAGCGCCCCCAGCAGGAGCAACACCGCGCTGAGCGCCAACGAGCGGCGAAAGCCGAACCTGGGCATAGCCAATCCGCCGCCGATAATGCCGATGATGGCACCGGCAAAGTGCGCACTCACCATCAGCCCGACCTGACCGGCTCCTAGCCCGAAGCTTTCGCGCAGCGCCGGGAAGGCCGGGCCGTACATGGCTTGTTGCGCTCCGATCAGGATAAAGCTCATAAAACCGGTCAGTAGCAGGTGGCGTTTTACCGGGTCTGTAGCAGCGGCGCGTAGTGACATGGCACTAGCAGCATACGTCAGCCGTAGCGCGGTGTGTGGCCTGTCGCTGCGTTCGCGGCGGCCATCATCTACACTGACCCCGGGAGAGAGCAGCTATGGCAGATCAGCCGCGCCGTGGTAACAAGCACAGTGCAGTCGCATGGGGTTTGCTGCTAACGTTGTCCCTGAGCTGGGCGCATCAGGAGAACCCCCACCAGCTCGCGGGGAAGGTGCTCTGCCTCGACCCCTCGTCAATATGGATCGAGGCGGTGGCGCCAGTGCCGCTGGAGCCGCAGTCGGTGCGAGAGAGCATCGGTTTAAGCTTGCAGCGCCTGGGTGTTAAGCACGTGCAACGCGCCTCATGCCGGGGCCGGAGCGACTTCTTGCTAGCTACGGTGCAACTCTCTCCCGACCCCGGGCACGCTGAGGCGATTGCGTTTACCATCTCTTTGCAGGTCGGCGGCTATCTCGACCCCAGCGAACGGGGCTCCGAGCCGGAAGTTCCCGCGCCAGGCTACGGCTTTTTCGTGGCTGCGGTGCATTCACCCACCTGGGCCGAGATGCCGCTTAAGCCTTATCTACAGGAGCTCTTCAGGCTCATGACCATTGATCTGGCCGCGTCGTGGTGGGAGGACAATCCACCTGTACCGGCGAGTCCCTACCGGCTGCCGCTGTTAGGTGTAGCGCTAGCAGCGGCGGCAGCGCTTGGTGCCTACGGTGTGCTCCGCTACCTGAGGCGCTAGGGCTAGGCGCTCGCAGTAATGTGACGAATGTCCCACTAGCCAAGGAGCCTAGCAGTACACTTGCCCCGTAAAACCCAGAGCCAGATCCTTGGCACGTCCTGCGCGATGGCTCGGAGGGTGGTGCGGCTATGTGAGGCGAGATATGTGAGGCAAGAGCTGTAGCTAATGTCCCTAGAACGCTCGCAGTGAGAGGAGAGAGTAGCATGAAAAGACTGACATGGCGAGTTTGGGGGGGACTAATTCTGGCCGGGCTGGTGCTGTTGGCAACGGCGGCGACCTGTAACGGTACGACCGGCGCCGAGCGGGAAGTGCGCGAGGCTATCGCCAAGGCGCTGCCCGATATGAAGCGGTATCAACTCGTTACCATCGACAATGAAGCGGAGGTTGTGGCGCAGCTCGAGGCGGCGATAGGCGACCCGGGGCCTGTGCGCGTGATGCTCCCGATCGTTGACGCCAATAACCGGGTAAAGATGCACCAGTGGACGGCTTATCACGTCAACCTGCGCCAGCTCGACCGCGGCCTGTTGCAGCCCGACAGCAATATCGTAGCGGCGGCTGAAATTAACCTGCTCGAGCCGAGCCGGACCTTCCAGGGCCTGCCCAACTGGGACGACGAGACCTTCTTTGC
>JAGXSO010000139.1 GCA_018333775.1 Truepera sp.
ACGGGCTGCACGTTATCACTGGGGCATCGAGAATGGGCTTCACTGGGTTTTGGATGTCGCCTTTGATGAAGATGCTTCACGTGCTCACCTTGAGAATGCCCAAGCAAGCTGGGTGGCATTGCGTCACCTGGCTGTCAGTCTCTTGAAGCGTGACAAGACGGTCAAGGCAGGGGTTGAAGCAAAGCGGCTAAGGGCAGGCTGGGACCGCAATTACCTCCTCAAACTCCTTGAATCCTGACTTTGCGGTAGCCCTGACGGAGATCGGCTTCCCGCCACCGAGGGGGTTCGACCTGTGGTAGTATAGAAGGTATTCGAGGAGGGGACCGATGAGGGAACTTGACAGGATTACCGTCGCCCCTGATGTTTGTCTGGGCCAGCCCACGATCCGCGGGATGCGGATCACCGTAAGCGTGGTCCTCAAGATGTTGGCTGCAGGGGCAACGACCGACGAAGTGCTCCAGGCATACCCAGAACTGGAGCTGGAGGACATTCGGCAAGCCATGAAGTATGCTGCATGGGTTGTTTCCGATCAGCTCTACTTGGTTCCCACCGGCTGATCCGCCCGCATGTCCGAGGTACGGATCTTGGCCGACATGAACATCGCTCCGGTGACCGTCGTTGCGCTGCGGGAGGCAGGGTGGGACGCTGTCCGGGTTTCCGAGCGCTTGCCAGCGAGCGCAACGGACAGCGAGATCCTGGAGTTGGCGCGCCGCGAGGGAAGGGTGGTCATCACTCAGGATCTCGATTTCTCTGCTCTGCTGGCCCTGGGCGGCCATATCGGCCCCAGTTTACTTACCCTGAGGCTCTCGACTTCGGACCCAGCATCCATCAGCCGAAAGCTCCTCGACATCTTGCCTCTTGTCCGCACGCGCTTGGCAACGGGGGTGGCGATCACAGTTGACGATGTGTCGGTCCGCATACGTGAACTACCGATCCTATAGCGCTGAGGTGCGCCCATCAAGCGGAACTACCGGGCCGAGGTGGCGCGTGGAGGTCAAGAGGCCACCGCCAGGAGAACTTGAGGTACGCTCACCTGCTGGGTCTTGTATTCTAGCCGAGGTATGGTAACTACTCCCAGAGTTCAGGTTTTGCTGTCAACATACAACGGCCAGAAGTATTTGCATGAGCAGATGGACAGCGTGTTGAATCAGGACTACCCTAACCTGGAACTGCTGGTGCGGGACGATGGCTCCACCGATGGGACTTTGCAACTGCTCGAAGGGTACGAAAACTTACCTAACGTTAAGGTGCTGCGGGGAGCCAACCTGGGGGTGGTAAAGAGTTTTTTGGCCTTGCTGGAGAGCTCCTCACCCGGAGCAGAATATATCGCTTTGTGCGATCAGGACGATGTCTGGCTGCCGGGAAAGATTGCTGCTGCTGTCGCTAAACTTGAAGCTTTGGATAACGACAAGCCGCTGCTCTATTGCTCACGGGTGGAGTTTGTGGACCGCCACCTCCACAGTTTGGGCTTCTCGAGCGCTTACAAACAGCCTAGCTTCCGCAATGCGATAGTGGAGAACATCGCTACCGGCTGTACCATAGTGCTCAACCGGGCCACCAGGGGGCTGGTCTTGAGCCGCCTGCCAAGGTGGGCCTTGATGCACGACTGGTGGCTGTATCTGGTGGTGACGGCCTTCGGTGAGGTGGTTTACGACAGCCGGGCGTTGGTCAAGTACCGGCAACACGCGGCCAATGCGGTGGGCGGAACGCCTCATTTCATCCCTGATTTTCTGCGCCGCCTTAAGCGATTTCTGGCCCCACAAAACAGCAACTACCGCATTTCCGGCCAGGCAGCGGAGTTTCTCCGCTGTTTCGGGCCGCGCCTTGAGGAGCAACAGAAAGAGCTCCTGGTGCGCTTCCTGGACTCAAAAAAGGGCGCCATATCCCGGTTGCGGTATGCGCTTAGGCCCGAGGTGTACCGGCATTCGGTTTTTTATCATACCCTTTTGCGGCTGCTGATCGTTTTGGGCCGGTACTGAACGCACCTCTAGGATGCCGTTGGGAAAGGGACCCACCCTCCTCACCGGAGCCGGAGTTTGGCAGTTCCAACATCGTATCTTCTCGCTCAGGACATCGTCCTTCCACGCCAACTGGAGTTAGAGGGAGCAAAATTGGTGCGCAAGCGCACCCTACAGCGTTCCCCGACAGGCCAGGGTTCACCCTTCCCCTCCCGCGCGGTTCTACAGCGTTCCCCGACAGGCCAGGGTTCACCCTTCCCCTCCCGCGCGGTTCAGCCAACCCTCAGCCGCCTTCAAAATGACCTCGGCCTGGGCCAAAGCAGCCCCGGCCTCGCCCTGGGTATAGACCTCGGCAGGGGTGAGCTCGGCCAGGGCATCGGGATAGCGGGTGGGGATGTAGAGCTTATCCAGGGCCAAGGCCGCCTCTAGCAAGGAGGCGAAGCGTTCTTTGGCCCCCTCGGGCATCTCCCGCACCAGCCGCCCCAGCGAGTGCCCCCAGGGGTCGGCGTCCTGGAGCAGCCAGACGGCCTTCAGGGCTTTCTCTCCGGTTTGCTGGGCGAAGAAGGCGGCCTGGGCATATTTGCTGGCGGCCTCCAAGGCCCGCGCCGCCTCGAGGTCATCCTGGGCTTGACGAAGCCAGCGCCACGCCTCACGCCGCTGTTTCTCTACGCTCATAAAGGAGCCTAGCCTCCTTCATCACGCCCCGCAAAAAGGGCAGTTCGCGCCGGTCCTGAAACTCCTGAGGGGTAAGCACCACCGGCTCTACCACCACCGGCAGATCACGCAGGGCCCACAGCACCCGACCGATGCGCTCCAGGTGCGGCAGGTCGGTCTCCCACAGGATCAGGAGGTCCAGGTCGGAGCGCCTGGTGGCCGCTCCCCGGGCGCGGGAGCCGAAGAGGTAGACCCGCCCCACGCCCAGGGCGCTCAAGCGTTCCGTTACGGTCTTTAGCCACTCCACTGGGGTATCTTACCCTAACAACCTACCCAACCTGCTATCACCGGAAGGGGCTTTGCACGGTAAGCCCGACAAAGGATTGGCCGGGGTTCAGGTTCTCCGACCATAACAGAGCACAGCCGAGCTCGAGCGCAGATTGCAGGATCATGGCGTCCCAAAACGACACCTGATATCGCTCGTGCAGCTCGATGGCCGAGAGCAGGTCGCTAGAAGTAGGCAGATGGACGATCCACAGCGCATAGTCACGGACGAGCTCTTTAGCGGTCGCTAGCTCGAGCGGTCGTGATAGCTTGCGCGTGGCATTGACATAGAACTCTTGCAGCACCTGGATGCTGAGACAGCCCGCACGGCGATGCCAGAGGTCAGTTAGAAGCGCCTCGGCCTGGCGCTGCTTTATGGGTTCGTTGTGGTCGTAAGCGTACAGCAGGACGTTGGTGTCGACAAACTCCAACTTAACGCTCATGTGCGGTGTTGCGGTGAGGGAAGGGTTCGTTGGGCTCGCGCAGCAGATACCCGGCCTGCATCAAGGCCCGTTGCCGCGCCAGGGCTTCACGGTAGGCGGCATCACCACTCGTAGCGCGCGCCAGCCCTTCAATCACCAGCGCCGTCAGGGTGGTGCCTCGTGCGGCGGCCACCTGTTTGGCCTGGCGGAGCAGGGCCTTGGGCATACGCACGGTGACATTTTGGGTCTCCATGATACCCACAGTAGCACACTTTGCACGTGAACATGCGCAAACTGAATATCGGGTTCGCGTTGCCATCATCTACCATCTGCATCGCAGCGCGAGCCTCCTCCCCGCTCAACAACCCTAGCTCAAAGCAGGCCCGTACCACCCCTTTGGGCGAGGCCCGCTCGAGCCCTTCATGCTCGCGCAGGTAGAGCTGCGCAGCCTTCCACAGCGCCTCCAGGGTGTATTCGAAGCGCTGAATGGCGGCATCCCGCACCACTGCATCGGCGCTCTGGCCAAGCGGCAGCTCCATCAGGGTAGTAAGGGCCTTGCGGGCTGTTGCCAGCCGCTGCGCTAGCCGATCCACCGCACCCCCTCCGCCGCCACCCGCCGGGCAAACTCTGGGGAGGCCAAGGAGAGGTCGATCAGGTCAACTCGGTAGAGCAGGTTAGACTCCTCGAGGCGCTCACGCAACTCGGCCTGCCAGCCGGGGGGGAGAGCGCCTAAGGGGAGCACGCCTACGTCCAGGTCGGAGCCCTGACTGAGCTGGCCCCTAGCCGCCGAGGTAGACTTGTCCTGAGCTTTGCCGAAGGGCCCGCACCGGCTGAGCGGCAAAGAAGCGCTCGAGCCTAGCTCGCAAAGTTTGCAGGTCTGGAGGGGCTGCCGATACGTTCATGCGGGTTACCACCGACCGCATCCTAACATCAGGAGCATCCTATCTCAGCTTCCGAGCTGCTTGCGCTAGCCGTTGGTCAAAAGTGGCCAGCGATGTGCCTAGTAACTGAGCCAGATAGAGGTAGCTGGCGTCGTAGGTAGTGAGGTTGACAGCCACCGCCAGCCGCAAGACCGCAGTGTGGTCTACCTCGATCCAGTGGATGGGAAGAGCCAGAGCTATCTGAAGCGCTTCGGTTAGGAGGCCAAGCTTTTGGGGATCTGCCGCAGCTTTCTTTCTGGCAATGCTGGTAAGCTCGTAGGCCAGGAGAGTGGGCGCGTAGAGGTCTGAATCTTGCAACTTGGCCAGGGCTTCCGATGCTCTGGGTTCGCGGAAGCACCAGGCCGCCAGAACCGAGGCGTCCAGTACCCTAGCGGGTTTCACGCAGTTCTCGGACCCAGGCGGCAGAATCGTCGCCGGTTACAAAACCGAGGCCCCTTAAGCGCCGCTCGGCATCGTCCAGGGAGAGCTTGGTAGGACCAACGGCCTCCTCCAGGATGGCCAGCAACTCGCCTTGTAGGGAGCGATGATGGCGCTTGGCTCGCTGCCGAAGCTTTGCTACCAGGTCATCAGGGGCGTTTTTAACCGATAGGTTGACAGGCACAAACTTCCTCCAAAGCACATCTTATCTGGAGCCATGTTAGAACCAAAACTGCTCACCGTCAACCTCGGTAGTGTCAATAAATCTCCCTTCTCCCTGTTATTGCCGCACCCCCTCCGCCACCACCCGGTAAAGCACGGGCCTTCGGGGTGCGCACAAGCGCACCTTACAGGGGGGTTACTGCAGCGAGGAGAGTGGGGTCGTCGGCCTCGACAGCCACGTAAGACGCATTGTATGATAAAATCACTTACTATGGCTCATACTAATTTCAAACGGATCACCATCACCGTTCCCGAAGGGTTGCTGGTCGAGGCCGAACAGCTTAAGCAAGACAAGCGCAGCCGCATCCTGCAAGACGCCCTGCGAGTTTACGTCAGACATCTCCGCCGGGAGCGGCTCCGCCGCGAGGCCGAAAAGCTCGACCAAGACGAGGAGATCGAGTTGGCCGAAAGCGCCCTTGTTGCCGGCAACGAAGTTTGGGACAAGTATTAGCCGCATGACGCAACCGCAAGTCCGCCGCGGCGAGATTCACTGGGTTGATTTGAGTCCCGTGCAGGGCTCCGAGCAGGGCGGTGTGCGCCCCGTGCTGGTGTTGCAGGACGACTTCCTCAACGCCCGCAGCGGCACCACCATCGGCCTAGCCATCACCTCGCGGCCCCAGCGCCAGGGCTATCCGCTTGCGCTTGGACTTGAGAGCGGTGAAGGCGGTCTGCCTAAGCCTTCTTGGATCAAAGTCACCCAGATCCGCACCTTGGCGCTGGAGCGCTTTCGCGGCAGGGTGGGGGCGCTCTCAACAGATCGCCTCAACCAGGTTGAAGCGGCGCTGTTGGAGGTCTTGGGCATTGCCCTTAACGATCTTCGGCGATAAACGACCTTAGGCTCAGCCGATGATGCCAAACTTGGAAGACTGAGTAGTTACGCTACAAAAATGTCAACAGTTTACAACCCTTCCCCTCCCACGCGGTTCAGCCAACCCTCAGCCGCCTTCAGAATGACCTCGGCCAGGGCATGGTGCGCGTAGCAAGCCGTTACCCCTGGACCCGCGCCCCGAAAATGAACCACTTCGGGGCCGGTTCCGACTAAGACCCACGGCTGGATCCCTTGCGCGCTAACGTACTTCATTCCCAGCATCAACTTCCCTCTTCGCTCATGACCTTTTCAATAGTTTCGATTAGCCAATTTGTATTCTCTAGGGCTTCTGCCGCATCTTCTTGGTCATACAACTCCGAAGCCGGTATCCCTTCGATGGAACCGTAAAAGGCAGGCTCCCGGTCAAAGGCCAAAGAATCGCTGATATAAGCAATCCGGTCTAGGATTTCACGGTCAAAAAGAGCAAACTTCGCCAGCTCCTTCCTGATGACCCGCCCCAGGATATGGGATTTTGGATACTCAATCCCGAAATTTTTAAAGAGCCCTTTGACCGCGAGTTCCGCTGCCTCCTGACACTTCCGCATGACCCGGTGATAATGAGCATGCTGCAGGGATAGGGAGGCTTCAGCCAGGATGATCGCCGCGTCTTTAATAAATGCCCGTGCCGGGCCTCTAGGGGTCATAGCTCGATAACCTCGCCGGATTTCAGGCCGGGCTTTAACACCCAGTAATGTCCGTGGGCGGTCTCCTTCCTGACGGAGCCAAGCCTTACCATGGCCTTCCTGACCTTGGTTAGCTCCTGCTTGAGAAAGTCATCGCGATCAAAGAGTATCTTCCCTTCCTGCGATATCTCAATCAAGAGCGGCGGATGCCGCATTACTTCATCGACCGTGGAGATCAGAAAGGAAGGTTCAAGGTTAAGCGCAAACCCCTCCAGTTGTCCGTATGCTTTGGTCTCCCTGATACTGGCCAATAACGGCATGATCTCTTTGACCCTTTTGGGGTAGGTCTGGTAGGCTTCTTTTATCACTACCAAGAAATCTATGTCGCTTCCCTTTCTCAACCGTCCTCTGGCCGCCGAACCAAAAAGACACACCGAAACCAGTTTATCTTTATACCTGTCCTGCAGAGTTTCCGCCACCTTCGCAGAAAACCCTGAAACGGCTTCACCGAGCGTTAGAGTGGTCATCTAAATCCCCTCCGAACCACCTCAATCACCATCTCTTCCTCCTCAAGGGCTGTTCCTTCATGTTCGGTCAGGCGCTCCATTACGGTCTTTAGCCACTCCACCGGGGTATCTTATCCTAACGGCAGCCTACTCAAGCTGGGCTCGAGGTTGCTCACCAACCCCGGAGTGTCGGGCCGAGTTACAAGCGGCGCTCGAGGGATGGTTCCTGGTGAAGATTCGTCACGGAGATCGGCTTCCCGCCATCGAAGGGGCGCACCTCGAACTGACTTGACCGGAAGCACCTTATGGATATACTACGGATATACAAAGGGGGTTACAACACGGTGACCAAAATTCAAAAATGGGGCAACGGTCAGGGAGTGCGTCTTGCCAGACAGGTGCTTGAGGATGCGCACATCTCAATCGGCGACGAGGTCAAGGTAACGGTACGCGATGGGGCATGATCGTCATTACTTCTGCTAGGCGGATTCGCGGTAAGCAAAGTCTGCCAGAGCTGGTCTCACGTAATACCCACGGACTACGAGCCCAAGGAAGTTGATTGGGGTAAACCGGCCGGCAGAGAGGTCTGGTAGGTGAACCCAGATGTTCCTGAAAAGGGGAATTTCATCGCTCGTACTGCGGCAACCGCTCCGGCGGCAGCTCTGTGAGTCTCGGGTAAGACCGGTCCTTGGCGGATAACAGAGGTGTGTCTATGGGCCACTCTATCCCGAGCCCCGGGTCGTCCCAGATGACGCCGCCTTCGGCCTGCGGATGGTAAAAATCGGTGCATTTGTAGGCAAACAGGGCGGTTTCGCTGGTGACACAAAAGCCGTGCGCGAACCCGGCGGGAAGAAAGAGCTGGCGCTTGTTATCAGCGGACAGGGTAACTCCTACCCACTGACCAAAGGTCGGGGAGCCGTTCCGGATGTCCACCGCTACGTCAAAGACCTCGCCCTGCAACACAAAGACCAGTTTGCCCTGGGCGTGGGGATGCTGAAAATGCAGGCCGCGCAAGGTGCCCTTCTTTGACCAGGAGAGGTTGTCCTGGACGAAGGAGGCGGGCAGTCCGGCGGCGGCGTAGCGCTGCTGGTGCCAGGTTTCCATAAAGAAGCCGCGGGCATCGCCGTACACAGCGGGCTCGCAGAGTAAAACTCCCGGCAGTTTGGTGGCAACGATTTTTATTCCGGTCCGCCCTTTTGCACAAGATTCAGCAGATAGTGGCCGTAGCCGTTCTTGCTCAGCGGCTCGGCTAGTTTAGCCACCTGCTCGGCAGCGATTAGCCCCAGGCGGTAGGCGATCTCCTCCGGGCAGGCGATTTTTAGCCCCTGCCGCTGTTCAATGGTTTCGATAAAGTTGGCGGCCTGCAACAGCGTTTCGTGGGAGCCGGTGTCTAACCAGGCAAAGCCGCGACCGAGCTTTTCGACCCGGAGCTGCCCCTGTTGCAGGTAGAGGTTATTGATGTCGGTGATCTCAAGCTCGCCCCGGGCGGACGGTTTCAGGGCGGCGGCCAGGTCAACCACCTGGTTATCGTAGAAGTAAAGGCCGGTAACCGCGTAGTTGGACCTGGGGCGGGCCGGCTTTTCCTCCAAGCTCAAGACCTGGCCGTTTTCGTCGAATTCAACTACGCCGTAGCGTTCCGGTTCTCGTACCCAGTAGCCGAACACCGTGGCACCGTCCTGCTGAGCGGCAGCGGCCCGCAGTTTATCCGGCAGTCCGTGACCGAAGTAGATGTTATCCCCCAGGATGAGCGCGCAGCTGTCGTCACCGATGAAGTCACGGCCGATGATAAAGGCCTGGGCCAGGCCGTCCGGGCGCGGCTGCACCGCATAGCGGAGGCTGATCCCCCACTGGCTGCCGTCGCTCAGCAGCTCTTGAAACAGGTGCTGGTCCTGCGGGGTGGTGATGACCAGCATCTCGGTGATACCCGCCAGCATCAGGGTGCTCAAGGGGTAATAGATCATCGGCTTGTCGTAAACCGGCATCAGCTGCTTGCTCACCACCTGGGTGAGCGGGTAAAGCCGGGTGCCTGACCCGCCGGCCAGGATAATACCTTTACGCATTGCTCACCCCCAACCGTTCGCCGCGGTAGCTGCCGTCAAGCACGCGCTGCCACCAATCCCGATGTTCCAGGTACCAACGGACGGTCTTGGCGAGGCCGGTAGCAAACGTCTCTTGCGGTACCCAGCCTAATTCACGGCGGATCTTGTCGGCGTCGATGGCGTAGCGCCGGTCGTGGCCGGGGCGGTCTTTAACGAAGGTCAGGAGCTGAGCGTGAGGGAGCCGCGGTGAAGCTAAAGACAGCTCATCCAGGATGGTGCAGATCGCTTTTACCACCTCCAGATTGGTCTTCTCGCAGTGCCCGCCGATGTTATAAGTTTGGCCGGGGCGGCCTTGTTGCAGCACGGTTCTGATGGCCCGGCAGTGGTCTTCCACGTAAAGCCAGTCCCTTACGTTCTGCCCGTCACCATATACCGGCAGCGGCTCACCGGCTAACGCTTTTACGATCATCAGGGGGATCAACTTTTCGGGGAACTGGTAGGGGCCGTAGTTATTAGAGCAGTTGGTAAGCAGCACTGGTAGGCCGTAGGTATGGTGCCAGGCGCGAACCAGGTGGTCGGCAGCCGCTTTTGAGGCAGAATAAGGGGAGGTGGGGCGGTACGGGCTCTCTTCGGTGAAGTAGCCCTCCGGACCGAGCGAGCCGTAGACCTCGTCGGTGGAGACCTGGAGGAAGCGGAACTCCCGGCGCCGGTCGGCGTCCAGACTCTGCCAGTAGCCCCGCGCCGCCTCCAGCAGCGCAAACGTTCCGACGATGTTGGTCTCGATAAAGTTCGCCGGGCCGTCGATGGAGCGGTCCACGTGGGACTCGGCGGCAAAGTGCACTATCGCCTCCGGGCGATGGTTTAACAACAGGGCCTTAAGCAAGGCTCTGTCGCCGATATCGCCGTTGACAAAGAGGTGATTGGGGTGGTCTCGCACGGCAGCCAAAGATTCCAGGTTGCCGGCATAGGTGAGCCGGTCGATGTTGACCAGCTTAAGGTCCGCTTCCTCCGCCAGACACTGCCTGATAAAGTTGCTGCCGATAAAGCCGGCACCGCCGGTGACCAGCCAAACCCTCATAGTTACCTCCTGGGGAGCGCCCCTGCCTAGGTTTACATAGGCGCCGTAAGCTGTCAAGGCCGGCGCCGTAACGCTGCCTGCAAGGCTGCTGTCACGCGCTCTTGACACTCGGCGCTGAGGCTGGGCCAGATCGGTAAGCTCAGCACCTGCCTTGCCAGCCGGTCGCTGACGGGGTTGGCCGGGTACTGGCCGTTGTAAACCGGCAGCCGGTCTTGCGGGATGGGGTAGTAGACCATGGTGTTCACCCCCTGGCGCTCGAGCCCAGCCTGCACCTCATCACGGTTAGCACTATCACGGTTAGCGCTAAGGCGGATGGTGTACTGGTGAAAGACATGCCCGTCAGTGATCTCAGGAGTAATAACGCCGCTAACGTCCGCTAAAAGCTCGTTATAGCGCCCGACGACCTCGCGCCGCTGCTCGTTCCAGCTATCGATATGCGGCAGCTTCACGCGCAAGATGGCGGCCTGCAAACTGTCAAGGCGCGAGTTATAGCCCAGCAGCTCGTGGTGGTATTTCTTCTTTGAGCCGTGCGCCCGCAGCATCCGCGCCAGCTCGGCCAGCCGGTCGTCGTTGGTGGTGATAAGGCCGCCGTCGCCGTAGGTGCCCAGGTTCTTGCTGGGGAAAAATGAAAAGGCGCCAACGTCGCCCAGTGTGCCGGTCTGCCGGCCCCGGTAGCGCGCCCCGAACGATTGGGCGCAGTCCTCGATCACCCTAAGGCGGTGCCTCTCGGCAATAGCCATGACGGCGTCCATCTCGCAGGGGCGGCCAAAGAGGTGGACCGGCATGATTGCTTTGGTTCTGGGCGCGATCTTCTCCTCGATGAGGCCCGGATCGAGGTTAAAGCTGCCCTCCTCGACATCCACGAACACCGGCTTGGCGCCGACGTTGCTGATCGACTCGGCAGTAGCAAAGAAGCTAAACGGGGTGGTGATAACTTCGTCGCCAGGGCCGATGTCCAAGGCGCGCAGGCCGATAATCAGGGCATCGGTGCCGGAGTTAACGCCGATGGCATGTCTGACGCCGAGGTAGGTGGCAACCTCCTCTTCAAAGGCCTTAACCTCGGGTCCGAGGATGAACTGGCCGGACTTGAGCACTCGTTGCAGCGCGGCGTTAAGCTCATCCCAGAGGCTGTCGATCTCCGGGGCGAGATCGAGCACAGGGATGGCAGGCGCGTGATGCTGGGCCGCCGGGTTAGGACGGTTAGCGTTTGATGGCATAGCAGCCTCACTCATCTTCTAACTGAATGAAGGTTGTTTCATCGAGTTCGAAATAATTCGTTCGCACTGCGCCTACGATAGCTTCGGCGTCTGCAACGGCGCTTTCGGCAATGCGGCGGCTATAGTGCTCGTGAGGGTAGCCTGCAGGCAGGCTGTCAGGGTAGCGCGAGGGGATGTAGTGTAGGTCAAGGTTACGCGCTTCATCGAGCAGGGTAGCCACCGAGGTCACCTCCTGCCCTGCCTCCTTTACCATGTCCACGAGAGAGTGGGTGAGAAGGGCCGTTCGTCGGGCTCCGAGGTAGTACAGGAGCGACTTGAGCGCCTTCTCGGAGGCCTGTTGCGCCAGGAAACAGGCGGTGTCGTTGAAGCCGCCCTCGATGTTCCAGCGTGCCGCCTTAAGGTCGTAGAGCGCCTGCTTGAACCAACGCTCAGCATCAGTTTTACGCTTGCCGGTCATAGATGAGTTGCGCTTCTTCCTGGATGAGCTCGCCGAAGGCGTTACCGCGACGCTGCATGTCGGAAAGTTCCTCTGGCGTGTAGACCAGAATATCCACGCTACCAGCGTCTCGTGGGAGATACCGCTGGATCTCCCTCAGGCGTTCAAGGAATGGGAGGGTTGTCTTCTTGATGATGATCAGGTCGATATCGCTCAGAGTGTCGGCCTCGTTCCGCGCGTGAGAACCAAAGACATAGATGCGTTCGGGCTCATAGGACCTGAGGGCTTCGATGATGGGGGAGTATGCGCTGTTGTGTGCCGATACGCCCATGGCCCAAGTCTACTATGCCGACCTCCTCACGTATCCAAAGCAGGGTTGGGGATGCCATGACAACCACCGCCGGCTGAGCTGCGGCTGACGGCTTACCGTCGGCTGAAGGGGTTGAGCACGGACACGCCGGTGCGCTCGAGATCAATCACGTTCCTGGTCACCAGGGTTAAGCCGTGAACCTGCGCGGTTGCTGCTAACAGGCCGTCGATCACCGGCAACGGACCTGCGGCGTTGAGGCTGCCCCATGCCTCGCCGACGGCGACCGTAATAGGCAAAATGCGCTCGCGGTAGTCGCGCTTCAAGGTTTCCAACCAGCTCTCAAAAACCTGCGCCTGTACAGGATCACGTGGCCTCAAGCGCTCGATGCCCTGGCGTATCTCGCCGATAACGAGCACGCTGATAAAAAGCTCGTAGCCCTTGACCGACGCGAACCAGGTCTTGACGCCCGCGTCCCCGCGCGATTTGCGGGCTTCTGAAAGCACGTTGGTGTCTAAGAGGTAGCTCACAGCTCGACAGCGCGCGCTGTCTCATGAGAGCGAACGAGGTCAAGCTCGCTGAAGTCGGGGCCACTCAACAAGAACGTTTTGAAGTCGGGTTTGCTGCCGCTCAGCCGGCGGTAGGCCTCGGCGGAGATCACCACCACGACCTCCTCGCCGTGACGGGTGACGATTTGAGGGCCTTGCTCGAGCGCCTGCCTGACGAGCTGGCTGAACTTTTGCTTGGCTTCTTGAAGTTGCCAGGGCATCGCGTCTCACATCCAGTCTGTCTGGATTATAGCAAGAAAGCGGCTGACTGGCTTGTAGCTAGCAGCACGTCGTTACTACCGGCTACTGGCCACCAACGCCAGCCTCAGCCCTAGCTGAAGGGGAGCGGCGCCAGCGTGGCCTGCGTGCCGCCCGCAGTCAGCTCCGCGCCGGGGGAGAGCTCGAGCCGGACTACCGCCAGCCCGATCCAGCCAAGCTCTGGGTGCCGGGCGAAGCTGCCGAGCCGCCCGACCTCCTTGCCCTGGTGCCGGAGCGCTTTATCGTCTGGTTGGCCGTTAAGCTTTACTCCCAGGAGCCGCCGGCGGACGTTGCCGCGTGCCTCCAGGCGGGCCATGATCTCCTGCCCCAGATAACAGCCCTTGCGGTACGAGACGGCATACGCAAGGCCGCACTCCTGCGGGAGCACCCCTTCGCCCCCTTCACCGGCAGCGCTAGGGAGACCGGCTGTGATGCGGGTCAGCGTCAGCCAGTCGTCCCCTGCCAGTTGCGCGCCAGCCATTAGCAAGGCCGTTTGCAGCGCCTCAGCATCGCGGCTCAGCACGTGCAGGTCAACCCCCGTTGCGCTGCTGCGCCGCACCGGTGCCAGCAACACCTTGGCATCGGCAAACGGCACCTCGACGAAGTGCCCGTCAGCGGGCAGGTTGCTCCCTAGCGCCCGCTTGAGCACCTCGCGCACACCGCGCCCTTGCAGCGTGAAAGCGCGCAGCGTGTCACTTAAATCCTCAATAGTCACCTGATCAAAGACGATATGCGCTTGCAGCTCTGCCTTAACCAGCGCCCCGCCGCCGTCCTCGACCGCTGCGAACAGATCGTCCTGGCGGCGGTAGACGCGCAGCAGCGCCAGCGCGTGCCCCTTGACGTTGAGCAGCAGCGCGTGGCTCATCTGGCCGACCTGTAGCCCTTTAACCTCACCGCTAACTTGGCCGTGCAAGAAGTCGAGCCGGTCGGCGCCGGTGAGCCGCAGCGGGGTCAGGGTCGTGAGCGGGACGCAGACGGCCCCGTCAGGACTGGTTAGCAGGTTAAGCGGTGCCTGAGTCATAGCCTATTCTACTGTGCGTGACCTTAAACAGGTTGTAGGTAGTGGGATGTGGGAAGTAGGAAGTGGGAACTCCCCTTACACAGGCACCGTGCTGTAGGCCCTTTTTGTCATTGCGAGGAGCGACAAAGGAGCGACGTGGCAATCTCGGTTTGTGTGCAGCATGTGCATCTAGAGATTGCTTCCCCTTCAGCTTTGCCTCAGGGTCGCAATGACAACGTGCGTAAGGTGAGTCAAGGCGTAGCTTGGCCGCGCCAGCGCTGCCGGGCCCGCTGCCACAGGCGGTGCAAGAGGTCGGGCGCGTAGTGTTGCACATAGTCGAGCGCGGCTGCCTCGAAGTTCACCTCTTGACCGTACCGCTGGGCCAGAAAGTAGCGGTGGTCCATGATCCACAGGTACAGGTCGGCTTCGGTGCGGCCCGGAAAGCGCTCCAGGAGCCGGTGCTCGCGCAGCTCCTCGATGATCGGGCGGTAGAGGTCGTCATGCCAGGTAGCGACCGCTTCGCTCCACGGGACATCCTGTTGCCGCTCGAGCCCCAGATAGTAGTGGCGGGTCTTAATGTGATCGAGCAGGATATCGTAACGGCCCGGCACGGTGAACAGGATGGCGTCGTGGTCAGGTCGCAGGCGGTGTAGGCCGGTAGCTTCCAAAAAGCGGGTGTACTCGCTCTTAATGATGAGATCTTTGAGGCTATCGGTCGAGTTGGGCGGCACCGTGACCTGAAGCTCAATGATTTCGGCATCGATGAACCGCTGCCCGGCGCGCCTTGCTACCGAGACGCGGTGGTGGCCGTCCTTGACGAAGTAGACCTCGCCAACTTGATAGACCTGAATGGGTGGCAGTTCGACCCCTTCCAGCCCGGCGCGGCGCACGTTGGCCCAGCGGTCGAGGTTATGGTCGAGCCGGGGCAAGAAGTAGTGGTCGAAGTCGCGATAGCGATCGACCGAACCGACGATCTGAGCTAAGGGAATCGCTCGCACGCCACCGTAGCGCTCCGAGGTCGGATGCAGCTCGCGCACGGCGCTAAACGGCAACAGGTCGTTAG
>JAGXSO010000140.1 GCA_018333775.1 Truepera sp.
CGGCAGGTTGGGGTGCCGTACATTGTGGTGTTCATGAACAAGATCGATATGGTAGAGGACCCGGAGCTGCTGGACTTAGTGGAGATGGAGGTGCGGGAGCTGCTGTCGGCCTACGAGTTTCCTGGCGATGACTTGCCGGTGGTGCGTGGTTCAGCGTTAAGGGCGCTGGATGCGCTGCGGGCCAATCCGAATACCCAACGTGGGGAGAACGAGTGGGTAGATCAGATCTGGGGGCTGCTGGAAGCGATTGATGGGTATATACCGACGCCGGAGCGGGATATCGACAAACCCTTTTTGATGCCGGTGGAGGACGTGTTTACGATTACTGGCCGGGGGACGGTAGCGACGGGACGGGTAGACCGGGGGATGGTAAAGACTGGGGATGAGGTAGAGATCGTCGGGTTAACGGCTACCCGGAAGACGGTAGTAACCGGGGTAGAGATGCACCGTAAGACGCTGGATAAGGGGATTGCTGGGGATAACGTGGGGGTGCTGTTGCGGGGTGTAGGGCGGGAGGAGATTGAGCGGGGGCAGGTGCTAGCGAAGCCAGGCTCGATCAAACCGCACACTAACTTCAAGGGCTCGGTGTACATCTTAAAGCGGGAAGAGGGCGGTCGACACTCCGCTTTTTTCACGGGTTACCGGCCGCAGTTTTACTTTCGGACGACTGATGTGACCGGGGTGTGTACGTTGCCGAGTGGGGTGGAGATGGTGATGCCTGGGGATAATGTGGAGTTGGAGGTTGAGCTGATCAAGCCGATTGCGATGGAGGAGGGGTTGCGGTTTGCGATTCGGGAGGGTGGTCGGACGGTTGGGGCGGGGGTTGTGACCGCCGTGACGAAGTAATAGCGACTAGGCTCTAGTGGTAGGCGTAGCCTACCAGCGAGGAAGCAGCTTATGGCGAGCGATGTAAGAATTAAACTTCTGCTAGAGTGTACTGAGTGCAAGCGCCGCAACTACACGTCGCACAAGAATCGGCGCAACACCACGGCCAAGCTCGAGCTGAGCAAATACTGCCCCTGGGACAAGAAGCATACGACTCATCGGGAAGTTAAGATCTAATGTTTAAACGTCTATTCGAGTACCTGCGTAACTCTCGCGCCGAGTTGGGCCGGGTCACCTGGCCTACCCGCGCTGAGGTGATCCAATCCACTCAGGCAGTGTTGATCTTTGTGCTGATCACCGGCCTATTCCTACTTGTTGCCGATACCACCTTGGGTAATCTTATCGGCTTGCTTACCTAGCGGCCGGGAGAGCTGACAACCATGGGGATTGAGTGGTACGCCGTTCACACCTATGTCGGGCATGAGGAAAAAGTGCGCGATAACGTTATGCAGCGTGCCCGCTCGCTAGGCATGGCCGATAAGGTCTATCAGGTGGTGGTGCCGACCGAAGAGACCGTTGAACACCGCGAGGGCGGTAAAAAAGAGGTGGTGCGGCGCAAAATCTTTCCGGGCTATGTGTTTGTGCAGATGGACCTGGGTGACGATCCCAATGAGCCTAACGAGGCTTGGGAGGTGGTGCGCAACGCCCCTGGAGTGACCGGCTTTGTTGGCACTGCCACTCGAGCCGTGCCGCTATCGCGCGAAGAAGAGGCGCGGATGCTGGGCACCATCGGCATTACCGGCTCCAAGGAGAAGCCCAAGGTCAGAATCAGCTTTGCTGTGGGCGATATGGTACAGGTAACCAGTGGGCCGTTTGCAGACTTCACCGGAGTGGTTTCGGAGCTCAACCCCGAGCGGGGCAAAATTAAGGTCCTGGTGTCGATTTTCGGGCGAGAAACCCCGCTCGAGCTGGATTTTTCGCAAGTGGTTAAGGTTTAAAAGCGTCTGAACCCCACACCCACGGGTGCTTGGGGGAGCTTGGGAGGAAAGTGTGGCTAAAAAAGTCGTCGGTATCGTTAAACTTCAGCTGCCGGCCGGAGGCGCGACGCCGGCGCCGCCCGTCGGCCCGGCGCTGGGTCAACACGGTGCCAATATTATGGAGTTCGTCAAGGCTTACAACGCGGCTACCGCGTCGCAGGCAGGAGCGATTGTGCCGGTAGAGATCACCATCTTCGCCGACCGCTCGTTCACCTTCATCACCAAGACGCCCCCGGCTAGCTATCTGATCCGCAAGGCGGCAGGGATTGAGAAAGGCTCGGGCGAACCGCACAAGGCCAAGGTCGGTAAGCTCACCTGGGCCCAGTGCCTGGAGTTAGGCAAGCAGAAGATGGCTGACCTAAACGCCGGCGATGAGGTGGCGGCGGCCAAAATTATCGCCGGTACGGCGCGCTCGATGGGGGTTACCGTGGAAGGGGGGCCGGAAAATGCCTAAGCATGGCAAGCGTTACCGCAGCCTGGCCGGTAAGGTAGATCGCAACAAGAGCTACAGCCCGGAAGAGGCGGCGGCGCTGGTTAAGGAGCTGGCTACCGCAAAATTCGATGAGACTATCGAGATACACGTCCGGCTCGGTATCGATCCACGTAAGAGCGACCAGAATGTCCGTGGCACTGTGGCGCTCCCGCATGGTACCGGCAAGACGGTGCGGGTAGTAGCTTTAACTCGCGGTGAGAAGGTTTTAGAGGCCGAGCAAGCCGGCGCAGACTTTGTCGGTGGCGATGATCTGATCCAGCAGATCCTGGGCGGCTGGATGGAGTTTGACGCGGTAGTGGCTACCCCGGATGTGATGGGGGCGGTTGGCGGCAAGCTGGGTCGCGTGCTGGGCCCGCGCGGACTGCTGCCTAATCCCAAGTCCGGCACCGTGGGTTTCAATATCGGTGAGATCGTGAGAGCGCTCAAGGCCGGCCAGATTGAGTTTCGCAACGATAAGACCGGCGTGGTCCATGCGCCGATCGGTAAGGCGAGCTTTGAGCCGCGCCAGCTGGTTGATAACCTGCACGCCCTGCGGCAAGCTGTTGAGGCTGCTAAGCCCGACAGCGCCAGGGGTGTGTTTATCCGCACTATCTACCTCAGCTCGACGATGGGTCCGAGCGTCCGGCTAGTGGTCTAGGGGGTAGTATCCCGTTATAACGGGATACTACCCCGTAATAGGCACCCCGGTGCATAGCACCTTTTGGCGTTGGAGACAGCAGGGGCCTGCCAGGCTTAAAGATCCTGCCGAGGCGACACGGAACATCCGGCTATGCTTCGCGGTTAGAACTGTCTGAACAGAAAGGTTGGGATGGCAAACCCAAGAAACATCCAGTCGGTCGAGGTGCTGCGAGGACTGCTCGCCGGCACTGACACTTTTTTCTTGGTCAACTATCAGGG
>JAGXSO010000141.1 GCA_018333775.1 Truepera sp.
AGCCTTGCTGGACCATCTCCTTAAAGCCTGACTCGCCCAGCAGCTTAGCGATGGCCTCGTTGGCCGAATAGTTTGAAGCGACCAGCGTAGCCAGCGAATCGAGTGACGGCGGCCTAGGGGCCCAGAGGGCTCTGGCGTGCATCAGCACGAACCCCTTGAGGTCCACAATCATGGCGTAGCGAGCGTGGCTGCGTGCCAGTAGCTCGCTTAACAGGGCGTCTACCTTGCGGTAGGAGTCTCCGTAGAGCTCGAGCGACGGCTCCAACATAACCGTGAGTATAGCAGAGCTGGCCGGTGGTAAGCCGTGAAAATCCGCATTCTTGCTGGGGCTGGGGGTAGTGCCGGCACCCGCGGCGGTTGTCATAAATACTGAGTCGCTTCGCCGGTATCACCTCTGCCAGGAGGCCCTGGACAACGATTCGTAGACTTACACCATAAACCAGCCGATACCTGTTGTAATGATTTTGTAAGAGCCGCCCTGTTATAACCCAGAGGTGGCCACCACCGACCGCTCCCACTTACAGTCGCTCTGTCCCGTCTGTGGCAGTTACACCCTGGATGTGTGCTGCCAGGCTGAACTGACGCATGGCATCGTGTTCGACCTGAGCGAGAATAGCCTGCGCGTAGTCAGCGAGCGCCTCAGTGACGCCGAGTGGCATGAGGCCAGCCGGGTAAGCTGTCAACAGTGCGGCTGGCACGGAATATTTAGCGAAGTGCCGATCAGCTAGGGAGCCAGTCGGGGGGCCGCTCTGCCAAGCCCAGCCGCCAGGCCACCGCCTGGGCTACCCGCTCGCCGGCCCGGCCGTCACCGTAGGGGTTGGGGCGCTGGCGCATACTGGCACGCAAGCTGGCATCTGAGAGCAGTTCAGCCAGCACGGTCCTAGCCTGCTCTGGCTCGTTACCGGCCAGCCTGAGCACCCCGGCTGCTACCCCCTCAGGTCGCTCGGTTACATTGCGCAACACTGCCACCGGCACCCCGAGCGCCGCCCCTTCCTCCTGCATCCCGCCCGAATCGGTAATGATCAGCTCTGAGGCCTGCATCAGCGCCACCAGCGGGGCGTAGTCCCAAGGCTCAGCCAAGATAAAGTTCGGCACACCCTCCAAGACCCCCCACACCGCCTCGCGCACCGCCGGGTTGAGGTGGACCGGATAGACGAAGGTCAGCTCCGGGTGGGCCCGAGCCTCGCCCGCCAGCACTTCGGCCAGGCCGCGCATGACCGGCAGGTTCTCGCGCCGGTGCATGGTCACGGTCACGTAGGGGCCGGGGGGGAGGTGGCTCGGCAAGACGGCGCGCCGGGCGATCTCCCGCACGGCGTCCACGGCCGTGTTCCCGGTGACGACCATACGCGCTTGGTCCTTCCCCTCACGGAGCAGGTTGGCCTTAGCCAGCGGCGTCGGCGGCAGGTCAAGGTCGGTCAGTACGTCGATGAGGCGGCGGTTAGCCTCTTCTGGAAAAGGCTCAGCCAGGCTAAAGGAGCGTAAGCCGGCTTCGACATGGGCTACTGGAAGCTGCTCAAAAAACGCCGCCAGCGCCACGGCCAAGGCGCTCATGGTGTCGCCGTGCACCAGCACGTAGTCAGGCTTAAGTTCGCGCAAGACGGCAGCAGCGTGCGGCACCAAGCGGCCTAACAGCTCGGGGAGCGTCTGCCGCTCGGTCATCACTGCCAGGTCGGCATCCGGCGTGATGGCAAAGAGCTTAAGCATCATGTCGAGTTGCTCGCGGTGTTGCCCGGTAACCAGTACCAGCGGTGTCACGTCGCCCTGGAGTTGCAGCGCCTTGATCACCGGCGCCATCTTGGAAGCCTCCGGGCGAGTGCCGAAGGCCACGCACACCCGGGCTTTCAAGCGGCGGCGCTCTCGCGGGCTGCGTCGCGCAGGCGCATCAGGCTCACTGCCGCCATCAGCAGCACAGTAGCCGCAATAGTCAGGTACATTAGCTCCGGGGGCGTGCGTGAGATCATCATGCCCATTACTCCAAGCAGCAGCGTTACTAACCACAGGATCACGACTGTTAGGCGCTTAGAGCCGCTGCGCTCGCGAATCATGTCATGCAGGTGATCGTTAGCGGCTAGCGCCGGGCTGGCGCCGCGCCAGAGGCGCCGCAGCGTTACCTGGGTGATGTTTATTACCGGCAGGGCCAGGATCAGAATCGGTGCCGCCACTGCTACCGCCGCAGTGACCTTCAGCGCCCCCAAGACGCTGACCGCCGCCAGGGTATAGCCGAGCAGGTAGGCTCCAGAATCGCCCATAATGATGGTGGCAGGGTTAAAGTTATGGCGCAAGAAGCCTAGTGCCGCCCCGGCTAGCGCGGCCAGCAGCAGCACCGCCGCCCCCCGGTCATCAAACTGCAAGGCCACCGCCAGGAGGCTAAAGCTGGCGATGGTAGCGATGCCGGAAGAGAGGCCGTCCAACCCGTCGATGAAGTTAAAGGCGTTGGTAAAGCCCACCACCCATAAGATCGTTACCGCTATTGCCAGCGGTTCGCTAAAAAAGATATAGGGAGTACCGCCCAGAAAGTTGGTAATGAAGTCGATCTTTACGCCGTTGACGACCAAAATCCCGGCTGCTACGAACTGCGTCCCCAGGCGCATGGCAGGTGGCACCTCCCAGAGGTCGTCGATAAACCCTACCAGCGTCATCAGCGCCGCGCCGAGCACAATCGCCAACAGTTGCACCCGATACGGCTCGAGCAGGTGGCGACCGGACAGGCTGTCAATCACTGAGCCGATCAGCAGCGCCACGATGAAACCGGCAAAAATAGCGATACCGCCGATATTGGGCACCCTGCCGCTGTGCATGCGCAGGCCCCTGCCGTGTGGTTTTCCGCCATCTTGCACCGCCCCGATGCGCAGCGCAAAGCGCCGAAGCCGCGGCACAAATAGCGCCACCCCGATAAGCGCTACCAAGAACGCGCCGGCAGCGATCGGCAGATAAGAGAAAAGATGCTCGCGCACGACCTATTTTACGCCGCGAAATGTTCTGGGGATGAGAACTCTAGCGCGTGCCATAGATGCGATCGCCGGCATCGCCCAGACCCGGCATGATATAGCCGTGCTCGTTTAAGCGCTCGTCTTGGGCCGCCAGCAGGATCTCTATCTCAGAGTGCTCGCGATGGACTACCGCCTTGCCCTCCGGTGCCCCGATGATGCACAGCAACCGGATACTCTTGGCCCCCCGCTCTTTAAGCAGGCGAATGGCCGCTGCGGCGCTCCCGCCGGTAGCCAGCATGGGGTCGAGTACGAACACGTCCCGCTCGGCGATGTCAGCAGGTAGCTTGCTGTAGTACTGCACCGGTTTTAGCGTCTTCGGGTCGCGATAAAGACCGATATGGCCGACCCGCGCTGTGGGTACCAGATTGAGAATCCCGTCCACCATGATCAACCCGGCCCGTAAGATGGCTACCAGGGCCAACTTTTTACCTGACAGCCGCCGGGCTGTGGCTAGCGCCAAGGGTGTTTCGACCATCACCTCCTCGAGTGGTAGGTTCCGCATGGCTTCGAAGGCCATCAACATGCTGATCTCGGTGCAGAGCGCCCGAAAATCACGCACGTTAGTGTTTTTGTCGCGCAGGATGGCAAGCTTGTGCTGGATCAGCGGATGGTCCATCACGGTCAGATTAGTCTCTAACATGGCGGCTTCAGCGTAACATGGCCGAGACACGCTTCGGCGGGACGGTTGGCGATCGCGCCTCCCAAGCGGAGTTGATCCTTATGAGTTGTGGTGTGAGCCATTAGCCTTTAGCTAGAGGCTAAAGGCTAATGGCTTAAGAGCTACTGAGGTGCCGGCGATGATCAGATGTTGCGCATAAAGTGGTCTAAGGCAGCGGGGTCGGTTTCGTCTTCGCCCATGATCTGAGACAGCGGCACATTGGTGGATCTCTTGCCGGTCAGTGCCGACTCGACCTCGTCCACAATCAATTCCACCGGCATGGACTGACCGCCGTAGACATGAGGCCCGGCGATAATTTTCGCTTTGGAGTGCCCGTAAATCGCCGCCGCGACCTCCTTGGCCAGCCAGCCTACGTAGTTGAACTCCGGAATCACGATCAGCTTGGCATTAGCGCAGAGCTGCCGGAGTTCGTTGATGGGGAAGGGGCGCAGCGAACGGATCTTGATCAGGCCAACCTTGATCCCCTTCTCAGTGCATAGCCTGATCGCCTCGCGGGACTGGGCCACGGCGCTACCAGACGCGATCAGGATGACATCTGCCGCCTCGGTGTTTTCGGCCACACACAACCCGCCTAAGTACTTGTGAATGTATTTGCGCGAGCGCTCTACCGCTGCCCAGACCTCCTGCTGCCAGACAGCATGGATGTTATAAGCCATAAAGTTGGACTTCTGTACCGGCGCATCGCGCGAGAGCCGAGCCGGTGGGTTCTCTGCATCCAGTACCGGAACTGCGCCGCCCCAGGCATTGCGCGGCGGAAGCTTGAGACTCCGATCCGGCATCGCTACATAGCCGCGGGCATGAGTCACAAAGAAGCCGTCGCAGGCTACGCCAACCGGCAGCGTAACGTCGTTCATCTCGCTGATGATGAAGCTCTTCATAAGAAAATCGAACATATCCTGCTGATTTTCAGCGTGGAAGAGGATCATCCCGCAGTTCAAGAGATAGCTAATTTCGATGTTGTCCGGCTGAATTGCCAGCGGGGCGTTGACCACCCGGCAGGTGAACAAAATTACGGCTGGCAGCCGGTGGCCGGGCCAAGAGGCAATAGCCTCGATGCTGCGCAAGGTGCCGGGTCCGGCGGTGGCGGTAAAGCAGCGCACCCCGGCTCGAGAGGCGCCGGCAATAGCCGACATTACGCCGTACTCCTCCTCGCCACGATAGAACTCCCTGACGTAGCCCTCGCCGTACAACACGCCGACTAGCTGCATGGTCTCACTTTGTGGCGAGATGGGGTAGGCCACCGAAAAATCCACATTCGAGCGGCGCACCGCTTCCTTGGCGGCTTCGCTGCCGGTGATGAACTCGCGAGTTCTCGGTGCTTCTAAAAACAGGTATTCAGGTGTGACTACCTGCTGCTTCTTGGCTTCGGCGTGAGGATCAGGCTTAACCTGAGCGGAGTCTGGAGCTGTTTCGCCAACGCTGGGGCCGCTAGTTTTGACTTCGGGCTGCTGAGAGTTCATGGCATAACCTTTAGGATTCACGCTCCATGCCTTCGGGCCGGTGTCCGTAAGCCGCAGCCCCGGCCAGATCGGCTGACAGCGGCATGAACTCGAGGGGATTGGTGTGGGTCTTGCCGCCGTGTACCCTGGACTGAGTACCCGTAAAGCGGACATTCTCGCCGTTTTCAGGTAACTCTAGGCCCAGCTCTTCGCGTACCCACTTCACAACCTGGGCCAAACGGCGCAATTTCTCCGAGCTGGTATCGCGCAGGCTAAGCATCGCGTCTTCGTGCCCCTGTTCGGCACACAGCGCGATGGTACAACAGTTGGTTCCGGCCCGGATCATCTTCAGCGTGAGATTGGCATAGTGGCAATGCACGCCCACGAAGATACAGGCTTCGATTTTGTTGCCCCAGATCGTCAGATTTGGATGATTAGGATTAATTACCTCCTCAGGGTCGATCTTGGGATACTTTGGGCGGTAGTCGGGCATGGGGATAATCATTACGTTGGGAATCTGTGCCGCAATCTCCAGAACCGCTCGAGCCCGCTCGACCGCCTTTTGATTCCAGGCCCAGAGCACCAAGGGGCCAGGGAAAATGGTGGCATTAGGACTGGTCAGCATCTTGTGCGCGACCTCCCTCATTACCACCTCTTCGTCCTCGTGATAGCCATACCATAAACCCTGACCCGGCTCGGGCAAGGTAATACCTAGCTGCGCCGCGGACGGTGGATGATACCCCGCCGGTCCGGGAACGATTATCTTTTCTCGCGTTTGCTGTGTCATTTATGTCCCTGTTTTCATTCAGTTATCGGAGCGCGTCCGGCGGTGGTGGACTTATCACCATATAAAACATTCTCTGTCAACACGGCTGCCGACAGCTGGTCGATCATCACCATTTTAATGGCATGGTTTTTGGACAGATTGTCACAGATCCAAGTACACTGGCCGCACCCCTTGCAGCGATCTACTACCACATAGGCTGCTCCATACTTGCCCAGCTGATCGTTGTAAAGGATGGTATTCGGCTCAGGGCAATACTGCATACAGAGCTTGCAACCGGTTTGCGCACAAATTTCGACGTTGATGTCGGCTACCAGGTACATAGACTCCTCTTTTTCGCTAGGCCGTGAGCATGGCGGCAGCCTCGACTTGATTGGCTGACTTAGAGATTTCATCCCAGCCGTGCTCGGCTGCGAACTTCCAAGCAGCCGCGACCACTGCCATATTCTTTTCGATGAGCTCCTGCTTCTTTTTAAATTTTCTCTCCACCACGCTGTCCAGTGCCGCCGTTCCACCGGAGACCACGAACCCCTTGCCCAAGAATCTATCCTGCACTGCCTGACTCAAAGCGTCTAAATTGGTCAAGCCAGTAATGCAGGCAATCGCCCCCATCAAGGCCATATTGGTCGCTAGGTCTATCCCTGAGACTTCCAACGAAATTCTGGTTGCCGGTAGATAGAAGAGCTTGGCACGACGCTCCTCTAGTTCGCGGGCATAATCTCTTGATAGCTTCATCGGGCCTTCGTGATTAATTAGCGCCACACCATTCTCTTTTAGGCCGTAGTAGAAGGGCATGGTGTAGGACTTGCCGTGGGTAATGACTTGCGGATGGAAGATGATGATGATGTGAGGAAAGGTAATCTCCCCAACTTCGTAGATCGGCTCGTCTGAGACCCGCACATAACTCTCGACTGGGGCCATGCGTTTCTCCGAGCCGTAAAAGGGCACTATGGTGCTCTCGCCACCGGCGTTAATGACTGCCGTACTCAGGATGTGCGAGGCAGTGACCACACCCTGCCCACCCACACCCGCCATTCGGATATTAAACCGCTTAGCTATGGCTGACCTCCTGTGAAGAGCTTACTTCCACCGGCCTGTTGGCTGACTTAGCCTGAAACTCCTGGTACCCGTGCTTGTCAGCCAGATAGTGCTTGGCCTCTTCGGCGATGTATTCGTAGAACTGATAGCGGTCGTTCTCGACGTTTTTGGCATCCTCCATAACCTTGTCGGTGGCAATTCCGTACTCAATGTTGCACGAGGTATAGGCTTGGATATAGGTCGGACCGACTTCGCGGGCGATCAGTACGGCTTTCTTAATCACGCTGATAACCTTGCTCGGTTTGTTCGGCACCACCCTGGCTACATAAGCACAGCCGGCGACCTTGGCCATCTCAACCATATTGGTTTTGTCGAACTTTTTTCCTAACGGCGCCATCTTGAGTACCACGCCGCGGTTGGTCATGCCGCTCTCCTGACCCCCGGTGTTGCCATAGACCTCGTTGTCCAGCATGATGGTGGTGAACTTCTCCTTACGGAGCCAGGAGTGTAGTACCTGAGAGAATCCGATATCAGCTAGACCTCCGTCGCCGGCCATCACCACTACATCCTTGGGTCTATCGCCAAACCGCAAGCGAAGACCTCGGGAGAGTCCGCTCGCTACCCCGTTGGTATCGCCGTAATTGCCGTAGACAAAGGGGATGGCAGCTTGCGAGAGGGCCAGGCGCCCGCAGCCGGCCGTCCCTACGGTAATAGTATCTTCGGGGTTGGGGAAGGCAATAACCGCCAGCCTGATGAAGAGTGACATGGCGCAGCCCGCACACATGGGATGCTCTTCGAGGATCTCCTTGAAGGTTCCCATCTGAGCAGCCCCAACCTTTTTCCCGAAGGGCCCGCGCTCAACCATATCGCGGTACTCCTTGGGCATGAATTTCTCAAAGCCGGTAGTAAACTTGACGTAATCAAGACTCATTCGTTTTCCTCCTCGCCGTTCGCCAGCCTCACCAACCCTAGTATAATGCTTAGCGGCATGGACTGTAGAGTGTTATACGCAACCTGCTGGTATATCTGCCCACGGCTCGAGCCAGGGCTTTAAGTCCGTCTCTGGTGAAGGGGCGGCCTGCATAGGGATTGGCTACTTTGCCATGTCAACGTGCTAGAGGGGCGTGTTATCGTGCTGATTATGAAGCGGACCCCGCTGTACCAATTACACCTGGCGCTCGGAGCGCGCATGGTGGAGTTTGCCGGCTGGGAGATGCCCCTCCAGTATCCCACCGGCATCAATCAGGAGCACCTGGCGGTGCGTGAGGCCTGTGGCCTGTTTGACGTCAGCCACATGGGTAAGATCCGTGTGCGCGGCCTTCAGGCGACCGAGTTTCTTAGCTACGCCACCCTCAACGACCCGGCCAGGCTTGCGGTGGGTGCGGGGCAGTACTCGATGCTGCCCAACGACCGCGGTGGCCTAATCGATGACCTGTATATCTACCGCCAGGCTGAGGTTGACTACCTGGTGGTCTGCAACGCCGCCAATACCGCAGCGGTGTGGGCCCACCTGCCGGTGCTGGCCGCTCCTTACGAGGTAGAGCTTGTTGACGAGACGACGGCCTGGGCGCTGATCGCGGTACAGGGGCCGACCTCGTTCTTGCTGTTAAGCCGTCTGGTGGAGGGCGACCTGACAGCGGTTAAAAAGAATCGCACCCTGGATACGCGCCTTGGCGAGAACCTGGTGACCTTGGCCCGCACCGGCTATACCGGCGAGGAGGGGTTTGAGATTTTTGCCCGCCCTAATGACTCCGTGGCGATCTGCAAGGCCCTAATCGCCGCAGGCGCGGTGCCGTGCGGCTTGGGTGCGCGCGACACGCTTCGGCTGGAGGCAGGGTTTCCGCTCTTTGGCCATGAGTTTGGCGCCGACACCAATCCCCTCTGTAGCGACTACGCCTGGGTGGTCAAGGATAAGGAGTTCTACGGTCGCACGGCGATGTGGGACGCACCCTGCCGTCACCGGCTGGTCGGCCTCAAGCTCTTGCAGCGCGGGATTGCCCGGCAAGGCTACCACGTCACTAAGGAGGATCGCGTGGTGGGCTGGGTCACCTCGGGGACCATTTCGCCGCTCACCCGTGAGAGCATCGCCATGGCCTGGGTAGAAGCGCCCTTGAGCGAGCCTGATACCATGCTGCTAGTCGAAGTGCGTGGCCAACAGCTCCCAGCAACGGTCGTAAAACCTCCTTTTTTCCGCCCCCAACTCTCTTAAGCTAAAGGAGCGATGATGAACATCCCTACCGATCTTAAATATGCCGCCAGCCATGAATGGGCACGCCTGGAAAGCGAAGTGGTAACCGTAGGCATCAGCGATTTTGCTCAGGACCAGCTAGGCGATGTGGTGTTCGTTGAGCTGCCGCAGGTCGGTCGCCGCGTCAAGGCGGGCGAGTCGGTGGCCGTGGTCGAATCGGTCAAGACCGCTTCGGATATCTACGCCCCGGTCTCGGGCGAGATTACTGCGGTCAACCGGGCGCTGCTCGACGCTCCCGAGGCGATCAACAGCGCGCCTTACGGCGAGGGCTGGCTCTTTAAGATCCGCCTTGGCAATCCCGCTGAGCTAGCACACCTGCTCGACGCTGAGAGCTACCGGCAGGTGGCTGCGGAGAGCTGATGGACTATACGCCTCATACTGAACAGGAGATCGCCAAGGCGCTAGCGGTCATCGGCGTGGACTCGCTAGCGGCGCTCTTTGCCGATCTGCCGGAGGCGCTCAGGTCGCCAGCTATCGACCTCCCGGCGGGCCTTGATGAGGTCGCCTTGTTGGCGCACCTGCGGGCCTTGGCGGCTAAGAACCGCGCTGAAGGTCCAAACTTCCTGGGTGGCGGGGCGCAGCGGCACTTCATCCCTGCCGTGACGGCACACTTGGCTATGCAGAGCGAGTTCGTCACCGCCTATACCCCCTACCAGCCCGAAGTGGCGCAAGGGGTGTTGCAAGCTACCTTCGAGTATCAGACCATGATGGCCGAACTCACCGGCCTGCCGGTCTCCAACGCCAGCATGTACGACGGCGCCTCGGCGGTAGCGGAGGCAGCCATACTGGCCATGCGCCAGACCGGCCGCCGTAAGGTGCTGGTAAGCCAGGGGGTTCACCCGGAGTCGCGTGAGGTCTTGGCAACCTACCTGCACGCCATAGAGGCCGAGATCGCCACCGTCACCCTGGCCGATCTGACCACGCCGGTGATGGCAGTAAGTGAAGATGCTGCCTGCCTCATCGTTCAGAACCCCAACTACCTGGGCTACCTGGAGCCGATGGCGGCGCTGGCTGAAGCCGCCCACACGGGGGGCGCGCTGTTTGTCGCCGCGGTCGAGCCGCTCAGCCTGGCGCTGCTCACATCGCCGGGCGAAGTGGGTGCCGATATCGCCGTGGGTGACGGTCAGACCATCGGCAACCCGCTCAACCTGGGCGGGCCGAGCTTCGGTTTCATGGTGGTCACGGAGGCCTTAATACGCCAGCTCCCCGGTCGCTTGGTAGGGCAGACCCATGACGTTGATGGCCGGCGGGCCTTCGTATTGACGTTGCAAGCCCGTGAGCAGCACATTCGCCGTAGCAAGGCCAAGTCTAATATCTGCTCGAACCATCAGCTATCAGCGCTGATGGCTGCCGTGAACCTGGCCGCCTTGGGGCCCGCTGGGTTGCGCGAACTGGCCACGGCCAGCGTGGCGCGGGCCCATCAGTTGGCTGACGCCTTGCGCGAGGCGGGCTTGGCCGCCCTGACCGACAAGCCATTTTTCAACGAGTTCGCGTTATCAATACCGCTCGAGCCCACTGTCATCCGCCGGCTGCTAGCCGAGCGCGGCATCCACGCCGGGGTGCCGGTGCCGCCCGAATACGGGCTGGGCAATGCTGTGCTGCTTAGCGCTAGTGAGCTTACCTCCGAAGCTGACAGCGCGGCTTTAGTAACGGCCTTGCGCGAGATACAGGCTCGAGCCCGTCCGCTGGAGATAGCCCATGACTGACTTCCCCGTAATCTACGAGCGCGGCCGGCCGGGCCGCCGGGCCGCGCAGCCGCCCGCCGCGCCCAAGGTAGACCTGGCCGCGCTGTTGGGAGCAGAGAACCTGCGCCATGAGCCGCTGCGTCTGCCCGAAGTCTCAGAGCTCGATCTGGTGCGGCATTATACCCAGCTGGCGCACCGGCAGTTCTCCATCGACGGCAACTTCTACCCCTTGGGCTCGTGTACCATGAAGTACAACCCCAAGGTCAACGAGGAGGCGGCCAAGCTCTTTAGCGATTTGCACCCCTACCAGGACCCGGCCACCATCCAGGGGGCGCTCGAGCTGCTCTATAACCTGCAAAATTACCTGATGGCACTGACCGGCATGGACGCCATCACCTTGCAGCCGGCGGCTGGGGCGCACGGTGAGCTGGCCGGCATCCTGATGATCCGCGCCTATCACCAGGCTAACGGCGAAGGCGCACAGCGCCGCGTGGTAATCGTTCCCGACGGCGCGCACGGCACCAACCCGGCCACTGCCGGGATGGTCGGCTATGAGGTGCAAGAGGTGCCTACCGGTCCTGACGGCGAGGTCGACCTGGCCGCCTTTAAGGCTGCGCTAGGTCCGCACGTGGCGGCGGTGATGCTGACTAACCCTAACACCCTCGGCATCTTTGAGACCAGGATCCTGGAGATCAGCCGCCTAGCGCACGAGGCCGGAGCGCAGCTCTACTACGACGGCGCCAACCTCAACGCCATCGTGGGCCGCGCCCGCCCCGGCGACATGGGCTTTGACGTGGTGCATCTGAATCTGCACAAGACCTTTACCACCCCGCACGGCGGTGGTGGCCCCGGCACCGGCCCGGTCGGCGTGAAGGCGCACTTAGCGGAGTTTTTGCCTGTGCCGACGGTGACCAAGACCGAGGCGGGTTTTGCCTTTAATTACGACATTCCCCGTACCATCGGACGGCTGCGCAGCTTTTATGGCAACTTCGGCAACCTGGTGCGGGCCTATACCTATATCCGAGCGTTGGGCAAGGAGGGTCTGGAGCGCGTCTCGGCGCTGGCGGTGCTCAACGCTAACTACCTGCGCGTCAAGCTCAAAGAGGCGGGCTTGCGCATCGCCTTTGACCGCCTCAATATGCACGAGTTCGTGGCGCAACCACCCGACGGACTGCGCACGATTGACATCGCCAAGGCGCTGCTTGACTACGGCGTGCACCCGATGACCGTCTACTTCCCGCTGATCGTCAAGGAAGCGATGATGGTCGAGCCGACCGAGACCGAGTCGCTGGAGACCCTGGACGCTTACGCCGAGGTGCTGCAAGCGATCCTAGCCCGCGCCCAGACCGACCCGGAGTATCTGCCGAACGCGCCCTACCACACCCCGGTGCGGCGCCTTGACGAAGTTGCCGCGGCCCGCAAACCGATCCTCAAGCACCCGATAGACTAGCGGCCTGAACGCGCGCGCGGCCTGCGATACGCTGGTCAATGGCTATAGCCGCCCTGCTGGCGCCGCAACAAGCTGGCCTCCCGCACCTGCGCCGCGATCTGCCAGTGTTGCTGCTCGAGCGCTGTCACTACCCGCAGCCGTGGCACGGGGGTGGGCTTGCCACCTTCACCGATGGCCACAAAGTTGAGGTGCCCGACGGTGCATAGCCGCCGCTCGCCGGATAAGGGGTTCTCGCCGAAGACCTCACAACGGACGATCATGCTGCTCCGTCCCACCCAGGCCACCCGGCTCTTGAGTTCGATAATCTCACCGACCAGGATAGGGTTGTGAAAGTCGACCGGTTCGGTCGAGGCGGTTACCACCGGCAGGCGGCAGAAACGCACCGCCGCAATGCCCCCGGCGATGTCCATCAGCGCCAGCACGCGCCCGCCGAAGAGCGTCCCCAGGGGGTTAGCATGGTGTGGAAAGACGATATCGACGTTGGTAACCCACTCCGAGGCGATGGGCGTCTCCGCCATGCCGCCCAGTATACCGGTAGGGGCCAGTCGGCACTTACCCGCTACCCCCCGTCCGTACCCGCTCGACAGC
>JAGXSO010000142.1 GCA_018333775.1 Truepera sp.
ATCAGCGGGCTTAAGGTGTGATGCTTCTCCTGATGACGCTTGTCGAACTGGAAGCGGCTGAGCCCCTCACCGTACTCATAAGCGCGGTCTTGTAGCTCACAGGCGCCGCCCTTATCGCAGACCGGACAATCGAGGGGATGGTTGATGAGCGTGAACTCCATCATCCCGGACTGAGCCTGCCTGACCTCCTTGGAGAGGGTGTCGATCACCATTCCCTCGGCAATGGCAGCCGTGCAGGTAGCCACCAGATTGGGAAAATGGAAGAGCTTGGGCTGGCCGGTCGCCTCTTCGATTACCCACGTGCCGTCGGGATTTTTGCGCGGAGTGCCAATGCGTGCCAGACACATCCGACAGGCCCCGATCGGGGACATATATTCCTGCGAGCAGAAATACGGCACGTCGTAGCCTGCCGCAAATATTGCATCGATAACACTGGTGCCGGGCTTGAGGTCGAGTTCGATGTCGTTGACTGTGACCTTCATAAAACTCCTTGGTTGTTAGTTCTTGGTTTTTGGTCTTTAAGCGTTTGCAAGAAGGCGTTGAGCATACGCCGCACTTTGCTGACTTGCTGATGTAACGTTTGATACGATTCCCCGTTGAGCATGCCAAGATCGCGGGCAAGCAGCAGATAATAATCCAGCTCAAAAGCAGACCCTGAAGCAATGGTAAGAAAGCGTGCCAGCTCAGCGTTACTAACACGTCCGCATCCTTCAGCGATGTTGGCAGGAATTGACGTTGCGGCCCGACGCATTTGGCTCGTTAAACCGTACAGCTCTTCTCGAGGCAGTTGCTCGGTCGTTCTATACGTCGCTAACGTCAAACTGTGCCCCTCTTGCCAGACTTTCAGCTTACGGTAGTCTTGCATGCTCTAACTCACCAACTCATCACTAACGACATAACCAATCACCAAAAACCAATAACCAAAAACCAATTGCCAAACTCCAATCCGAAGCGCCATGATCAATCATTCCACCAGGTATTGCGCTTATACATCGGCTCCTTATGGGTGATCAGGTACTCGTACTCGTGCCTGAAGTGCTTAAAGCTGGCCTGTACCGGCATGGCGCAGGCGTCGGCCAGGGGGCAGAAGGCCGTGCCGCGCATATTGGTGACCATGCTCTCCATCAGCTCAAGGTCGCCCGGCTCGCCAAGGCCCTTTAGCAACTTCTGGTACATCTTAGGGAGCCAGGTAGCGATTCCCTCGCGGCAGGGGGTGCACTTGCCGCACGACTCGTGCCCATAGAAGCGGACCACGTTGTACATGGCGTCTACCAGACACTTCTCCTCCGGGATCAGAATAATCCCGCCGGTGCCCAGCATCGAGCCCTGCTTGGCAACCGCAGCGTACTCCATCGGCGTGTCTAGGTACTCGTCGGTAAAGGGGAACAGGGGGCAGCTGGTGCCGCCGGGGATAAAGGCCTTGACCGGCAGGGTGGGGCCGCCGCCTAGGTCAAAAATGATCTCGCGGTAGCTGATACCCATCGGCACTTCATAGACGCCTGGGCGTTTAAACGGCCCCGAGAGCTGCACATGGTGGATCCCCCTGGAGTCGGGGGTGCCCATCGCCGCAAACCATGCTGCGCCTTTAGCCATAATGTGTACCACACTCGCTATGGTGGTGACGTTGTTGATGGTGGTAGGTAGCCCATAAACGCCAGCCTGGGCCGGAAACGGCGGCTTGAGGCGCGGGTTGGCGCGCAGCCCTTCAAAAGAGTTCATCAGGGCGGTCTCTTCGCCGCAGATATAGGCGCCTGCCCCGCGATGGAGGATGAGGTCGAATGGGAACCCCGACCCCAGCGCATTCTGCCCCAGATAACCGGCCTGGCGGGCCTCGGTAATGGCCGCCTGGAGCCGCTGGTAGGCGTGATAGTACTCGCCGCGCAGGTAGATGACCCCTAAGGTGGCCTGGATAGCGTACCCGGCGATCAGCATCCCTTCGATCAGCTGGTGCGGATCGTCTTCCATCAGGTAGCGATCCTTGCAGCTGCCGGGTTCGGACTCATCGGCGTTGCAGACAATAAACCGCTGTCGCCCATCAACCGGCGGCATGAACGACCACTTGACGCCAGCAGGAAAGCCGGCCCCGCCGCGCCCGCGCAGCCCAGAGGTCTTGACTTCACTGATGACCTCCCCCGGCTTGATAGCCAGAGCTTTTTGAGCCGCTTGATAGCCGCCGTGGGCGAGGTAGAACGCTAAGGTATGAGAGCCTGCTACCCCTACGTGCCGGTAGAGAGTGACCTCAAAACGCGGGTCATGGCGGCTGGTAATCGGCTTAATCCCCTCCTTGACAGCCTCGTTCACAGGTCGCCTCCGCTGGAAGATGTTGCCGCCCCCTCACTATCGCCGCCCCGTTCACGCCAAGGCTCGGGCAACACGCCCTGGCGCAAGGCCGCTAATAGCTGTTTACAGCGCGAGCGCGTAACTCGTTCATAATAGGTGTCGTTGACCTGTATGACCGGCGCGGTAGTACATGAGCCCAGGCACTCAACCTTCTGCAAGCTGAAGCGCCCAGCCCGGTCGGTTTCGCCGTTTACGATACCCAACTCCTCAACTAAAAAGTCGTATAGCTCGTCGGCGCCGGCCAGCGAACAGGGGAGGGTAGCGCAGACTTGCAGGTGGTACTGGCCAACCGGCTGCTCGTGGTAGGTCGAGTAAAAGCTTAGCACCGCCTTGACCTCGGTTAGAGTCAGTCCCAGGATTTCGGCTATCTCAGCCTGGCGCGCCAGACTAATGTGCCGCTCCGCACGTTGCACCTCCCACAGCAAAGGCATTAGTGCGCTGCGGCGGCCGTACTCGGGATAACGCCCCAGGATCTCCTGCACCAGCGCCTGCTTGTCAGCGAAAAAGGGTTTGATGGTAGGTAGTTCGGTCATCGAAAGTCCTTTAGAGGCGCTCAGGCTGTCAGGCTCTCAGGTTGTCAGTCAACGGCTGAAAGACTGACTGGCTGATAGCCTGAATTGATCGGCTCATTTATCCACATCCCCCAGCACCGGATCGAGGCTGGCGATGTTCATAACCATATCGGCGAAGAGGCCGTCTAAGCAGGCAGGCTCGAGCGCCTGCAGGTTCGCCAGGCTGGGTACCCGGACCTTAACCCGATAAGGCATGCTCCCGCCATCGGAAACAATATAGTAACCCAACTCGCCGCGGGCCGACTCAGTCGGCACGTAGACTTCGCTGCGCGGCGGGTGGAAGCCTTCGGTAACCAGCTTGAAGTGGAAGATAACTGCCTCCATCGAGGTCTCTAGCTCACTGCGGGGCGGCAGCGAGATGCGCCGGTTGGGGTCGTTAATAGGGCCGGGGGTAAGCCGATCCAGCGCCTGTTCGACGATCTTGAGGCTTTCGGTCATCTCCGTAAAGCGCACCATGAAGCGCGCATAGACATCGCCGCTGTTGGCACTCGGCACCGCAAAGTCGTAGTCCTGATAGCCGCTGTAGGGGTTAGCCTTGCGGTGATCGAGCGGCACCCCGCTGGCCCGCAGGCTGGGGCCGGTGAGGCTGTAGGCCAGCGCCGTCTCCTGGGAGATGACGCCGACCCCGCGCGTGCGGCTCAAGAAGATGTCGTTCTTGGCAAATAGTGCCGCATACTGCTTAAGCATGGCAGGAAACTCGGCGATAAAGGCGCGAGTGGCCGGAATGAACTCCTCAGGGAGGTCATAAGCCAGGCCACCGATCCGAAAGTAGCCGTAGTTCATCCGCACGCCGCAGACCAGCTCGAACAGATCGAGGAGCTTCTCGCGCTCGCGCATGGTGTAAAAGAACGGCGTCAGCGCTCCCATGTCGAGGATGCCGGTGCCGAAAAACATCAGGTGGCTGGCGATGCGGTTAAGCTCCGTTAGGATCACGCGGATCCGCTGGGCGCGCTCGGGCACCTTGGCATCTAAGAGCTTCTCGACCGACAGCACATAGGCCAGGTCGTGAGCAAAGCCGTGCAGGTAGTCCATGCGGTTGCTGTAGGTGACACCCTGCTGATAGGTGCGGTGCTCCATAGTCTTCTCGAAGCCGGTGTGGAGGTAGCCGATATGCGGTGACAAACGCTTGATCACTTCGCCGTCTAAATCAACTACCAGCCGCAACACGCCGTGAGTGCTGGGGTGTTGCGGGCCGACGTTGATGCGCAGCGGCTTGGTTTCAAACTCGGCTTCGCCGGCTGGGCCAGGGGCAACTCTAAGCTTAGTCACGGCTCTTGACCCCCTTGCGAGCACCGCCCCTAAAGCCGGTTAAGCCGACGTCCTTGCCGATTAACCCAGCCCGGAAGGCCGTCGGATCCAAGAAGCGCCCTTCGTTAAAGAGCGTGGGGGTCTCACCGAGCGGGAAATCCTTGCGGAGCGGGTGGCCGTCGAGCTCGTCGGGGGTTAGGAGCTTGCGCAGATCCGGGTGCCCCGAGAACTTGATGCCGAACATGTCGTATACTTCGCGCTCCAAAAAGTTTGCCCCCGGCCAGACGCCGGTTACCGAAGGGACAGTCTCACCGTCGTTGAGGGCAACCCGCAAGAAGAGCCGCGAGTTGGTCTCAAGGTGATAAAGGTTATAGCTCACGGTAAAGCGCTTCCCCCGATGACCGGGGTAGGTCAGCCAGTCGATACCGAACACGTCCATAATCATAAAACCGTGTTCTTTGGCGAGCCTGGCGGCATCCGGGAGTTGGGCTGGATTAAGCGCCACCGCCGGATAGCCTTGCGGCTGATCGATGAGCTTGCTGCCTAGAGCCTGGATTAGCGCCACGGCGCTCATCGTTTCCACCCCTCGACCATCGGCAGGGCTAGCCCTTTGTCGTCGAAGACCTCACCCCGTACCTTCTTTTGTAACTGCATCACGGCGTAGACCAGCGCTTCGGGGCGAGGTGGACAGCCCGGTACGAAAATATCGACCGGCACCACTGAATCGACGTTCTGAACAATAGCGTAGTTGTTGAACATGCCCCCCGAACTGGCGCAGGCCCCCATCGAGATAACCCACTTGGGGTCGGGCATCTGATCGTAGACGCGGCGCATCACCGGCGCCATCTTCTTGCTTAACCGCCCGGCGACGATCATTAAGTCAGCCTGGCGCGGGCTGGCCCGGAACACTTCGGAGCCGAAACGAGCTAGGTCGTTGCGGGAGTTGGTCGATTGCATCATCTCAATGGCGCAACAGGCTAGTCCAAAGGTGGCCGGCCAGAGGCTGTTGCTCCGCCCCCACGAAACCAGCTTTCGCAGCGTACTGAACAGGATGCCTTCATTTTCCAGCTCTTGCACATCTTTTTCAAACAGGTCGCGTAGGCCCATATCACTTCCAGTTGAGTACGCCGCGCTTGAGGATATAGACGTAGCCGACGCTGAGAATGGCGATAAAAATCAGTGCCTGCCAGAACAGGAACTGCGGATCAACGTTAAACCTCACTGCTAGCGGGACAAGGAGGGCGACTTCGATATCGAAGGGGATAAAGATCATGGCGACCAGATAGAAGTGTACCGGGAAGCGCTCACGGGCCGTGCTCTCGGTGGGGATACCTGATTCATAGGCCGCGAGCTTGTCGGCGGTACCACGTTTGGGGCCAAGCAAGGCGCCCACTAACAGCGCTAGGGCGCCGATCAAGCCGGCGGCCAAAAACATCATCAGGGCGTGGTTAATGATCTGCTCCTTTCACACGAGGCGAAATACCGTCCTGTGGAACATTTCACACACGGGCCATCTTATCACCTGCTCGAAAACCTCGGCAAGTGTTGCGTGAAGCTTATCGGTTCTGATAAGGCTCTATAGTTAGCGTAACTACTTTTTGGCGGGAGCTTCGAGGCCGCGTTTCGCCGCATTCGGATCGCTAGCTGAGGTAGCGACACCAGCTACTCCTTAAGCGGGGCGAACAGCCCTGTAGGTGGCGTTTTGACGTTTGACAAAGTTTCGGCTTGGAGTTACGCTAAGCCCGTAGGAAGGCTCCCGTTGAGCGATGGCGTAGGCAGGGAGGCTATTTTGCCGTTCGATTTTGCACAAGCACCGTGTTGGATTCTCACTTAAGGGCCGCTAGCCATACTGCTAGGCAGGGGGCGGCTGGCCTAACTAAGTATTTGTCGGCCTCAGCGTTAGCTCGAGCCCAGAGTAACGGTGGTTCAATTGCGATCGAGTCGCTAAGCAAGCAACAGATACCGAGTGGAGGAGGAGTTGTGGCCAAGCGCCTGGCAGTAGTGGATGTTGAGCGGTGCGTAAATTGCCTCCTGTGCGTATTTGCCTGCGCTCGTCGAGCAGGCGAGGGAGGGGGTGCTAGCTCAGCGATTGCGGTTCGATCTGATGGCGGCATGGAGCGGGGCTTCGTGGTGATAGTGTGCCGGGCCTGCCCCAATCCGCCCTGTCTGGCTGCCTGTCCGGTAGACGCTATCACTAACGGGAAGGCCGGAGTGAGAGTCCTGCTTGACCGCTGCATCGGCTGCCGGGCCTGTGTCTCGGCCTGCCCGTTTGGGGCGGTGCGCTGGGAGGCTGTGCAGAGCAAACCGCTGATCTGCACGCAATGCGGTCTCTGCGTGAACTTCTGTCCCCGCGGGGTGTTGGCGCTGGAGGAGATCGACTATGGATAGGTTTTTGTCACGGGTGTTGCGGGTCGATCTGACCAGGAAGCGCTCCTGGGTCGAGGAGCGCCCGGAGCTATTTGCCCGCGGGCTTGGCGGGACCGGGGTCGCTATTGAGCTGTTGCACGAGCTATGCCCTAGCGGTGCCGACGCCCTGGGCCCGGAGAACCCGATCATCATTGCGGTGGGTCCGCTCAACCCCCTCTACCCCCTGGCCTCCAAGGCGGTGGCGCTGTTTAAGTCGCCCCTGACCGGCAACCTCGGCGAGTCTCACTGCGGCGGGCGGCTGGCCTTAGCTTTGCGGTTGGCGGGGTATGGGGCGCTGGTGATCGAAGGGCGGAGCGATATCCCGGTCTACCTGTCCGTGCATGGTGGCCGCCCGCAATTCCGTGATGCTCGAGCCCTGTGGGGGCTCTCCTCAACGGTCACGGTAGGGCGCGTGCTGCGCGAGCTCGAGCCAGGGGCCGGAGTGCGGACTATCCTGCGGATTGGCCGGGCCGGCGAGCGGGGGGTGAGCTACGCCACGGTTACCGCCGAGACCTATCGTCACTTTGGGCGGCTCGGCCTGGGGGCGCTGTTTGGCAGCAAGCACCTTAAGGCGATCGTCATCTCTGGCGAGGAGTCGATCCCTATCGCTGACCGTGGCCGCTACAACAAAACCTACCAAGCGCTCTACCAGCGGGCGGTCGAATCGGACGTAATGAAAAAGTACCACGACCTGGGGACGGCGCAGAACGTCTCGGCCTTGAATGCGTTGGGAGGGCTCCCGGTGCGTAACCTCCAAGCTACCCGCTACCCCGAGGATCCGCCCTTCTCCGGCGAGAAGTTGGCTGAGGGCTACCTCGGTCGGCGGCTGGCCTGCTCAGCGTGTCCGGTGGCCTGTATCCATCTGGCCGTCCTGCGCGAGCCCCACTCGACCGAGCCGTACTTTTACAAGACGTCGTTTGTCCCCTACGATTACGAGCCGCTTTTCTCCTTGGGGAGCATGCTGGGAATGGAGACGGTCGATGGGGTCTTGAAACTTATCGATAGCGCCGAGGCGTGGGGGCTAGACGCCATGAGCATCGGGGTGGTATTGGCCTGGGCTACCGAAGCGTTTGAGCAGGGTTTGGTCGGCGAAAAGGAGACCGAAGGGCTGCGGCTAAAGTGGGGCGATACCCCGACGTACTTGGCGATGATTAAGCGGATCGCTAGCCGCCAAGGGGAGTTCTACCGGTGGCTCGGCTGCGGGGTAAAGGAGGCGGCCTCACACTATGGCGGGGCGGAGTTCGCCCTGCACTTTGGTGGGAACGAGATGCCCGGCTACCATACCGGTCCTGGCGCACTGCTGGGGTACCTCTCCGGATCGCGCCATTCTCACCTCGATTC
>JAGXSO010000143.1 GCA_018333775.1 Truepera sp.
GTAACTCCCGTTGCTCGGACGTACCGCTACATCAAGGCGGGCTTTGGAAACATCGATGCCAACAAAGACTTCTCCCACAAGAGCCTCCTTTGTGCCTCTGGGATAGGACTTGCTCCAGCAGCATCCTTCCTTGCAGATACGAGCTTACAGGCTCTGACAACCGTTCGGACTCGAGCTGGAGACTCCGGCACGGCGATCCATGCTTTCTCACGGTCTCCTAGACCTTGGAGGTAACGGTCTGCCGTGCCGTGTCCCAATCTCAAGATACAAGGAGGTGAATACTTATGCCTACAAACCCGTTCGATCTCGACAGCTTGGATCTACAGGTTAGCCCCATCCAGGGCTCTGGAGATCTGGTTGAGCCACAGAAGACTCCGATTTTTTCTGTGCTGAGTACCATTTGCTGCGTAATCATTACCGCGGCGTTCAGCTGTATACCCACCGCTGGCGGCTGTCGGTAGTTGCGGTCGCCTTCTTCGCCATTAGCTAGGTGGCAGCAGCCTGGGAGTATAGCCAATGGCACTCCCGGGCTGCTACTCCGAGGAGCCTCTTATGACTCTGACACGTAAAATAAAGCTGGAGGAATCCATGACGCGCAACTGGCAACTCTACCGGGCCGAGGCATACTATCAACTCTTGCAACAGCTTCGGGTACCGCTGCAGTTCTTCTTGATCCCGCTTGGAGTGCTCTTGCCGTATGTGGCCCTGGTGCTCTTGAGTGAGTGGGTGCTCCAAACTCAGAGCGAACCGCTGCTGCTGGTCTTGTTTGGCACGCTCGGCACGTTCAACCTTGGCCTGATGGGGGTTGGCCTTGCTACCGCACAAGAGCGCGCCCAGGGCTGGATGCGGCTCAAGCGGGCTTCCCCTATGCCCCCCCTGGCCCACTTTGTCGGCAAGATCACTGTTACGCTCGTGACCGCGGCGCTCTTTGCGCTCGCCTTGCTGCTCATCGCCGCCTGGGCGGGTCACCTGCCAGCTACCATCGGCGAGGTAGCGAGGGTTTTTGTGCTGATAATCCTGGGCGCACTCGCCTTTTGCGCCTTGGGGCTAGCACTGGCCTATGCCGGTGGCCCGAATACTGCCCAGTCGCTTATCCCCCAGGTGATCCTGGTGCTCCTTGCCCTGGCGTTGCTACCCGCGTTCGACGTTTTGCCGAGCGCATTACAAGCGCCGGTGCAAACGCTCAACATGGTCTCGCCTGTCTATCACTTCGCGGTGCTTACCTTCGGCTTTACCGGGCTACCCGGGCTCCAGGGCGGACCCGCCTGGTTGCATGCCCTGGCGCTGGTCGGCCTGACTGTGCTGTTTACCGTCCTGGCCATCTACCTCTACCGCCGCGATGAAGGTAGAACCTATGGCTGAACCCGCTCTTTTCGGTAATACTCATCGGGGAGGTCCGCTGTGACACCCACGTACGCTCTACCTGCTAACAAAAGACTCTTCAGAATCTACCTGGCGGAGCTCTACTACACGCTCTTGCAGCAGTATCGCCAGCCGCTCAGGGCGCTATTTGACCTGTTCTGGCCAATACTGTTTTACCTCCTCTTTGCAGTCTTTTTCAGGGACAACCTCCTGGCTGCCAGCGTTCAGGGGATTCCGGCCAGCGTTTACCTGCTGGCTGTTGCCGGCATGTTCGGAGCGCTTACGGTGGCGCTGCAAGGCTTCGGCCAGAGCCTGGCGCTCGAGCGGGCTCGGGGGTGGATGCGCCTGAGGCGGGCCTCGCCCACGCCCGTCACGGCCTATTTTGCCGCCCGGCTGTCCGCCGTCCTGCTCCTCGGCACCGCGCTCACCCTGGGAATGCTGCTCAGCGCCATCTTCCTTGTCGGGCTGAGCCTGACCCTCACCCAGGCCCTGGGGCTGGTGGTCGCCCTTATGGTGGGTGTGCTGCCGTTTGCAGCGCTGGCGCTGGCGCTGGGGTATCTGGTGGCCCCGGGGAGCGCTGCTGCGGTCGTCCAGTGGAGCTATTATCTGCTGCTCATTCCCATGCTGCTGGGGCCAATTGCCCTCGAGGCCTTGCCTCTGGGGGTGCAGCTAGTTGTCCAGCAACTGCCCAGCTACAACCTCACCCAGATCGCGTTGGGAAGCATTGGCTGGCCTCAGACCGAGCTTTGGGCCAGCTATCTGTCACTCGGGCTATTCACCCTTATCGCCCTGGCCCTGGCGGTCTGGGCCTACCGCCGCGAGGAAGGCTGATTGTCCATGAAAGGAAGAGTTATGGCTGAACCTGTCTCACAACTGCAACCGTCCTATCACCCCACGGCGCCCCAGGCTGCCCCTGTGGTCGAGATCAGCAACGTGACCAAGCGCTTTGGTAAGGTCACTGCGGTAGACGGGGTGACCCTTACCTTTTACCCCGACCAGGTCACCGCGCTTTTAGGGCCTAATGGCGCCGGCAAGACTACCCTGATCAACCTGATGCTGGGCCTGCTGCGCCCCAGCTCGGGTAGCGTCAGGCTGTTCGGGCTGCACCCCCAGTCGCTGGCAGCCCGCGAGCGCACCGGGGTGATGCTGCAAACCTCGGGCGTGCCGGAGACGCTCAAGGTGCGCGAGCTGATTGGGCTATTCCGCCTCTACTATCCCCAGCCCTTGCCCACCGCCGAGGTTATCGAGCTGGCCGGCCTGAGCGAGCTGGCCGAGCGCCTCTACGGCAAACTGTCCGGCGGAGAGAAGCAACGGGTCCACTTTGCCCTGGCCATCTGCGGCGACCCTAAGCTGCTCTTCCTCGACGAGCCCACCGCCTCGCTGGATATCGAACTGCGGCAGGGGTTCTGGCGCAGCGTCGCGCGGTTCAAAGCTCGTGGGGCCACTATCCTTTTCACCACCCACCACTTAGATGAGGCCGATACCTACGCCGAGCGGATTGTGGTCATTCACCAGGGCAAGATACGGGCCGATGGTCCCAAGAGCGAGATCAAAGCCCGGGTGGCCGGCAAGCGGGTACGTTGCAAGACCGTGCTGACGCCGGAGCTGCTGCGCCAGGAACCGCTGGTCTACGAGGTCAGGGAGGTTGGGGGACGGCTGGAGATCCTGACCGATAAGCCTGAACAGCTCATCCCCCGGCTCACCGCTCTGGACCCCGCCCTGAGTGAGCTCGAGGTGGACTCGGGGGTGCTCGAGGAGGTCTTTTTGAGCCTGCTGCGCGACTCTGAGCGCAACTAAGGGGCTGCCGAGTTGCGGACAGCTTCGCGGTAGCGCACAATGCCGTTGGCTTGGCAGCGCCTAACGCTTCACGGCGCGGGCACCCATTAGTTCGTAATGATGATCGAAGGTAGCAACGCGCCCCTTCACTTCCTGTGCAATGACTGCGGTCACCGCATCCGTCAGGCTTATCTTCTGATCAGCAAAGCGTTGTAACAGTTCTGTCGCCTGCAGGTGCTGCCCCTCGGTCGGCCAGACGAGATTGTAGAGCTGCCCATAGCCTGTGAGAAAGCGAAGACCAGGTTGCGTTCCCAAACGATAAAGGATCAGCCGATGCGCTTCATAAACGGTCGGTAGGCTGACAAGTAAGGGAGCGCCTTCTTCTAGCAAGCGCTTAAGCAGCTCTCTTGCTGCTTGGTGGGCGCCGTCGCGACGATCGGCCAGGGCGTAGATCACGGCAGTGTCGACGAGGACAGGCGGCATGTTCACTCGAAGGTGCGGTCCCAGTAGGCCTCGAGATCCGTTCGCGCGTCGCCAGGCTCCGCAGAACTGCCGATCCCGGTCAGTGCCTTCAAGGCTTCAGGTCTCGCCACGAACCATGTAGGTGGCTGTTTTTCCTCCCGCGAGCGCCCTTGCAGAAACGCCTGCAACTCGCTCTCAGAAACCCGCCAGGCGCGCCCCATTTTGAGGCCAAAGAGCTCGCCATCACGCAACCAGCGCCGGACAGTTGCCTCGTCAACTCGAAGCAGCGCCGCGACCTCTTGGGCGGTAAGGAGGTTTAAGGTCTTCATGCAGGCATAGTAGCACATTACGAGCATAGCGTTATAGTGGCCGCGGTCAAGGGTAGGGCGCTAACAGTGTCCACCTCACCCCATTCGGCAGGCTCAGGGCAGGCCCAGACCCGGCCGGTAGGTCAGAGCCTCGGCTTGGTGTGCTTGCTCTGTCTTCTCCTCTCCCGCCAGGTCGCAGGTGGTACGGGCCACCGCTGGCTGCTGCCAGGTAGCGCGGATACCGGGCCTTAGCAGAGCCGCGTTGGGCGAACGCGGCCTCTGCGGCACTGATGCCATCTACCCCTGTGGTGCCCGGCACGGCCTGTGCCGGGTCGAGATGGTGGTGACCGCGCCATACCGGGTGACCGAGCACGGCGCCGGGTTTCTGTATGACTAGAAGCCCCTCGAGGGGCTTACAGCGATTTTCACAAATACCGAGCGGTTCAGCGCGGGTATCCGGGTTGGCAAGAGCTCTGCATCGCCTATGTCGCCGATAGTTCATAGGCCGCTTTATGCCTCATGCCTGTAGGCTTGCAGATCTTGACAAGGGTACCAATTTACATTGCAATATTTTTGGATGTGCAAACATAAATGCGCGATCAATACTCCTTGGACGTAAGGAGAGCGAATGGCTTCCAAGCCCGAACCGCCACACCAAGCGTATCTTCTCAAGGAGCTAGAGCAGCTTCAGGCAATCGCCGATCCCCTGCGCCTGCCCTTGTTGGAGCTGCTCTCCCAGAAGCCTATGACGGTTACTCAAGTGGCTAGTCTCCTGAAGGAGAAACCGAATAGGCTGTACTATCACGTCAAAAAGCTCGAGCACGCGGGGCTGGTGCAGCTTATCGAGACAAGGCCGAATCGCGGCATCCTGGAGAAGTACTACCAGGCCGTTGCTAAAGGGCTGACGGTTGACGAATCCCTGTTGCAGTTCCAGCAACCGACTAAGGAAGAAGCAGGGGGTATATACCAGGCAATACGAGCAGCTTTTGACTCCACCCTAAAGGACTTGCGCCAAACACTGAACATTAAGGCTCAAGACGCGGCGAAACCGTCAACCGAGAAAAAAGCCTTACTGCATGGAGTTTTGACTCGGGTCCGCCTGCCACGGGAGAAGGCAAAGGAGTTTTCTAAGAAGGTTGTGGCGCTCTGTGAAGAGTTCGAGTCCGCTGACGATACCGAGGGAGATATCGAGTACCGATTGACGCTGCTGTGGTTACCCCTTACCGCGACCGACCAAAACAACTCCGAAGAGAGCAGGTAAATATGAAACACCCCATTCATAACGCAAACTTTCGCATTCTGTTCGTCGCCCGCTTTATCGACGAGCTATCGCTGGGATTCTTTACCATCCCGCTCTTTTGGTGGATCTTAACCGTTGCCGAGTCGCCCAGTCTGGTGGCGGTCGCTGCCCTGGCCGGCAGCCTGAGCTATCTGGTAGCGGCACCCTGGGGCGGCGTGCTAGCCGACCGCTGGCGCAAGAAATATGTCATTGTCAGCTCCAACCTGCTCGGTCTGACCCTCGCCGCCGTAGTAGGTGTGCTGATCTATACCGGGCTGGCCAACTTCTATTGGGTCTTGGGCTTTTTGATTGGCAGCAGCCTGGCTAGCGCTGCGCGCGAACCCAGCCTGAGCGCGCTCCTTCCGCTGCTCTTGGCCAAAGAGCAGTATCAGCGTGGCAACGCTACCATCGGACTGGTGGCGCAGTTCGCGCGCCTGTCGGCGTTTGCCATTGCCGGTATAGTCACCGCAGCGCTAGGTGTGGCGGCGGCTATCTTCATCGGCGTCGGCTCGCTGCTGATTAGCGTTGTGATCATGCTCTTTCTCAAAGAGCCGGCTGTCTCTGGGGCAGCAGCACCGGAAGCAGCGGCCAGCCAAGGCACCCAGAAACGAACCTTCCTGTTAGCAGGCTTTCGGCTGCTGGGGCGGACGCCGCTGCTCTTATCACTGGTGCTCACCGCTACTTTGCTCAACTTCATTCTCTCACCGCTTGCCGTCATCCTGGCCCCCTACGCCGAACAGCTTGGCGCCGGAGCGCAGGGCTTCGGCAGTCTGGCGGCGGCTATGGTCGCCGGAAATATCCTCGGCCTCGGTCTGATGAACCTAGTCAGCGTCAAGCGGCCGCTGCGGATGTTGGTTGGCGGAACGATGGGTATGGCCTTGGCCATGTTGGTCATGGCCTTCTCGCACGACCTCTGGCTCGCCATGGCAGCCATCTCATTTGCTGGCATGTGCGGAGCGATGATGGGCGTGCAGCTCAGCACCGTCGTTCAAAAGAACGTGCCCAGGGAGCTGATGGGTCGTACGGTAGGCGTGATGTCGGCCCTGGGCGAAGGAGCCATGCCTGCTGGGTACGCCGTGGCCGGTCTGCTGCTGGCAGTAGTCTCGGTCTCGGAGATCTTCATCGGAATGTTCGTGCTGACGGCACTGGCATCGCTGGTCTGGCTGCGGCCGAGCGTGCGGCACAGTTTTCGTCCTGAGGTAAAAGAGGAGGCCGCCAGGGGCGGTTGAGCTGCCAAAGCGTCAGCCCAGCAGCGCGTTAGGCTTGTCCAGTTCAAACGCCTGATGCACGGCCCGCACGGCTTCTTCGGCCTTGTCGGCGGGGATCACTACCGAGATGCGGACCTCGCTGGTGGCGATCATCTCAATGTTGGCGCCAACCGAAGCTATCGCTGCAAACATCCGCCCGGCGATGCCCGGCGTTGAGCCGATGGCGATCCCCACAATCGACACCTTGGCAATGGTCGGATCGGCCTCGGCGCGACCGCCGATCTCGGCCAGGACCGGCGCTACGGCCTCGAGCGCGTCAGCAACCGTATCGCGGTTGAGGGTAAAGGCCATCTGCTGGCGGCTCGAGTCGTTTCCCGGCACCCCTTGAATGATCATATCCACACTCACCCCGGCGTTACCGAGGGCGGTGAAAACTTTGGCCGCCACGCCGGGGAGATCAGGGACACCTAGCAGGTTGATGCGGACGTGGCTGCGGTCCAAGGCCACACCCGTTACCGGACGATCTGTTTTCATAGCTTGCTCCGTAGCGGCGAGTCTAGTGACGATGGTGCCGGGATTATAGCTGAACGACGAGCGCACATGAATCGTTACGCCGTAGCGGCGCCCGTACCAGACGCTGCGCGGGTGCAGCACCTTAGCGCCTAGGCTGGCTAGCTCGAGCATCTCGTCGTAGTCGATGCGGTCAAGCTTGGTGGCCTCAGGGATCAGGTGCGGGTCGGTGGTATAGACCCCTTCGGTATCGGTGTAGATCTCGCACTCGCGGGCGCCCAACGCCGCCGCCGCCGCTACCGCCGTGGTATCCGAGCCGCCGCGCCCCAGCGTGGTGATATTCCCCTCCGCGTCGACCCCCTGAAAGCCCGCAATCACGATCACCTGGTGATCTTCAAAAGCGCGCAACATCCCGGCGGGATTGACTTCGATGATGCTGGCGCTGCCGTTTAGGCTATCGGTCAAGAACCCCGCCTGCTGGCCGGTAAAGGAGCGGGCCTGCACGCCTAGCTGCTGGAGCGCCATGGTCACCAGCGCGATCGACTGCTGCTCGCCGGTCGCCATCAGCACATCTAGCTCACGCTTGCTCGGGCGAGGGCTGACCTCTTTGGCTAAGCCGATCAGCCGGTCGGTGGTGCGCCCCATAGCCGACACCGTCACCGCCACCTTATCGCCCTCTTGCACGTAGCGGGCGATGCGCGCGGCGACCTTCCGAATCCGCTCGAGGTCGCCGACGCTGGTGCCGCCGTACTTTTGGACTACGATCTGGGACATGATTTTACGCCTAAGCCAGCCTTCGGCCTACACCAGGCTTCGCCCGACAATTCCCTTCGCGATGTCATTACGGATGCAGCCACGGCCTCCGCTCTGAAGAGTTATATCAGCTTTGACGCCGTGCCGCTATAGGGGCTTCTGGATATCCGACGAGTGCCCCGGCGTTACACTTAGCTGCGGGTTCACATAATGAGCGGCATAGTTAGCTGCAATCGCCGCCTCGCCAAAGCCGGTGGCGATGAGTTTAACCTTTCCTTCGTAGTAGGCTACGTCGCCGCAGGCGAAGATGCCCGGCATGCTGGTCTGCATGTCCGTCCCTACTCGAATCTGCCTATCGTGCAGGGCCAGCCCCCACTCGGCGATAGGGCCGAGCTTGGAGATGTAGCCGAGCATCGACAACACCTCGTCGATTATCAGCGGCACCTCGGTTTTGGTCTGGTTCTGAAAGACCACCGCCTCGCGCACCCAACTGTCGCCGCGCAGCTCCTTGAGTTCGTACGGAGTGAGGATGCGCCCTTCGCCTTTGGCTGCCGCTTTTTTCATTAACTCGGTGGTGGCGGGGTGGGCCCGGAACGCCTCACGGCGGTGGATTAGGGTGACCGAGGCAGCGACATCCTTGAGCATCATGAACCAGTCAACGGCGCTATCGCCCCCGCCCATGATCAGCACGCGTTTGCCGCGGTAATGCGAGAGGTTCTTAATGCTGTAAGCCACACCGCGCCCCTCGAACTCAGCGACACCGGGCGCGTTCAGTTTGCGCGGAGTAAAGGCACCGATGCCAGTAGCGATGATGATGGCGCGCGAGGGGTAGGTCTGGCCGGTATCGGTAGTGACCTCAAAGTGCCCGTCCTGGCGTTTAAGCAACAACGCCGTGGCCTCCAGCACGTACTCAGGATGGAACTGGCTGGTCTGCTGGCGCAGATTGTGAACCAGCTCCTTGGCCATCACCTTGGGAAAACCGGCCACGTCGTAGACGTATTTTTCCGGGTAGAGCGCAATGAGCTGGCCGCCCGGCTCGGGCAGCGGATCGATCAAGCGCATGCTGAGCCCGCGCTGCCCGACATAAAACCCGGCAAACAGGCCGACCGGCCCCGCACCGATAATGTTGACGTCTACCAGAGTGTTCATCTCAAGTATGCACTCTACCTTGCTCCAGTAGTCCCAGCAGCACCGAATATGCTGTATACCAAGCCCTGGGTAACCTCAGACCGTGCTTGCCTAGCCCGTGGTACGCACCCCGGAAGCGATCCCGATCAGGCTAACCATCACCGCCTCGTCTAGCGCTTGGCGCTCCGGGCTCTCGGTAGCCAGGGCGCGGCGGCGGCGCAGCAGTTCGACCTGCAAATACGAGATCGGATCGACGTAGGGGTTGCGCAACTCAATAGCGCGGGCCAGGGTCGGATCGTGGTCCAACAGCGCTCGGCCCGTAGCTTGCGTGACCATCGCTACGCTCCGGGCATGCTCAGCGGTAATCAAGGGCCAGAAGCGCTCGCCGAGCGGCTGCGGCACCAGCTCGAGGTAGCTCGCCATGATGCCCAGATCCGACTTGGCCAGGCTCGCCTGGGCTAAATCGATGAGGGTCTTAAAGAACGGCCAGCCGCGGTACAGCTCTTGCAGCAGCTCCGGCTCCAACACCATTAAGCCGCTACCCAAACCGTACCAACCGGGGAGATTGGCGCGGCACTGGGTCCAGGAGAAGACCCAGGGGATGGCGCGCAGATTGGCCAGTGACCGCTCCCCTTGGCGCCGGGCCGGGCGCGAGCCGATATTGAGGCGGCTGATCTCCTCAATCGGCGTTACCGTGTGATAAAAGTCGAGAAAGCCGGGCGTCTCGAGCAGCGCCCGGTAGTGCTGACGGCCTACCGCGGCGGCGCGGTTAAGGGCCTCACGGTGTTTTTCGGGAAGAGCCGGCAGCGCCTGGGCATCGCGGGCCGAGGAGATGATGAAGGCATGAGCGACCTGCTCGAGGTGGCGGTGTGCCAGATCGGGGTCGCTGTAGCGCTCGGAGAGCGCTTCGCCCTGCTCGGTCATGCGCATCCGGCCGCCCAAAGAGCCCGGCGGTTGCGCCAAAATGGCCTGGCCGGCCGGGCCGCCGCCCCGCCCGATGCTGGTGCCGCGGCCATGGAACAGCCGCAGTGGCACCCCGGCCTGGCGGCATACCGCCGCTACCCCCTCCTGGGCTTGGTAGAGCGCCCAGTTGGCTGCCAGAAAACCGGCGTCCTTGTTGGAGTCGGAGTAGCCGATCATCACCTCTTGCACCCCGCGACGGCGCACATGCTCGCGGTAGGGCGCTAGGCTCAAGAGG
>JAGXSO010000144.1 GCA_018333775.1 Truepera sp.
CGGCAAGTGTGAGCAGCTCACCGACACGCGGATCGCTGAGCTGGTAGTGGACGTACTTGCCACGCTTCTCGCTCATCACCAGGCCGCAGTCTCTAAGGCAAGCAAGGTGATTGGAGGCGTTCGGCTGGCTTAACCCTGTGGCGCTCACGATCTCCCCTACGGCACGCGGGCCCTCCCGAAGCGCTTCGAGGATGGCGAGGCGTGAGGGGTCGGCAAAACCCCGGAACAGTTTAGCCTTGAGGTTGAGGCCCTGCTCATCACCAGGCGTTAGGGTATTGATAATCATATCAACATATGATGATATTTTGTCAAAAGGTTCTTGTCAAGCTGCCCCGATAATTTCGTATGCTTGAAGGCGTGATGCGCCCACTGGCCCTAGCTGTACTCTGGTGCCTGGCGTCGGTCGGTCTGGCCCACGCCTTTGTGGTGATCGGTACGCTGAGCGCTACGCCGCAGACCCCCCAGGCCGGTGAACCCTTCACCTTGTTGCTAACGCTCGAAGACCCGACCCGAACGCCAGTGCCGAGGGCGGTGGTGTTTGCTGAGTTCCGGCCTGCGGAGCAGCCCGAAGCTGCGCCGATCCGGGCCGATTTTGCTGAGATTAGCCCTGGAACCTATCAGACCACCCTGAGCCTGCCTACGGCCGGGAGCTGGACCATACTGATGCGCGACCAGACCTATCCCCAGGAAGAAACCAACGCCGAGCTAACGTTTGTAGTTGGTGAGGCTGCTAATCCCGAGGCGCTGACCTTTATCTTCCCGCCCACCGTCGTCCCGCCGGAGAACCTCTGGACCTGGCTGGGCTGGCTGATCGGTCTGCCCCTGCTGGCCGCTGTGGTAGTTACGGTGCTGGTGCTGCGCAGCAAGCCTGCAGCCAAAGCGGCTTGAGCTTTTTCGAGCAGACCTCGGGCACCTGGGTCAACATCGCCACGGTGCTGCTGGGCTCGAGCCTCGGTCTGCTGCTACGCGGACGGCTACCGGAGCGCATCGTTACCGTGGTGATGCAAAGTATCGGCCTGGTTACGCTATTTATCGGTATCACTAACGCCTTAGCTCTCACCCGCGTGAGCCAGCCACCCGGCATCATCATCGGGCTGATCGCTTTAGCTCTCGGTGGCGTACTCGGCGAGTGGCTGCGCCTAGAGGAGCGCCTAGAAGCGCTCGGCCACACCCTCAAACAGCGCTTTAAGGGCCAGGGGCGCTTTACCGAAGGCTTCGTGGCGGCCAGCCTGCTCTTCTGTGTAGGGCCGTTAACGCTCTTGGGCAGCATCCAAAACGGGTTGGTAGGCGATAATTCGTTCTTGTTACTCAAATCCGCCCTGGACGGCTTTGCCTCCCTGGCATTAGCGACCACTTTCGGCTTCGGGGTCATCTTCTCGACCGTGGTAATCGCCGTCTATCAAGGCGGCCTGTCGCTTGGGGCGGGGCTGTTCGCCTACCTTATTCCCGACCCGGTCGGCGATCCGCGGGTCTTGCTAATGAACGGTGTGGGTGGTCTGATGGTCATGGGGCTAGGCTTGACGCTGCTGGAGATCAAGCGCCTGCGGGTAGCCAGTATGCTGCCGGCGCTGCCGCTGGTGGTGGTTATCTACTGGGCGGCTGTTAACCTAAGCCTATGAGCGATTGGCCGAACTCCTCATCGGTGCAACAAGGCCCTCACTAATGTAGCCATACCCCTTGGCTGTGCAATACTTACATTATCCGCTTAGGGGTAAAACTAAGCGCGTCCGCCGCCACAAAGTGTACTGCGATGTGGCCGAGCGCCTGGATCACGCGGCGCCCATCGTCGCCGTGCAGGTGCCCAAACAGCAGGTGATCGGGGCAGTGCTCCAGCAGCAGCTCGGTAAAGCCCGAGGGCTCGAGCCTCAAGTTAGTAGGCGGAAAGTGCAGCATGACAATTAAACTCTCGCCGCCGAGCTTATGAGCCGCCTGGAGCGACAGCTTGAGGCGCTGCAACTCGCGCTGGTAGATCCTCTCATCTTCGGGACCGAACTCGCTGCTGCCGGGGCAGAGCCAGCCGCGCGTCCCGGCTACCACCACCGACCCGAACTTGAGGGCGTCGTTTTGTAGGGCGTACATCCCCGGCGGGAGGGCGGCCCGCAGGCGGCTGATCGAAGGCCACCAGTAGTCGTGATTACCGCGCAGTAGCACCTTCCGGCCGGGTAGCGCAGCGAGGTCGTGGAGGTCTAACAGGGCATCGTCAAGCTTCATAGCCCAGGAGATGTCGCCGGGAATCAGCACCAGATCCTCCGGAGTCACAACCTCGCGCCAACGTTCAAAAAACACTGCTGGGTGGCCCTCCCAGTGCGCTCCAAAGATGTCCATCGGCTTGGGGGTAGCGCGCGACAGGTGCGGGTCGGCGATGGCAAAGACGTGCATCAGGGCTAGCTTATCAAGCCATCACGCCAGCCACGGCAAGTCGGTCTTGACCCAGCCCTGCTCGGCCAAGCCCGCTAAGGATGCACAGGCCGATACGCCGCTAACGGGATGCCGCCAGGCCGGGTAGAGTTCGCACAGCGGCGCCAGCACGAAGGCGCGCTGCATCATGCGCGGATGCGGCAGTAGCAGCGTCTCGCTAACCACCACCCGCCTCCCCCAGCTGAGCAAGTCCAGGTCGATGGTGCGCGCGGCAGATGGTTGGCGGCGTACCCGCCCCTGCTCCCGCTCTAGCGCCAGCAGCCCTGCCAGCAGCTGCTCCGGCTCGGTGCAGACCGGCAGGAGCGCCACTACCGCGTTGAGGTAGTCGGGCTGACCGGGAGGGCCACCCAAGGGTGCGCTTTGGTAGAGGCTCGAGCGGCCCACCACTTCGCCCAAGCGAGCTAGCCCCAGCAGCGCCCGACTGAGCTGCCGCTGCGGGTCACCCAGGTTGCTACCCAGTCCGATCAAGGCCGCTTCACTCACGCCGGCGCACGACCTCGGCATAGATGTCACGCACTACCCCCGGCAGCGGCGCGTGCGGCTTGTGTACTCGCACCGTCAGCCGCGCTAGCTTGGCGTAGCGCGCCATCAACTTATCGGCTAAGCGCACGGCCAGCGCCTCAATCAAGTTATAGCGCGTCTTGGTCACCTCGCGGCGCACCAGCGCATAGACCGCCGAGTAGTCGATGGTAGCTGCCAGCTCATCCTCACCACTGAGCTGCAATTCCATCTCCACATCGACGATGTAGCGCGCCCCAAAGGCGCGCTCCTCGGGGTGGAGGCCGTGATAACCGTGGAACTCGAGCCCTACCAGGACGATCCTATCCACCGTTATCCTCTTGCAACGCTTGCCAGACCTTCAGGGCCTGGGTGTGCTCGGCCACGCTGTGAACGCGCAGCAGCGCCGCACCCTGGGTCGCCGCGTAAAGGCCCGCGGCGATGCTGCCGAGATCGCGCCCACTCGGCTCAGCCACGCCGGTAAGCTCGCCGATCAGCCGCTTGCGCGAGACTCCCACCAGCACCGGATGGCCCAGCGTTACCAGGCGGTTAAGCCCGCGCAGCAGGGCCAGGTTGTGCGCTGAGGTCTTACCGAAACCGATGCCGGGGTCGAGGATGACACTCGGCACTCCAGCTTTAAGCGCCCGCTCAGCTGCTGCGGCCAAAAACGCCGTCACCTCGGCCACTACATCATGGTAGTGCGGGGCTTGCTGCATGGTGCGCGGCTCGCCCTGCATGTGCATTATCACCACCGGCGCCCGGTAGCTAGCACAGACCTCCAGCATGGCCTGCTTGCGCAGGCCGCCGATATCGTTGATCAGGTGCGCTCCAGCCGCCAGGGCTGCCTCGGCCACGGCGGGCTTGACGGTGTCCACAGAGATAAGGGTAGCCAGGTCGCGCAGACCATCCAGCACCGGCAACAGGCGCGCCAACTCCTCCTCGGCTGAGATCGGCTGCGCCCCCGGGCGCGATGACTCAGCGCCGAGATCGATTATCAGCGCTCCCTGCGCCGCCAAGGCTCGAGCCTGGGCCACCGCTGCCGTAACCGCCAGGTAACGCCCGCCGTCGCTAAAGCTGTCCGGGGTGATGTTCACCACGCCCATTAGCGCCGCGCCGCGCCAGGCCACCCGGTAGCCGTCCGGGGTGCGCATCGCGCCGGGGACCGGGCGCGTGAAGGTTAGCTCATGCGTCACGAGCGCCATCGTACCACCGGCCTACTGCCAGCGCTCCCAGCCCTCGCCCGGCGCTCCCAGCAGCAAAGGCCGCAGCTCGCCGATGAGGTACAGGCTTCCTGCCACCAGCAGGGTGTCGCCCGGCGCTGTGAGACGGAGCGCCTGTGCCAGCGCCTCAGCCGGGCTCTGGCTTATGGTGACCGGTACAGTAAAGTGAGCAGCCAGAGCGCTCGGGTCGCAGGCGCGGGGGCTAAGCCGGGCGCGGGTTAAAATCACCCGGCTGGCTACTTCACCCAGGGCCGCGGCGATAGCAGCTACGTCCTTATCGGCAGAGACAGCCACAATCAGCGGCAGCGGCGCCGCCCTTAAGGCCCGCACCGCCTCGGCTAGGCGGATGGCGCCCTCGGGGTTGTGGGCGCCGTCGAGCAGGAGGGTCCGTCCCTGGTAGCTTAAGGGCTCGAGCCGCCCCGGCCAGCGGGTCTGCGCCAGCCCTCGCTGAATGGTGGCCGACTCGATCCCCAGCGCCTGGGCGGCCACCATCGCCAAGGCGGCGTTGCGGCCCTGATGTGTACCGATCAAGGGTGAGCTGGCGCTTAACTCGCCCCAGGGGCTCGTTAGGGTTACTGCCACCCCGCGCCAACCTTTCGGACAGATAGTAAGGGCCAGCTCTGCCAACGTCAGCAGCGTGGTTCCAAAGGCTTTAGCTTGGTCTTGCAGCACTGCTAGCGCACCGCCCTCCGCCCCGCTGAGGCAGAGCTTGCCGGTGCGCATGATACCGGCCTTCTCGGCGGCGATCTGCTCGACGGTGTCACCAAGGATCTCGGTATGATCCAGCGAGACTCCGGTAATCACGCTGAGCCTGGGGTCAAGGACGTTGGTAGCATCAAACCGTCCACCCAGCCCCACCTCCATTACCGCCGTCTCCACACCGGCCTCAGCAAACAGCAGGCAGCCTATGGCCGTAACGATCTCAAAGAAGGTGGCCCCGACCGCTTCGGCGGGCTCTCGCACGCAGCCCAGCGCAGCGGCTACCGCCTCCTCCGGCAGCATCTCGCCACCTACCAGGAAGCGCTCCCTAAAGGAGGTCAGGTGCGGGCTGGTGAATAGCCCGGCACGGCGCCCGGCCGCCAGCAGGATGGCGTAGAGGGCAGCCGAAGTGCTCCCTTTGCCGTTAGTGCCACCGATCAAGACGCTCTCAAAGCGCCGCTCTGGATTATCCAGAGCCGTCAAAAGCGCACTGATTCGGCTCAGGCCGGGTTGCACGCCAAAGCGCTGCCGGGCAAACAGCCAGGCTAGAGCGCTATCGCTGGTCATACTAGCCACTAGTACCGCTCATCGACGCGCTTTAACAGCTCGGCTTCCCCGTCACCTTGGGGGTCTTGGTGCCTGGAGACAATCTCGGCAACGCGCGCGCTGCCACCCGCAGCGCGAATCATCGCGGCGCCGTAGCAGTGATGATGGCGGTTGCGCTGCCAGGCGCCCATTAACCCCGGTTGCCGCGGCTCCGGCGGCACCGCCGGGGTATAGAGGTGAACCAGGATGCGCTCGAGCGGGCGGTAACTGGCCGTGCTCTTGCCGACATCGTGCAGCAGCGCTGCCCGCAGCAGCTCACGCGAGGCGCCCGGCTGCTCAGCTAGTATCGCTCTAGCTACCACCACGGCGTGGTGGCGGTCGCGCGGGTCCATAGCGCGGTAGAGACCGGCCTCCTCAGGGCTTAATAGCGCTTCGGCCCAATGGTCATCGGCTTTGGCCAAGGCCGGGAGAAAGGCCCGCACCACCCGCCATCCGCGTCCAATAAGCCCTCTTAGACCACCTCGCCACACCTGCACAGCAAGACCTTAACCTATCGGCGGACGCTTACGCTGCGCTAAGCCTTACAGCGCCCTGGTATGCTGAGGGCGATGGATGTCCTTAGCCTCTACCGCGAAGCCGGCGCCTACTTCGAGGGGCACTTCCTGCTCGCTTCAGGGCGGCACTCGCCCAAGTTCTTGCAATCGGCCTTGGTCTTACAGCACCCCCCGAAGGCCGAGCAGCTCGGTGCAGCTTTAGCCGCACTCTTCCCTGCCGGGGCCGACTTTGTGATCGGTCCGGCCTTGGGCGGCGTGGTGCTGGCCCACACGGTGGCTAGGGCGCTAGGCTGCCGGGCGATCTTCGCCGAAAAGGATGGGCACGGCGGGATGCTGCTGCACCGCTTCCCCATCACCCCTGGCGAGCGGTTTATCGCTGTGGAAGATGTGGTCACCACCGGCGGCAGCCTCCGTAAGACCATCGCCGCTGCCGAAGCCGCCGGGGCCGTCTGCCTCGGGGTGGGGGCGCTTATCGACCGGGGTCAGGCGGTGTTTACCCCCCCCTTGCAGGCGCTAATCCGCCTGGAGTTTCCGAGTTATCCGGCGGAGGGCTGCCCGCTCTGCCGCGCCGGACTCCCGCTGGAGCAGCCGTGAAAGCTCTGCTCGCGCTGCTGTTTGCTCTCCTCCCGCTAGCTTGGGCGCAGTTCGCCAGCGGCCCCAACCCGGCCGAGGTGGCCCGGGAGGCAGTGGAGGTTTGGCAGACGCGCGCTCGCGCCTTTGACCCCTTCGCATTAGCGATGACCTCCCCCGAGGCAGCCTGCCGCGAGTTTGCCGCCATCGGGCAGGATCCCGGCTTAGTGGCAGCGACGCGCGTCAACTTCGACGATCTGCGTGAGCTGTCGCGCAGCGAAGAGCGTATCGTCTACTCTTATCCCAGCGTCACCGGAGTTGACACCCTGGGCCGGGTGGAGGTCAGCCTGGTGCGCCAAGGCGATCTCTGGCAGGCCGAAGCGGTACGCTTACAGCTCGGCGGCCTGCAGGTCGGCCTGCCCGGCTTTTTGCGCCACGACGCAACAGGCTGGCTGTTTATCCTCCTGACCGGCTATCTGGTCTATCTATTGGCGCGCCCCTCCTGGTTGCGCCGTTGGTTAGCCGAGGGGTGGGGGGTGCTCAAGCGCTTCCGGGGCATCGTTATCGCCACCATTATCGCGCTCTACGGCGTCTACGGCCTCGGCTCGTGGTTCGGCGTGACTCTACCGGACTGCCAGCTGGCGGTGGCCACGCTAGCCGTTGGCGGCCTTGATTCCATCGGCGTGGTCGATGTCTTGCAAGCCAACAACGTCCCCAAGCTGGCGGCCGTGATCACCTACTGGAACTTCACGCAAGGAACCCTGCTGACCACTTTGATCCCCGCCTACCTGTTCGCCCTTCCGGCGTATATTATCAACCTGGGGCGCTTTTTCGTGCTGGGGGTGGCCCTGGCGCCGGTGGGGCCGCTGGCCGCGCTACTGCCCTTCCACGTGCCGGTGATCATCATCGAGCTCTTGGCCTATACCCTGGTAACAGCCGGCGGCGCCATCTTCTTAGTCAGCTTTATCCGCGAAGGGCTTAAGGGCTACCGCACCGCGGTTCGCCGCTTACTGCTGACGGTGCCGATCGCCTTTGTCCTGCTGGTGGCGGGAGCGTGGTACGAGAGCTTTGCCATCCTCCGCTTAATCCCGGCCGTGGCGGGACCGTAACGGGAGATTAGGAGAGAAACTGATGCAGACACAGCTACTAGAAAAAGAAGCTATTCGCGCCAAGTTTGCGGTCACGGTACCGTCGGACGAAGTCAGTAAAGCGTTCGAGGCCACCTGGCGCAGCCTGGCGCGCCAGGTCAAGGTGCCGGGGTTTAGGCCCGGCAAGGCGCCGCGCGGCGTGCTCGAGGCCCGCGTCGGCAAGGCCGAAGTGGCCGAAGAGGTGCGCGAGGTGTTGGTAGATACCTACTACCCCCAGGCCGTGCGCGAGCTCGAGCTATTGCCCATCCACGCCCATTTCCAGGCCCACCCCCCCAGCGAGGGCCAGGACTATACCTTCGAGGTCGAAGTCGAGCTGTACCCACCGGTGAGTCTTCCCGAGCTGAGCGAGATCGTCATCGACACCGAGCCGCGCAGCGTCAGCAAGGAGATGCTCCAAGAGGCTATCGAAGGGCTGCGGCGCGATCACGCCACCCTGGTGCCGGTGGAGCGGCCGGCTGAGGCTACCGACTTCTTGGTAGTAGAAGGGGTCGGCGGCGAGCCAAGCCTTCCTTTGGACCTCGAGCGTGTCAGCGACAATCTGGCTGCTCAACTTATCGGCAAGGCGATGGGCGAGGCGGTCGAGCTGTTCTTAAACGATGATCACGCCCATGAGCACGAGGCCCCGGCCCGCCGCTCGCTCAAAGTCGTCATCAAGGACATTAAAGCTAAGGAGAAGCCTGCACCCGACGACGAGTTTGCCAAGACTCTGGGTCTCGAGAGCTGGGCCGAAGTGGAGGTGAAGCTCCGCGACTCCTTGCAGCAGCAGTTAGACGAGCAGACCTTCGAGGAGCAGGTGCGCGAGTTTACCGATAAGCTCGTCGCCCAAACTGAGCTGGCAGTGCCCGAGAGTATGCTGCAACGCCGCCGGCACCGCCTGCTCCACGACCTCGAGCATGAGCTTGGCCACCAAGGGCTGACCATCGAGAGCTACCAGGCTCAGCTCGAGCAGCGTGGGAAGCGCGAAGAGTTTGAAGGCGAGCTTAATGAGACCGCGTTAAGGCGGGTCAAGCGCGACCTGGTGCTGGAGAAACTCCTGGAGCTGCGCGGCACCACCGTCAGCGAATCGGAGTTAGAAGCGTCCCTGCGCTACCTGGCGCAACAGCAAAGGAGCACGGTGCAAAAGGTCAGGAAGGAGCTAGGCGACGAAGGGCTGGCCAACTACCGGTTCCTGTTGGCGCGGAACCGGGCGCTGCGCGAGACCGTGCGCGAGCTGGTCACTTCTCCGACCGCCGCCGATGAAACCGCCGCTGATGAAACGCCGTGAGAGCGGGTTGGCCAAGCGCTCGGCCCTGATACCTGATAGCCTAGTCTGGCTGGGAGGAGTATGCCCCTAGTTCCCTACGTCATCGAGCAGACCGGCCGTGGTGAGCGTGTTTACGACGTCTACAGCCGGCTTTTAAAGGAGCGGATCATCTTCCTGGGTTCGGCTATCGATGCCGAGGTAGCCAACGTGGTGGTGGCCCAGTTGGTGCTGCTGGAGTCGCAAGCCGCGGAGCGCCCCATCCAGATCTACATCAACAGCCCCGGCGGCTCGGTCGATGCCGGACTGGCTATCTACGACACCATGCAGTTCATCTCTTCGCCGGTCAGCACCATCTGCGTCGGCTTAGCCGCCTCGCTGGGGGCGCTGTTGTTGATGGCCGGGGCGCGCGGCCAGCGCCTGGCGCTGCCCCACTCGCGCATCATGATCCACCAGCCGCTCCTCTATGGCGGCGGCATCTCCGGCCAGGTCAGCGATATCGAGATCGAAGCCAAGGAGCTGGTGCGCACCAAAAAGACGCTATTGGAGATCATGGCCCACCACACCGGTAAGACCCCCACGCAGGTCGAGAAAGATGCCGACCGCAACTACTGGATGACGGCGGAAGAGGCCAAGGCCTACGGGATTGTGGACCGCGTGGTTAATCCGCGCGAGGCGGTCGCGGTAAGCCGCCTAGGCCCGGTCGAGGAAGACCGACCCGAGCGAAGCGAGAGTGATTTCTAAGATGCCCCAGGCGCGCTGCAACTTCTGCGGGCGTACCCATGCCGAGGTGCGGCACTTAGTCGCCGCCGAGAACGGCGTCACTCATATCTGCTCCGACTGCGTGGCCCGCATCAGCGATGTGCTCGAGCGGGCCCGCCCCAAATCGCCCGCTTTAGCCCGCCTGCCCACCCCGCGTGAGATCAAGACCACCCTCGACCAGTACGTCATCGAGCAGGAAGAGGCCAAAAAGACCCTGGCGGTGGCGGTTTTTAATCACTACCGGCGGCTGCAAAACCCCGACGCCGGGCTGCAAAAATCAAACATCTTGCTGGTCGGCCCCAGCGGCACCGGCAAGACGCTGTTGGCTCAGACGCTGGCTAAGAGCCTGCAAGTGCCGTTTGCCATCGCCGACGCCACCACCCTCACCGAGGCGGGCTATGTCGGCGATGATGTCGAGAACATCGTGCTGCGCCTCCTGCAAACCGCCGACTACGAGGTCGAGGCGGCGCAGCGCGGCATCATCTACTTAGATGAGCTTGACAAGATCGCCCGCAAGTCCGAAGGTGTCTCGATCACCCGCGATGTCTCCGGCGAAGGGGTGCAGCAGGCGCTGCTCAAGATCATCGAAGGGACGATCTGCTACGTGCCGCCCCAAGGCGGGCGTAAGCACCCTCATCAGGAGCTGATCCCGGTCAATACCGAGAACATCCTGTTTATCTGCGGCGGAGCCTTTGAAGGGCTTGACGCTATCGTGAGGAGCCGTGTGGACGTCTCCAAGGTCGGCTTCAACGCTGCCGAGGCGCAATCTCAGGGCGTGGCCGAGGTCGTCCCCGACGACCTGATGAAGTTCGGGCTGATCCCGGAGCTGATCGGCCGCTTAGCCATTATCGTCCAGCTCCAGGAGCTAAGCTTAGACGCCTTGATGAGGGTGCTGACCAAGCCCAAGGGGGCGCTCGTTAAGCAGTACAAGGAGCTGTTCGCGCTCGAAGGGGTGGAGTTAAAGTTCACCGAAGCGGCGCTCTATGAGATCGCCCGGCGCGCCCAGGGGCGCGGGACGGGGGCGCGCGGGCTCCGCTCGATCATGGAAAAGACGCTGCTGGAGCTAATGTATGAGGTCCCCGGCAGCGACGTGGTGCGGCTCGTTATCGACGAGGGTCAGCTCGATCACCCCCACACGGTGCTGATGCAGGCCGAGCGTCGCAAGACCGCTTAAATCCGGCAGCGCGCTACCGCTTGGCGCAGACTCCGCGCCGCATAGTCGATCTCGTCGCGGCGCGTCAGCCGGCCTAAGCTAAAGCGGAGGCTGGCCTTAGCGGCCGCTGGGGTTAAGCCCATCGCCAGCAGCACATGGCTGGGCGTAAGCGCGCCGGCAGCGCAGGCTGAGCCCGCGCTCACCGACACGCCGAGCTGATCTAGCGCCATGAGCAGCGCCTCGCCGTCCGCCCCGGCCACGCTGACCATCAGGTGCTGCGGGCTGCGGGGCGCCCCCGCGCCGTTGACCGTCACCCCCTCCAGGGCCAGCAGCGCCGCCTCCAACTCGTCGCGCAGGGCGGTTACCTGGGCTGAGTCGGCCTCGCGGCGCATCAGTGTCAGGCGGCAGGCCGCGCCCATCCCGACAATAGCCGGGACGTTAAGCGTGCCAGCACGCAATCCGCGCTCCTGGGAGCCGCCCAGCAACAGCGGCGGCAGCTCGAGCCCCTCGCGCACGTACAGCACGCCGACTCCCTTGGGGCCGTAGAGCTTGTGGCCGGACAGCGCCAGCAGGTCGGCACCAAGGAGAGCGGCATCTACCGGCAGGTAGGCAGCCGCCTGCACCGCATCGCACAACAGGAGCGCGCCCGCCTCATGAGCCAGGCGGCTGATCGCCGGGATATCGGTTACGACGCCGGTCTCGTTGTTAACTAACATCAGCGCTACCAGCACCGTGTCAGGGCTAAGGGCCGCAGCTACCGCTGCCGGGGTGATCTCGCCGCGGGCGTTAGGGGTCAGGTAGGTCACGCGCAGCCCGCGCCGCTCGAGCCAGCGGCAGGTTGCGAGCACAGCGGAGTGCTCGAGCCGGCTGGTCACGATCTGCCCGCCGGGATACAGTTCGGCCACTGCCCGCAAGGCGTGGTTAATCGCCTCGGTCGCGCCGGAGGTGAACGTCACCTCGCGCGGCTTAGCCCCGAGCAGCGCGGCTACCTGCTCGCGCGCCTCCTCTACTGCCCGCCGCGCCTGCTGCCCGCTCTGGTGCCAGCTAGCCGGGTTAGCGAAATGCGCGCTGAAATAGGGGATCATGGCCGCCAACACCTCGGGGTCGAGCGGGGTGGTGGCGGCGTAGTCGAGATAGGCGGTCACTTTTTAGTGCTTTTCCAAATTGGCGCTGGTCGCTTAACGCGCTGTGGCGTAGGCAGTAGGCAGGGGCTCGAGCTGCAAGAGTCTGCGCTCGGCTACCAGATCGGCCAGCGTAGTCTTGGCCAGCACGTTGCGCACCGCCTTGTCCACATTGCGCCACAGCCCTTCGGTCGAGCAGTGGCCGGTGCGCTCACAGTTATCGGCGCTGTCGATACAGGTCACCGGGGCCAGGCTCCCTTCCATCAGCTCAACGACTTCCAGCGCCGTCACCTCGGTGATCGGGCGCGCCATGAGGTAGCCACCGTAAGCACCGCGCACCGACTCGACAATCCCGGCCCGCCTTAATCCCGCCACAATCTGCTCTAAATAGTGCTGGCTAATCCCCTGCCGCTCCGCAACCTGCTTGAGGCTGGTCGGCTCCTCACCGCTCAGGGCGATTTCGACCAGAGCCCGCATCCCATACTGGGCGCGCGTAGAGATCCACATCACAACCCCCTTCCCGGTCAATTCCGGGTAACTTATCAGGAATTATAGGGCTTCGGCGGCTGAGTTTCAAGTACAGCGCGGCGCCCCGGCCCGGATATCTTTCACCAACGACAGGAGCTGGCTGGGTCGGAACGGCTTGCGCACATAAGCTGCCGCCCCTATACTCATCCCCTGCGCCTCATCAGCTTCGCTGGTGCGGGCGCTTAAAAACACTATCGGGATGGCCTGAGTGGCCGGGTCGGCCTTGAGCTGTCGGGCCATGGCAAAGCCGTCTAAATCAGGCATCATGATGTCAAGGATAATCAGGTTAGGCTTGTTGGCGCGGGCTACCTCAAGCCCTTCTTGGCCCGAGGTGGCCGCCTGTACCTCGTAACCGGCCAGTTTGAACTTAAGCTCAAGCAGTTTAACGATATGAGGCTCATCGTCGATGATCAAGATTCGGCACACATTGACCCAGTGTATCAGGTCGGGCCGCTATGGTCTGTGCGCTTTTCCGCCTGTCAGCCTAGCCGCTTTGGCCAACGCTGTTCGGTGGCTACTCCCACCCCTCACCATCTCGCGGTAGGCCGCCGCACCTGTCCTGGCCCGCGTCCGGCCACCTAGCTGCCGGTTTATTGCGATCAAGGTGCTCCCCAAGGTACTCATAGTGCTAGGCTAAGGTATGTTAGGCGCAGGAGGTCGTCATGAAAGGTCTGATCCTGGCAGCAGGTCTCGGCACGCGCCTGCGCCCGCTCACCAGCCTGCGCCCCAAGCCGATCATCGCGGTCGCTAACAAGCCCATCATCATCCACGCCATCGATAACTTAGTCGAGGCCGGTATCCGCCAGATCGGTATCGTGGTCAGCCACGACACCATCGACTACCTCAAAGGGACCTTAAACAGCTACGCCCAGGCCGAGCTGCACTACATCATGCAGGCCCCTCCGCTGGGTCTCGCCCACGCCGTGCAGGTCTCGCGGGGGTTTCTGGGCGACGAACCCTTTGTCATGTACTTAGGCGACAATCTGTTCGAGCACGGCATCACCGAGTTTGTAACCGCCTTCCAGCCACAGCAGGGGATGAGCGCCGTGCTGGCGCTAGTCGAGGTGGAAGACCCGCGCTCGTTGGGGGTGGCGGTAGTCGAGGAGGGCCGCATCGTCCGGCTGGTCGAGAAGCCCCAGGTACCGCCGAGCAACCTGGCGGTGGCGGGGGTCTATGTTTTTGACCCCACCATCCACCGCATGATCGAAGGGCTTAAACCGGGCGCCAAGGGGGAGTATCAGATTACCGACGCCATTCAGCGCCTGATCGAACACGGCGGGCACGTGGTGCCGGTCAAGGTCAGCGGCTGGTGGAAAGATACCGGCAACCCGGAGGATATCCTCGATGCCAACCGCCTGATGCTGATGAAGCTAACGCGCCGGATTGAGGGAGGGCTCGAGCAGGCTGAGCTGATCGGGCCGGTGGTGGTGGAGGCGGGGGCGGTAGTGCGGCGCAGCACGGTGGTCGGGCCGGCTATTATCGGCCCGCAGGCGGTCGTTGAGGACGCCTACATCGGCCCCTTTACCAGCCTGGGGCGAGGGGTAATCGTGCGCGACGCCGAGGTGGAGTACGCCGTCATCGAAGAGGCCTCGCGCCTCGAGGCGGTGCGCCACCGCATCCGCTCGAGCCTGATCGGGGCGCAGGTCATCGTCTCGGGCCGCAGCCACCGGCCCAGCAGCCACCAGTTGATCCTGGGCGATAAGAGCCGGGTGGAGGTACAGGAGTAATGCCGACCTCAGCCAAGCGCGCCTTTGCCGCGCTGTTTAAGTCTCAGCTAAGCTATCTGCCGGCAGAGGATCGCTACCTCATCGCCGATGAGCCCCCCCGCTACCGGTTCAACCTCATCGGCGCCGGGATCAACGGCCAAGAGCACCTCCGCGTGACCCACTTAGAAGGGCGCGCTACCATCCACGGGGTCTACGATCCTAACCCGGGAAGCGTAGCGGCGGCCCAGCGCGAGCAGGCCCGCTTCACGAGCGAGCCGCTATTGAGCTACGACTCGCTCGAGGCGGCCTGTTTTGACGAGCGGGTTGACGGTCTGATTATCGCCACGCCTAACTACACCCACTATGAGGTGGTCAAGGTCGCCGCTGAGTCTAAGAAGCCGATTTTGCTCGAGAAGCCGGTCGCCACCACGGTGCCGGACGCCTACGCCATCACCCAGCTCGCCCAGAGCTATCCGGCGGTCTTTCAGGTCGGTTTGCAGTACCGCTTCAAGCCGACCTACGCCGAGGCCCTGTACGAGATTAAGGAGCGGGGCGCGGTAGGGTCGGTCAAGACGATTAGCATGCTCGAGCACCGCATCCCCTTTTTGGACAAGGTCAAGCAGTGGAACAAGTTTACCAAGTACTCCGGCGACACCTTGATCGAAAAGTGCTGCCACTACTTCGATCTGATTAACCTCCTGGCCGACTCACGCCCGCAGACGGTCTACGCTACCGGGGGGATGGCGGTCAACTTCACCGACTTTCGCTATCAGGGCCAACCGGCCGACGTGTTAGATCACGCTCAGGTCATTATCGGCTACCAGAACGGGGTAAACGCCAGCTTCAACCTCTGTATGTTCGCTCCGCTGTTCTACGAAGAGCTAGTCGTCTGCGGCGACTTGGGCCGCCTCAAAGCTAGCGAACAGGAAGACTTGCTGGCCCAAGGCGGCAGCGGTACTCACCTTGAACTCCTCTGCCACGACGCCCGCCCCTCCCGGCGCAGTACCCCCGGCTACCCGGCGCTGATCGAAAAGAGCGGCCATCACGGCGCGACCTTTATCGAGCACGTACATTTTGTCAACGCCATCGCCGGCGAAGCGAGCCGCGCCGCTAGCGCCTTAGAGGGCCTGTGGTCGATAGTGGTGGCCGCCGCCGCCCAGGCGAGCATCGCCACGGGCAAGGTGGTAACGATCGACAGCTATCTCCAGGAGCAAGGGGTGTCGCTAACTTAGCTAAGCGGCTGGTTCCAGCCATAAGCGCTCTCCAGGCTCTGCGCCAACGCCAGCAAGAGGTCTTCGCGCAGCGGCCCCCCTACTAGCTGCACCCCCACCGGCAGACCGTCCTCCGCCACAAACAGCGGCAACGCGATGGCGGGCTGGCCGGTCACGTTCCAGACCGCGGTGTAAGGGGTAAACTGCGCGGTGCGTGCAAAGGTAGCCTGAGGATCAGCAGACTCGGTCTGGATGGTGCCGATCGCTAGGGGTCGCTCGGCCAGGACCGGGGTGAGCAACAGATCATAGGACTGGAAGAAACCGATCAGTCTGCGGGCCAGGGCCTTGAGCGATTCCAGCGCTGCCAGGTATGCCACCGCCGGAGTCTTAAGGCCTAGCTCGGTAAAGTACCAGGTTAGGGCCTCCACATCGGAGGGTTGGGGCGAGCGGCCTTGCAGGCCAGCCCCCCAGACCGTATTACCGGCCACCCCCACCGCCCACAGGGTGGTGAACTGCTCGATTAACCGGGGGTCGACCCAGCCGGGCGGCATGACCCACTCCACCGTATGGCCTAGCTGCTCGAGCCTCAAGGCCGCTCTCTTGACCGCCGCCAGGGTGATCGGCTCAGGGTCGCTGCCGCTGAGCGGCGAGGCGCTCAAGGCTGCGATGCGCAAGGGCTTGAAGGGCTGGCGGGAGAGGTCGGCCCAGGGCGTTAACTCCGGCGCCCAGGTCGAGTCGCCCACCTCGTAACCTGCCAACAGATCCAGCAGATAACCGCTATCGGCCACGGTGCGACTCACCACCCCCTGGCTGGTAAGGAAGCTGTCGCCCAGGAAGGGCCCGGCGGAGATGCGCCCCCGAGAGGGTTTCAGCCCCACCAGCCCACAGCAGGCCGCCGGGATGCGGATGGAGCCGCCGCCATCGCTGGCATGGGCTACCGGCAAGATTCCTGCCGCCACGACTGCGGCTGCTCCACCAGAGGAGCCGCCGGGGGTGCGCGACGTATCCCAGGGGTTGCGGGTCGGGCCGCGCAGACTGGACTCGGTGACGTTTACCAGGCCAAACTCAGGCGAGGTGGTCTGGCCCAGCAGGATAAACCCCGCCTGACGCAAGCGGCGCACCGAGTAGGCATCGGCGGGGGCTTGGTGCTTAGCAAAAAGCTTGGAGGCAAAAGTCCAGGGCTGCCCCGCTACCGGCGTTAACTCCTTAATCAGCAGCGGTACGCCGGCAAAAGGCCGGGGGTCGCCGGGCTGGACGGCTTCGGCGGCGGCCAGTGCGCCCTGAGTATCCAGAAAGCTGACCGCATTGAGGCTCTTGGCGGCTTCAAGCTCGGCCAGGCAGGCTTCAACCAGTTGCCGTGCGGAAACTTCGCCCGAGCGAACCAGGGCGGCTTGCTTAATGGCCGATTGGCTTAGCAGCGGATGGTCGGTGAAAATTTTGGCGTTCATCATTAAGGCTATTGTGACATGCCCCCGCTCTCAACGAGAGACTGCTCTACGGCTTGCCCTATGCGTTACTCACTGCCAGGCCGGTAGGCTATTAAGGCTAGTATATTAGCGTGGCTCCGCGCTATCACCTCCGCGAGGGGATTGTCGTCCGCCGCAGCGAGCTGCCGAGCGGTGACGTGGTGGTCAC
>JAGXSO010000145.1 GCA_018333775.1 Truepera sp.
CCGCCTAGCCAAAGATATTGGGGTGTCTGCTCGCCGTATCAACGAGATCGTACATGGTCAGCGGGCCATTAGCCCCGATACCGCCTTGAGGCTTGCGCGTTACTTTTCGATGAGCGAGCGTTTCTGGCTGAACCTGCAGAGCCGCTACGACCTTGAGGTAGAAAAAGACCGGTCGTCAAAGCAAATCGAGCAGCAGGTGCGGGTGCTGGCAGCCCAGGCGTAGTAGCGCCTCGGACACGGTTGGGGCTGCAATGGGCTCCAGCACCATGGCCATATGCCTCCATGATAGCAGGGCGGGAGGGGCGCTCGGGTGTGGGTCGTGATTGCTGGCCCGCCCCATCCAGCCTATCCGTCCAAAGTCGCGTCCTTAACCCTCTTCCGGTCGGCGGGGCGCGTGCGTGTTGGGGCTCGAGCCCGGTATCTCGCTACTTTTTGGAATTGGGATGCGTCTTGGCCAGGATGCGCTCGAGCGCGGGCAAGCGCGGAGGCAGGTTCATCGTTGCCGTGTCCCAAAGGGTGCGCGGGCTAGTCCAGGGGTATTCGTGGACCAGGACGTTACGCATTCCGCGCATCTTGGCCCAAGGCACCTCAGGGTAACGCGTCTCGACCTCAGGCGGAAGATGCCGGGTGGCGTCGCCGATAATGATAAAGCTGTAGGCAACCGCACGAAGCGTCTAGCGGTCGGCGGCGAACGCCTCGAAATCCATCCCTGAGGTGTAGCCCTAGATATCACGAATCGCCTCGACGATATCGCCAAGCCAGTAACGCCACTCTCTAGGCGGCCTACACGGCCTCTTTCAAGATGTCTTCACGCATCCACCACCTGAGGCCATCTGGTGTAAGTACATCGACCTCACGCCCCAGCAGGGTTTCGAGATGGAGCTTGAGGTCGTAAAGTTCGAACAGCCCCGAGCAAGCTTCCGGGGCGAACTTGACCAGGATGTCCACGTCGCTCACGTCGTCGGCTTGGTCGCGGGCGGTGGAGCCGAAGAGGTAGAGGGACTGCACCCCGAAGCGCGTTTTCACTTCGTCCCTATGGGCTTTGAGGATAGCTAGCGCCTCATCTCGCCGCATGCCGTTTAGCACCTCCAGCCCTCAGTATAGGTGAGATCGAATAGCTAGGGGGCTTCGGGTATAGCTTGAACACTTCTCGCACGGTTTTGAGCGCCTGTTCAATTCGGGGAGGTTTGCTGTAGAGTCGCAGGCCAGCCAACCTGAACCGATCGCGCAGATTGCCAGACAGCTCGGGATGCCGAAGCGGCTCTATCCTTACGGCACGATCATCGCCAAGGTCGAGCGCCTGCTGCCGGTGGCGGGAGGATGATTTTGGTCACCGCCATCACCCCTACGCCGACCGGCGAGGGGAAGACTGCCATCTCCATCGGCCTGACGCGGGCGCTCGAGCGTCGCGCTCGCGAGGGCAAACACCTACGGGTCGCTTCGGTGGCCAGCTTTTTCGTAAGCCGTGTCGATACCGAGGTCGACAGCAGGCTCGCGTGGCTTAGGGCTCAAACCGAAGACACAAACAGTCAAGCCCCGCGACAGCCGTTTCTAGTTTTCTGGTAGCCTTGGGCTGTTTGGAGGAACCCCATGGACACGCTGACCACCCCCCCCGACACGGCGCTACAGACGCGCTCCATTAACGCTATCCGCGCCCTCACCATCGACGCTACCGAGGCCACCGGCGACGGCCACCCCGGTATGCCGCTAGGCGCGGCAGCGATGGGATATACGCTGTGGACTAGGTTTTTACAGCATAACCCCCATAACCCCAGTTGGTTTAACCGCGACCGCTTTGTGCAATCAGCCGGGCACGGCTCCATGCTGCTTTACAGCCTGTTGCACCTAACCGGCTACGACCTGCCGATGGCGGAGCTTAAGCGCTACCGGCAGTGGGGGAGCCAGACGCCAGGCCACCCCGAGTATGGGCACACGCCCGGGGTGGAGACCACCACCGGCCCGCTGGGGCAAGGCGTCAGCACGGCGGTGGGGATGGCCCTGGCCGAGGCGCACCTAGCCGTGCGCTTTAATCGGCCCGGCTTTGACATCATCGACCACTACACTTACGTCATCGCCTCCGATGGCGATCTGATGGAGGGCGTCTCAGCCGAGGCCTCGTCGCTGGCCGGGCACTTGGGGCTTGGCAAGCTGATCGTGCTCTATGATGACAACCGGATCACCATCGATGGCAAAACCGAGATCACCTTCACCGAGGACGTGCTGAAGCGCTATCAGGCCTACGGCTGGCACACCGCGCAAGTCGAAGACGGCAACGACGTGGCGGCCATCAGCGCCGCCCTGGAGCGGGCTAAGGCCGATCCGCGGCCCAGCCTGATCGCAGTGCGCACCGTTATCGGCTACGGCTCGCCCAACAAGGCCGGCAGCTCGGCAGCGCACGGCTCGGTGTTGGGCGCTGAGGAGGCTAAGCGCACCAAGGCGAATCTCGGCATCGACTGGCCGGCTTTTAGCGTGCCTGAGGACGTGTTGGCTCATTATCGAGAGGCTGTGACCGCCGGAGCCGCCGCCGAACAGCGCTGGCAGGAGCGTCTGGCTGCCTACCAGGCTGCCCATCCCGAGCCAGCCGCCGAACTTGCGCGGGTCATGGCCGGTCAGGTGTCGGAGATTCATGATCTACTGCCGCGCTTTGAGGTCGGCGGCAAGGACGCCACCCGCAACAGCTCGCATCAGGTGCTAAACGCCATCGCCGGGCGCGTGAAAGAGTTGGTGGGCGGTTCAGCCGATCTGGCCGGCTCGAACAAGACCACGCTCAAAGACGGCGGCTTCATGCAGCGCGGCCATTACGCCGGGCGCAACATCCACTTCGGCGTGCGCGAGCACGGCATGGGCGCTATCGCCAACGGGCTAGCGCTACACGGCGGGGTGATGCCATATGTGGCAACCTTTTTGATCTTCTCGGACTACCTGCGGCCCAGCTTGAGGCTAGCCGCCCTGATGGGTATCAAGGTCATCTATCTGTTCACTCACGACAGCATCGGCCTAGGCGGCGACGGCCCCACCCACCAGCCGATTGAGCACCTGATGTCGCTGCGGGCCATTCCCAACCTGCTCCTGCTGCGCCCCGCCGACGCCAACGAGACCGCCCAGGCCTGGGAAGTGGCGGTCAGGCATCAGGGCGGCCCGGTAGTGCTGGCGCTGAGCCGTCAAGACCTCCCCTACCTGGCTATCCCCCAGGGTGCGGTAGCCAAGGGGGCTTACGTGCTGAGCGAGTCCTCCGGCCCGCTACGGCTGGTCCTCGTGGCTACCGGCTCGGAGGTGCCTCTGGCGCTGGCGGCTCAGTCGGCGCTGATACGCGACGGCATCGGCACGCGGGTGGTGAGCATGCCTAGCTGGGAGCTGTTCGACCGGCAGGACGCGGCTTACCGAGATGCAGTGCTGCCTCCGGGCGTCCCGCGCCTGGCCCTGGAGGCCGGGGCTACCTTGGGCTGGTACAAGCACCTTGGCACCACGGGGTCGGTCATCGGTGTGGATCGCTTCGGCGCCTCGGCGCCCGGCGAGGAGGTCATGGCGCGTTATGGGTTTAGCGTGGAAAGTGTGGTGCAGGCTGCCAAGCAGCTGCTGATTAGCCGTTGACACTTGCGGATTAGAATCTTTCTCATTGCCGCACTGTACACTATGGCCTATGCCCAAGGAGGACAAGCTATGAATTTGCCTAACCGTGTCCTGGCCCTACTGCTGACGCTGCTGCTAACCGGCGCGGGGCTAGCGCAAACCCTCGCCCCGCTGCTGCCCGCTGAGACCATCCTGGCGTTAGGTATGCAGGATCTGGCCACAGTCTCCGACCAGCTTGACGCTTTTCGCGCTGAGTTTGAGCACCTGGATGTAGCCGGAGCCCTGGCAGCGGCCTTCCCGATGGACGCCCAGGGCGAAGCTAAGCTGCCCGAGGCGTGGCGCGAACTAGATGCGCTTAAGGTGTTGGGTCAAGAAGCCTGGCTGGCCTTGTCAGCCTCGCAGTTCAATCCGCTGCCGGCGTTGACGCTAATAACGCGGCTTAGTCCGGAGGTGCAGGCCACGGTGACGGAGCTATTAGCAGAGGCGCAGCGCGACCGGCCGGTGGAGAGTTTTAGCGAGAGCGGCTTCACCTTCCACCAGCTTGTGCTCGAAGATGAACTGCTACCGGTGCTAGCCTACGCGCAGGCTCAGGATCTGCTCTTGTTGTCGAGTAATCCCGACACGCTGCGCGGCCTGCTGCGGCGCCTGGCCGGGGCGGCTGAACCTAACTTTGCTAGCAGTGCGGGATATCAGGCTACTCTGGGGCAGCTAGCGCCGGGGAGCTTCTATGGCTACCTCAACTTCGCTCAGCTCGCGGTGGTAGCCCGGCCTTTTGTGCAAGGCTTCGGAGTCGATGCCCTGGTGGCGCGGCTCGCCACAGCGCTACAGACTGCGGGAAGCGCCGGTAGCGTGCTGCGCGTAACCGCTACCGGGCTCGAGCAAGAGAGCCGGCAGGCAGTCAACCCTCAAGGCGGCGACCTGGCGCTTTATCAACTGCTCACGGCGGGCGAGCCGGTCAGCTTCGACAGCCTCCGTTTCACACCGCAAAACGCACTCAGTTACACGGTGGACGCCACTAATCTGCGCGGCTGGTGGGACTACTTGAACGACCTGGCCATTAGCATCCCGGAGCTGGGCGGCAGCCTCGATCAGCTGCTGCTTGCTAACTTCGGCCTCGACCTGCGCCGCACCGCCCTGAACTGGACCGGCGCGCATATTGCCACCATCGTCACAGCCCCGAGTGAGGTGGTAGTCCCCGGTATGCCCGCCGAAAACCTACTGGGCGAGAATCTGTTCTTGCTTCCTGCCACCGACGAAGCCGCGGCCCAGCGGGGCTTAACCGAGCTGTTGCAGGTGGTAAGCCAGACTGTTGCCGCCTTCGGCGACCCGATGGGGGTAGGCGTCCCCACCATCAGCAGCGAAGCGATCGGCGGCGTAACCGTGACCCATTACGACATCACCCCCGGTGTGAGCCTGAGCTACGCCGTCACCGGCGGCTATGCGCTGATTGCCACCAGTCGGGAGGCGATGCGCGCGGTTCTCGAAACGCTTGCCGGGACGGTCAATCTAGGCACGCAAGCCAGTTACCAGGCGCTGGTCGCTGCGGTACCGACCCAAATCAATAGCCTAAGCTTTACCGATATGCGCCTCTTTATGGAGTGGATGGCTCGGGAGATGCGGAGCCAGATTCAGCTCACTGCCGGGCTCGCCGGCGGGGCCGGCCTCGACTTTGCGGCTATCGACCGTGCAGCTGGTGCGCTCGAGCAGTTCCTGCTCTTTACCGCCGGGCGCTTAGGCAGCGGCATCGGTTACAGCCAGCGCTCGCCGGAGGGGATTTACAGCTACAGCTTTACCGAGGTGAGCTGGTAAGGCTAACAGCGCTGCTTAGCAGCAGCGCCTGCTCGCGCAGCAAGGGGCCGAGGGCGCGCTGCAAGGTAGTGGGGTCTGCTGAGGTAGGCAAGAGCAGCCTGGCCGGGGCCCTGACGTTCCAGACCGGAGCCTCGGGGTGCAACCCGGCCAGCGCCTTAGCGCGCGCTAGGCCGCTAGTAATGTCGCCTAGCTGGTCGATTAAACCCCGCGCCAGAGCGTCCTCACCCGACCAGACGCGGCCTTGCCCCAGCGCATCAACCGTCTCCTTGCTAAGCCCTCTCCCTTCGGCCACGCGGGCAACAAAGCGCTGGTAGACTTCGCCAATATAGTGCGCAATTAGCTCCCGCTCCTCCGGGCTAAAGGGCTGGTTAGCGCTGTAAAGCTGCGCAAAGCGCCCCCGCGAGAGCGCCTCAGGTTGCAGGCCGTATTGGGCGTAGAACTGCTCAAGCACAAACTTAACAGTCAGCACCCCGATCGATCCGGTAACGGTGGTCGGGGCGGCGACGATATGCCGGGCGCTAGTCAGCACGTAGTAGCCGCCGCTGGCGGCCACGCTACCCATCACTGCCACCACCGGCTT
>JAGXSO010000146.1 GCA_018333775.1 Truepera sp.
CATAGTTGTGACCTTTGCGCTTGGCCCAGTCGTCAATGCCGACCTTACGAACCACGATGTCGTCGCTTGGCGCATCACATCCTCGCGCAGTCCTGAGGAAACTGTCTGGGCTGGCGGAGATACCGAACCTCTCGGCGATGCTCCGGCTCACCTCGGCGCTGACCAGCAGACCCAGGTGCTTTAGCGCTTCAACGAGGCGAATCGAGCGGCGGCCATACGGTTGGACTACCTCGGGCAGCCGCTCGCAAAAGATCCACCTCTTGCAGCCGAACTTGTCACAATGGTCGGGCGAAGCCTTGAAGAACTTCTTGACCTGCAATTCCAGCATCACCCGGTAGCCAGCCACGGGCAGGTCTGCCACCAAGCGGGTGTAGCGGCTGTGGATTCTTCTGGAGGGCGTGCTGCACAAGGGGCATGGCGGCTCGGTTTGCTGTGAGGAGAGAACGAGGTGGAAGCATGAACCAAGCTGATAAGTGGTTTCGTAGGTAAGTAGCTGGTGACTGGGCAAAATGCTGCTTGGGAACATAGCAGTTCCCATTTCAGCACAGCTCAGCCCGCTTCACCAAAAGTGCGGCTAGACCCTCGACTGCTCAGGGCGAAAGTACTGTACAGGACATGATCCCTGCTTCACCAAAAGTGCGGGTGAACCATTTTAAAACCGGCGGTGACACAAGGCCGTGACAGTCAGGCCGGCCCCCGGTCTCGTGCCTATCCTATAGGCTAGCGGAGATAGCCGAGATACTGCTGCTGCAAGTCGAGCATGGTGTCAAGCGTCTGCTCAGCCGCGCGCACGCTATGCACGACAGGATCGACCAACAGCGCCTGCAAGGCAGCCTCACGGCTGGCAGTCAGCACGGCCTCGGCAGTGAGGTCGTGAACAGCCACCTGATTGGCCAGCAGCCCGGCGATCCCCTTGGGCAAGGAGCCCAGCCGCACGCCATGTACACCGTGCCGATCTACCATGGCCGGCACCTCAACCACCAGATCGCGCGGCAAGTTATCGATCAGGCCGTCGTTCATGATATTGACCGCCAGCTCCTCCTGGCGGGCATCGGTAAGGATCGCCTCGATGATGGGGATGGCGCGCTCCTTTAAACCCGGGTTGTCGATTCTCGACTCCGGCTCGAGCTCTAGGCACCAGCGCTGGTACCAGCGGTAAAAGTCGAGAATCCCTTGGTGATCGACGACCTCGTGCGCCCACTGGAGATACTCACCAAAGTGGCTATCGGTGGTTATCGGCAGGTAGCCAAAGCGGTTGAGAATCTCCAGCAACAGCCTTCGCTCGGCCCACTGGCGAGCCTGGGGCTCCCGGCCCCCCGGATCGAGGATACCGGCCATGATCTGGGCAGAAGTAGGGACGTTCTCAAAGTAAGCCGCAGCTTTGGCTCTTACCTCCGGGTAGGCATCCTGGCCCGTGTCCTGGTAGTGGACCTTCAGGAGCACGCTGAAGTGGTTGAGCCCACCGGCCTTAATGGTCAAGTTAGCCAGGGGCGTGTCTAGCATCGCCGACAGGTGGTGAGGCAGCGAGTGTATCTCGTGACAGAGGCCGATCAGCTTCAGTTCGGGGAACTTGCGCTTGACGGTCAGGCAGATGCGGCTCATGGGATTGCTGTAGTTAATGACGTGGGCCGCCGGGCACAAGGTCATGATGTCGCGGCAGATCTCGAGGATGGGTGGGATGATGCGCAAGGAGTGAAACAGCCCCCCCGGCCCACCGTTCTCGCCATAAACCTGGTGGATGCCGTACTGCTGAGGCACGTGCCAGTCCTGCTCCCATAGCTTGAAGCGGTGGCCGACCTCGATGGAGATGATGCAGAACGTAGCGCCCTGTAAGGCCTCCTGGCGCGAGGTGGTAGCCAGCAGTTCAAAAGGTAACTCACGCTCGCGGATATACTCGTGCCCAATCCGCTCGACTCTGCTCAAGGCCTCAGGGTTAATATCGTGTAGGACAATGGTACTACCGCGAAGGATGCTGCTGTTGACGATATCCCCTAGCGCTCCCAAGCCAAAACTAGCGCTGCCGGCACCGATTAGGGCGATTCTCTGCATGATGTGCTCCTTCGAAAAGCAGCCTTTCAGGCTATCAGTCAGTCAGCTCAAAGCTGATAGCCTTTTCTTAGCATAGCCCTTTCTTAGTGATGAACGGCGGTTCATAAAGCCTTAGGCCAAGTAGAGTAGTACCGCAATACCGGCCAGCAGCAGCGCCACTACCACGAAGCCTCGGTAAGCTATTTTGCGCGCCCAACCAGCCACTTCCGGCTCGATGGTGTTCGCCTGAGGTTTTCCTTGCAGTCCGAGCTGCACCGCTTGGCGCTGGAGCTTAACGGACTCAGCCACCTTCCCTTGCTTGTGGTAGACGACCGCCAGATTGTGCAGGGCGTTGACGTGTTGGGGATTCTCTTCAGTGGCGCGCCGGTAGCTGTACTCGGCGCGCGACAGGTCGCCGGCATCAAAGAAGACGTTCCCTAACTGGAATAAGATCCGATCGGCTTGAACACCGTGATTCAGTGCGCTCAGCAAGAGCTCCGCGGCTTCGTTGTAGCGCTTGGCGCGGCGCAGCGCTTTGGCCTGGCTAAGCGCCGCCTCCACCTGTTGTAGCGGGGCTACGTTTACCAAGGTTGTACCCCTTGCAGCTCGAGCACTTCGGCAAAGTGGCAGCGCACCCAGTGCCCCGGCCTCACCTCGCGCAGTGCCGGCACCTCGCCTTGGCAGCGCGCCGGCCCTACCTGTTCAGCATATGGGCAGCGGGGATGGAAGTGGCAACCCGCAGGCGGGTTCAGGGGTGAGGGGATACCGCCTTGCAGGATAATCTGGTCGCGCTGGTAGTCCGGGTTAGGGACCGGCACCGCTGAGAGGAGCGCCTCGGTGTAGGGGTGCTGCGGGCGCTGAAAAAGCTCCTCGGTGGTGGCCAATTCAACGATGCGGCCCAGGTACATCACCGCCACCCGGTTGCTGATATGTTCGACCACGGATAGATCATGCGCTACGAAGAGGTAGGTCAGGTTGAAGTCTCTTTGCAGCTCGACCAGCAGGTTTAATACCTGCCCCTGGATCGACACGTCGAGCGCCGAGACCGGTTCATCGAGCACAATCAGCCGCGGCCGCAAGGCGAGTGCTCGAGCGATGCCGATACGCTGCTTCTGCCCCCCCGAAAACTGGTGCGGGTAACGGTTGCGCAGGTTGGGCCGGAGCCCGACGGCTGCCATCAGCTCGATAATGCGCCCTTCGTTTTCTTTACGGTTGCCCACGCCGTGAATCTCAAAAGGCTCATTTAAGATGTCCTGCACTGTCATGCGCGGGTTCAAGGAGGCGTTGGGATCCTGGAAGACCATCTGCATCTCGCGGCGCAGGGCTTTAAGAGCCCGCGGCGCGAGCTTAGCCAGATCAATCATTTCAGCCTGTGCCGCTCCATTCGAGCTGCGCAACAGGATGCGCCCTTCGGTCGGCTCGTAAAGGCGCAGCAAGGTCCGGCCTACCGTGGTTTTGCCGCAACCAGACTCGCCTACCAGCCCTAGCGTCTCACCCTCATGGACGGCGAACGAGACATCGTCAACCGCCTTGACATCCGCCACCTTGCGCCGTAAAAGGCCGCCATAGACGGGAAAATACTTCTTCAAGCCTTCAACTTGCAGCAGGACGGGCGGCGCCTGAGTCACCTCTCACCTCGCCATCAACTGAATAGAGCCAGCAGCGCACCTGGTGGCCGGGTTCAGGCTCTATGACCGGCACCTCCTGGTCACAGATCGGCATGCGCTGGGGGCAGCGCGTCTTGAAGCGGCAGCCGGTGGGCATAAAGCGCGGATCTGGCACCAGGCCCTTGATCGGCTCGAGCGGAACCCCCCGGGACGCCCCCATCTTGGGGATCGATTGCAGCAAGCCGCGCGTGTAGGGGTGATAGCGTTTGCCAAAGACACCGCGCACCGGGCCGTGCTCCACCATCTGTCCTAGGTACATGACGGCGATCTCGTCAGCCATGCCAGCTACCACCCCGAGGTTGTGGGTGATTAAGACAATGGCCATCCTGAACTCCTGCTGCAACTGCCTCATCAGGTTAAGGATCTGTGCCTGGATGGTGACATCAAGCGCGGTAGTCGGCTCGTCAGCGATTAGTAGCGCGGGGTTGCACGAGAGCGCCATGGCGATCATAGCCCGCTGGCGCATGCCGCCGGACATCTGATGCGGATAGTTATCAACGCGCTTTTCCGGGGCCGGGATGCCGACTAACCTCAACATCTCAACGGCCCTTTCGCGCGCCTTGCCGGCGTCTAAACCCTGGTGCAGCATGACCGCTTCCATGATCTGATTGCCCACGGTATAGACCGGGTTTAAACTGGTCATCGGCTCCTGGAAGATCATGGCGATCTCGCCGCCGCGAATTTCGCGCATGGTAGCGCCCTTGGGGTTCAGCTTGGCCAGATCGACTACTTCGCCCGTCCTCCGCCTAAAGAGTATCTCACCGCTGAGACGGGCCGGCGGGCGTGGCACTAGACCCATGATGGAGCGCGCCATGACACTCTTCCCACACCCCGATTCACCGACTATACCGATGGTCCGCTCGGGCCGGATCAAGAGGTTGACGCCATCTACCGCGCGAATCACCCCGCGGTCGGTATAAAAGTGGGTCTTTAAGTCCCGCAGTTCGATTAGCGCTTCCGGCATAAGCGGTAGCGGTAGACTAGCCGGTGCAGCGCTTGGACGTTCCACTAACTCCACAACCCACTCTCCTCATGCCTCATGGCACCGATCATCGGCCGCTGCTGTAGGGATCGGCAGCGTCCCGCAGGCCGTCGCCCAAGAAGTTGAAGGCCAAAATCACGGTGATGACCGGCAGCGCCGGTATCAGCAGCCAAGGTGTGTGGGCCAGCGCGCGCACGTTCTGCACTTCGTTTAACAGCACGCCCCAACTGGTCATGGGCGGTCTTAAGCCCAGGCCTAAGAAGCCAAGCGCGGTCTCAGCCAGGATCATGGCCGGGATGCTCAAGGTAGCCACCACAATAATGTGGCTGTAACAGCCCGGCAGGAGGTGGCGCAAAATCAGCCGACGTGGGCCGGCTCCTAAGCAGCGCGCCGCCAATACATACTCCTCTTCACGCAAGGCTAGCACCTTACCGCGAATCTCCCTAGCTAGCCCTCCCCAAGCCAGCACCGAGAGGATGACAGTGATACCGAAATAGACGGCAATCGGACTCCAGTGGGGCGGAACGGCCGCTGCCAACGTCATCCACAAGGGGAGGCTGGGGAACGACATCAGCACTTCGGTGGCGCGCATGATGGCGTTATCGATGGTGCCGCCGAAAAAGCCGGAGCTGGCACCGATCAGCGAACCGAACAAGATCGTCAGCGCGACGCCGATAAGACCGACGGAGAGCGAGACGCGTCCGCCGTACAGGATGCGCGAAAAGAGGCAGCGCCCAAGCCGGTCGGTGCCCAGGATAAAGGCGGTGCCCCCTTCGGCGCCTTGGGCTGTGCCGAATAGCCGCAGATCCATCGGGAAGAGGCCCCACAGCCGGTACGGTTCGCCGCGCACGAAGAAGTAGAGGGGATACATCCGGTCGGTGTCTTCTCTGAAGGTGCGCCGGAAGGTGCGCGGATCGACGTGGCGCTCTAAGCCGTAGACAAAGGGGCGGAGGTGGAAGTTCCCCTGGTGATCGATAAAGCGAGGTACTTGCGGCGGAGCCCCCAGATAGACCCGATGCATGTGCTCTACGGGATAGGGCGCGAAGAACTCAGGGAACGCAAAGCAGACCAGATAGAACAAGATGATCACTGCCCCGCCAACGATGGCCACCTTGCTCCGCCTGAAGCGGCGCCAGACTAGCGCGCCGTAACTTTCGGGCCGCTCCTTGGTGCCTTGGGCCTCGAGCTCCTCTGCTTCGTCCAGGGACGGACGCTTAATGAGCTCTTCGCGAGAGTCAAACATGATTAGTCCTCATAGCGGATGCGTGGATCGACCAAGCCGAGGGCAATGTCCGCCAGCAGGTTGCCGATGAGCAAAAAGAGCGTCAAGAAGATCAAGATACTGCCGGCCAAGTACATATCCTGCACCAACAGCGCCCGCAAGAAAAGCGGCCCGATTGTGGGCAGATTCATCACCACGGAGGTGATCACTTCGCCGGCAATGATGGCGGGGAACATCATTCCGGCAATCGTGATAATCGGGTTGATGGCTACGCGCACCGCGTGCTTGTAGACCACCAGGCTCTCCTTGAGCCCCTTGGAGCGCGCTGTTTCGATATACTGCTGGCCCAGGATATCCAGCAGATTGCCGCGCATGATGCGCATTAAACCAGCAGTGCCGGCTATACCGATAACCACAACCGGGACCCAGAGGTGTCTGAGGAGGTCGACAAACTTCGCTAACGACCAGGGTGCGTCGACATATTGGGGCGAGAAAAGGCCGCCCACTCCCCAACCAAAATGCACCACCGAAACATACATCAGAATCAGTGCCAACAGGAAGTTGGGCATAGACATGCCGATAAAAGAGATGAACGATAGAGACTGGTCCCAAAATGAATATTGCCGCGTCGCTGCGAAAATGCCGGCTGGAATGGCGATCAGCCAGGTAAAGAGCATGGTGCACAGCGAAATAGTCACCGACAGGGCCAGCCGCTGGCCGATTAGCTCCCGCACATCGCGCTCAAATTCAAACGAGCGCCCAAAGTCGCCGCGCAAGAAGCTGTTGACCCAGATGAGATATTGCTGATACAGCGGCAGATCCAAGCCGAAGCGCTCGCGCCACTGCTCGATGGTGCGCCGCGCAGCGGTGTCGCCACGGGCCTCTAACTCCTGGATCTTGATGGTCAAGAAATCTCCCGGCGGAAGGTTTATAAGCACAAAACTGATCATTGAGATAACAATCAGCAGCGGGATCATATGGGCGATGCGCCTAATAATGAGGGTGGTCAAAGCCTCCTCCGTTCATGAGTGGGCGCAGGCTTGGTCTGCGCCCACCTACGGCCACTACTGCCGGAAAAAGTACTGCTCTGGATTGGTGTTGCCCGGTCCACCCGGCGCCCAGGGGCCCAGAATGCCGAAGTCCGGTATGTTGCGCAGGTTGACATTAGCGGTCGCCGGCATCGGTAAGCCCGCAGTAATACCGATGTAGAACGGGCCTTCTGCCATGTGGATGCGAATCGCTTCCCAGACCAGGTGGTGCCGGTCCTCAATGTTGGGGATAGCGATCCCTTGCATGTACAGTTCAAAAAGGCGCCGGACGATCTCGCCAGGCTCCTCGCCTTGGGCACCGCCGGTGCGTAGCCACAGCGCTTGTCGCGGCCAGGCGCGCACTTCGTTGCCGATCGGGAAGATCCAGTCAGGGAAGGTCCAGAGGTCCATCTCGGCCATGTGGACAAAGCGCACCATATAGGTGCCCTCGTTCCAGCGCCGGTCGATCTCTGGGGTTGGGGCATTGTTCAGCACTACTCGGATACCGACTGCCCGCCATTGCGCCTGGAGCAGCGCGGCGGTCTCGGCATTGACCTCTGCTCCACCCCACTCACCGATATCGAGCAGGAGCTCTAGCGGTTGACCGTTATCAGCCCGCAGACGCCAGCCCGCCGCGTCCCGCTGATCCAAGCCGGCGGCATCCAGGTACTGGTTGGCCCGGTCTAGGTCAAGGTCGGCGTACCAAGCGGCCCACTCTTCAAACAGCGCTCGCCCTTCGGGAGGCTCAAAGTGCCACGACTGCTCGGTAATGGTGGCCTGCTGGACGGTACCAAGGCCAAACCAGATGGCCTCATTAATCATTTCGCGGTCGATAGACAGCGACAGGCCGCGCATGAAGTTCTTATCGCGCTGGAGCGTGCGGATATAATCGTCACCAACAAAGTCCTGGTTAACAACTAGCATCGGCCAGCCACCCGCACCGTTGATCCAACCCTCGAGCCAGCGGTAACCGCCGCGCTCCTGGTTGTCGAGGATGACCGGCAGGTCGCGCGGTGAGGGCACTTCCCGGAAGGCCAGGTCGACCTCGCCACCGATGATCTTAAGGAGTCTAGTCTCTGCTTCGGGCACCTCGGTGCTGACAAGGCGGTCGACGTAGGGTAGTTGGTTCCCTGCCGTATCGACCTTCCAATAGAAGGGGTTACGCTCAAAGACCACCCGCTCGCCCGGTACATACTCAACCGTGTGCCAGGCGAAGAGGGTCGGGTGCCCCGGCGTCTGGTTCCACAGTCTCTTGATCTCTAGCTCCCGGTAATCGGCTACTGCCGGGTTGTAGCGGGGGTGAAACTGGCTCAAGAAGTGTTTGGGTGCCATCATCGGCTCGAAGTTCCAGAAGCCCGAGGCCAGGATGTAAGGGACATTCCAGTGAGGCACCGCGAAGTTCATGCGGAAGGTATAGCGGTCGACCACCTCGAGTGTGCCAAGCACCGGTGTGGCCCCCGGTGTGGGTGCCACAAAGGCCCACCAGGGCGGCATCACGGCGCCAAAGTCCGGGTTTAGCGCCAGGTCTTCCCACCAGAAGAGGATATCCTCGGTGGTGAAGGGGTATCCGTCAGACCACTTCAGGCCGCGGCGCATGAAGAACGTCACACTGGTGCCGTCCTCATTGAATTCCCAGCCTCTGAAAAGCCCTGGGATGTACGCCGTATAGTCGCGGTTCCAGCGCACGGGTGGGTCGTACATGATCATCTTGAGCTCGCCCATGCCCGGCCCGGTGTGAAGCGTGCGGATAGTGCCGCCGTACTGCCCGACTTCTTCAACGGGCTCGATTACTACCACATCTTCCGGTATCGGCAGGCGCTCCGCTACCGGCGGCAGTGCTCCAGCCGCTACGCGCTCCGCCAACATCGGCGCTTCGCTAAACACCGCGGGTTGCGCCTGTACCAGACCAACAAGAGCAATTAGCCCGCCCAGCAGCAGGGCCATCAAGCGACGGGTGAGAAACTCTGTATGGCGTAACATCTTGTCCTCCTCTGGTGAGTGTGTTTACTCTGCCTGCTTCAACTATTCTAGCCATAGACAGCGCCTAACCTCTAAGACCTCCCTTCTTCGGGTGACAGTAACCCGCGACCAACCCAATAGCGGTAGGACACTGTTACTGTATTATATACAATAACGTGGTCTTGACAAGCCGTGCGCGACTAAAGGTTGGGCTGAGGCCGTGAATAGCTCCCGGCCACGCCCTGCCGTTGTTCTCTATATCTGTGGCTACGGGCTGTGGCTCGGCTTCTCGGCGCTCGCCTTATGGCTCTTAACTCAGCTCCGAGTCAACCTGGTTGATCTGGCCTATCACTTGCGCCTCGGGGTCTGGGGGCTAGCGCTGCATAATTTCGGCATGCTCTTTTTGGCCATCTGTTACATAGTCTTTGTGATCGTTTTGGAAGCGCACCTGCGCCGCGGGGTAGAGCTGGGTGAGCTGTGGTTGCGCGCCCTCGGTGTTTTGCTCTTCTTGCTGTACCTGTTAGGCATCTCTTACGGACTTCAGATTGCCATTGCCTAGCGCTTGGCTGTGCTGCCCTAAGAAATTAACGCAACCCGCAAGAAGTTCGCCCCGAGGGGAAGGTAGACAGGCCACCTTAAACCCTCGCGCCTGCTTGGCATTCCCTGTGGGAGCGAATAAGAGACCCGATAACGGCCTGTGGTTGAGCATCATCCCACTTTGCGACGGCGCTCGTACTCGATTCGTTCGGCCAGGAAGATCTTTAGCAGTGACTGGTACGGCACATCCCGCTGGTTCGCAAGCACTGTGAGTGCAGTTAGCAGGGATTCCGGAAGCCGCAGGGAGATTGTCGCCGTAGACGGCTTGAGACGTGGCAGGATGGCCGGCCGAGTCTTCGACCAGTCGAGGTAGCCTAGCGAGTCCTGCAAGGACCAAAACTCCCGCTCCTCGTCTTCGCTCTTGAAGCGGGGCACAATTCTCTTAGGCTTCGCGCCCCTCTTGAGCACGCTCATACACTCTCCGTTCGCGCCGGCTCATCGGTCGTGCGGATATGACACGGATCAGGAATATACTATGGTCATATACGCCCGTCAAGCCACGGCGGGAGTACGGGAGTACCTAGAGTAAGGCCCAGCAGCGCGGTGCCCTGTGGCGTTGTCGTGCTCCTTGTGGTCATGCTACTATGGTCATAATTTGCGCGCGATTGGAGCGGCAAGATGGCAAAGGCGGTCATAAATAGAGCAAAACTGCTGACTCGAGAGGTAACCGAGATTCCTGCAGGGGTGTTCAAGGCGCACTGCCTTAAACTCATGGATCAAGTGCAGCGCGAGCACCGGGAGATCGTCGTGACCAAGCGCGGCAAGCCCGTGGCCAAGCTCGTGCCCTACGACGAAGCTGCCGCCGATATCTTCGGCTATCTGCAGGGTGCCGTCAGCCGCTACGGCGACCTCGTCAGCCCGCTAGATGAAGTCTGGGAGGCCGATGCCTGAAGCTCGAGCGCTGCTCCTCGATACCCACGTGTGGGTATGGCTCGTCGAGGGCGCCGGCCACGAATTTTCGCCTGCTGCGCTCGCCGAGTTGCGGCAGAAGAGTCTGGAGGGCAAGCTGCTGGTTTCGCACATCTCGGTTTGGGAAGTCGCGATGCTCACCGCGAGGGGCAGGCTCGAGCTCACAGTCGATCTCGACACTTGGGTGCAGCAGGCCTTGCAGGCGCCGGGCGTCAGGTCGAGCACCCTCAGCCCGGACATCCTCATCAGCAGCACGCGGCTGCCCGGCCATCCTCACGGCGACCCTGCCGACCGCATCCTCATGGCGACCTCCCGGCTCACTGGGGCTGCGTTGGCGACTAGAGACCAAACCATCTTAGCCTACGCGCAGCGCGGTCACCTGGCCGTGTTGGACGTCACACCGTAGCTTTTTAGCGTGGCGAAGGCGGCCAAGAGAGATTCGGGCCGGTGTAAGAGATAGGAGGCCGCCGGTCAGGCTAGGGGGTTGGAAGCGCATGAGGCCGTTCAGTGAAAGCGAGGGCGGCCACAAAAATAGGGGAAAAACAGGCTCGATTTGGCTTGTGGCAGGTGATCAGAACTCCATCACTCGATAGTCCAGGCGCTCTTCGGACAAGAACAGCTCTAGGAATTGCTGGCGCGAGAGCGCGTCGATCATAGCCAAGCGGTGCTCTTTATCAACATGGATGCCGCTCTCCATCACGGTGTGGCCGTAGACCCCGAAACGGTAGCCTGTCTGTTCGACGAGCTGCGGTTTGTGCTGCCACCACTGCTTGGTGTCAGCGTCGTGATAGAAGAAGTCGTCGAAGATCTGCATGCCCGGCAACGGGCCGGCGTGGGCAAACTGCACTCCGTAGAAGACCTTCTCGCGCGGGAAGCTCGCCATCCATACCGCTAGCTCCTTGGGGAGGGCCAGACCGCCCCGCTCCTCGTTAAACTCGTTATGGTGCAGCCCGCCGCGGGTGCTTAACTGGTACTGGTGGGTCAGTGCAGCCTCATCGTGGTTACCTAAGATCACCGTCACGTTCCCCTGGGCGCGCTCGACGTAGTGCTTGAAGCGATACAGCTCGCGGATCTGGGCCTTGGCGGCCCGCTTGAGCTGCTCCTCGTCAGATGGGTCGTAATACTCGACGCCGACTATTCGGGCATAGGTCTCAAAATCCTTGTAGTGGACCAGGTCGCCGATCACCACCACCTGGAAGCGCCCCTCGACCACCGGTAGCGTCGGCTCGCACATGGCGTCAGCGGCCATGGCCGCTCGCAGTGCCCGCCACAGCTCAGCCCACTGGCCGTGTACGTCCCCGACCGCAACTACCTTGATCATGGCTGACCCGAGCGAAGCGAGAGTGATTCTCGACGGATAGCCTCCTGTAAAAGTACGCGCAGCTTGGCATACAGCTCCCGCGAGGCCTCCGGGCTACGCCCATAGCCGCCGTACTGCACTATCAGCGCGGCAGCTTCCCGGCCTGCCCCGCTAGCCTTGAGGCGCTCGAGCAGCCGATCGATCGCCTGGCGGCCCGCCGACTTCTCCGCCTCTGGGATCGCAGCAGGCTGCTGGTGTGGCTCATAGAGCGGCGCCCCGGTCTCAGGGTCGGCCTCAACCCAATACTCGGCGGCAAGATCATGGGGTGGTAGCAGCTCAAACTGCTCGGCAGCGCGCGCCAACGCCTCATCGGCGCAAGCCTCGAGGCCCTGCTGCTGGATAGCGACCACGGCTGCGCGGCTCATCCCCAAGATAGTGAGGTTGCAGCCTAGCGCCTGTTCGCCGACCGCAAACAGCGCATAAGACCAGCCCGCTTTACCCAGCACCTCGTCAAGGCGCGCGCGGATCGCTGAGGCGGTCAGGCCGGGTCGCAGCCTAACTGTCAGACCATCTAACGACCGCTCCGCTACCCGCCAGCACACCGCACCGTCCGTGAAGGGGGCAACCAGCCGTTCCCAGGGGTCCATAGGCTCAGTATAACCAGACTCTCCGGCACCGAACAGTGAATTTTCTGCCGACTAAGGCAGGCATCTGATCAGCGAACAATGTGGTGGATACCCGTCTCGGACGCGATTCATGCTAACCTGGTAGCAGCTCTCATGGGGTAGTTCGCGGTAATGCTCACGATACTGGCTATAATGCTTGATTATGGACTTACTACCACGCACCGGCCTGGAGGCATCATGACTACAGCGCGCTGGTTGTTGCTCATCCTGTTGTGGTTACCCGCCGTGGCGCTCGCACAACCTAGGCTTGAAGTAGCACCGCTTCAGGTTGCGCCTGGTGACACCATAACTCTCACCGGTTCGGGGCTACCACCGGAGGCGCAGGCGCTAATTGCCTTAACCGCGCCTGACGGCAAAGTAGACCTGGTCAGCCTTGGCGTGTCGCCGGAAGGCACGCTCAGCTTTGAGCGGGAGCTACCCGAAGCGGGCCGGTGGCGGCTCGATGTGCGGCTTGACGAGCTGCGCGAGACCTTCCAGATCGAGGTAGCCCTCACAGTGCCGGTGCTGCGCGATGAGGAGCCCACCCCCGAACCCGTCGCTGCGCTGCCGGAGCTGAGGCTGGCCGCAGGCGTGCTGATCGCTCAGCGAGATGGCGCCATCCTGTGGCGGCTTGACTTCCCGCCGGGCAGCGGCACCACCACCAGCTTAGCTGAGACTCCGGAAGGAATCTTTCTAGCGCACGGCAACAGCGTCTTGCAGCTCGCTGCCGAGGCGGGCCGCATTATCCGCCGCTGGCCGGTATCAGGGCCTATCAGTGCGCTGGGGTCAACCCCAGAGGGGCTAATCATTACCGTCACCCACGCCGATGGCTTAAGCGAGCGCTTTGTGCTCAGCCAGGGCGAGCTAAACGAGGTGGTGCGCTTCGGCGTGCAGCCGGAGATCTTTGCTTGGCTCCGACACGAGGCCGCTGTCGCTGACCCCGCAGCGCGCCTGGCTATCGATCCGACTAATCCGTGGCTTCATCTGGCGGTGGGGCAGCGCGCCACCGACCCCGACCGGGCCAACTTAGCCTTTGACAGCGCCATCGAGACCGCTCAGACCTTTTACGACTTAGCCGGGATCGCCCGCCCATTGCACCAGGCGGGGCAGGAGGCGTTGGCCAGGCAGGCTATGGATGCCGCCCTGCGCGACTTTGCCCAGCGCGGCTACGACCCCTTCTTATTGCTTAACCGCGAGCTGCACGACGCTTACCAGTTCCCATTAGAGCCGCTGCGTGCGGCGCTGGCGCGTAACGATTTAGCCAGTGCCGGCTTTTGGGCCGAGTATTTGTGGCTGGCCTCGCCGCGCGTCGAGGGGGGGCGCGAGGCGCTGTTGCGCTACGCCGACCTGCTTATGGAGCGCGGCCAACGCGATGAGGCGGCGCTGTGGCGCGAGCGCGCTCAGCGCGATGTGCATAGCCTGGAGACGGGGTTGCTCGAGCGGCTGCTGCTCAACCTGGGACTTGGCGGCTGGTCCTATGCACTAGCACTGCTGTTGGCAGTCCTGTTCCTGCACCTGACGCTGCTCTTTAAGTACTGGATCCCGCAAGGGGTCGATCTGCGTAAGCGGCGTGAGGCTGGTGGGCGCGCCTGGCCGCTGGCTCGCCTGTTAGTGGCGCGCTACTACACCGTGACTGAAAAGCTGGTGGTGATCTTAATGCTGGCGGCGGTCTTGGCGCTCTTGGCCTTGGCTAACTGGGCCGCTCACGCCGCGCTGCCCGCGGCACTCGGCTCCGGCACGCTGGCCAGTGCACAAGCGCAAAGTGCTCTGCAAGGGCTCCGTCTGACGGAGGCTCGAGCCAACTTCATCCACGGCTATAGCGCACAAGTAATGGGCCAACACGACTTAGCCCGGCAGCGCTACCAAGCGGCCGGCAACTTCCCGCCGGCGCTTAACAATCTGGCGGTCCTCACCGGTGATCTCAGCTTCTACCGGCTGGCCCTGGACGCTGCCCCCGACTTCGCCGTGACGCGCTTCAACCTGGGCGAGCCGGTGCCCGGCTTCGATTTCTATCAGCGCTATCAGCCCGGTCACCGCGTACTGGCCGTGCCCGGCCCGCAGGACTTTCTGGTAGCCAGAGCAGGTACCTGGAGCCAAGCCTTGGCTAGCGCCTTCACTAACCCCTGGGCTAGCTTGAGGGAGGCTGCCCCCCCCGGCTTGGGCCTCACCGCCTGGACCGTCTTGTATGTCCTGTTCTTGCTGCTGGCGGCAGTCTCGCTGTTCTGGCTGGTGGTTCCGCGGGCCCGCAGCGCGCGTAACGCCCCACGCTCACCGCTGTATCACTTGCTGGCGCTGCTGATCCCCGGCAGCGGCCTGGCTGATGAGGCCTGGGGCGTCTTGTTGATTGTCCCCTGGGCCCTGGTGGGCCTCGATCTGCTGGCCGATCTCTTCGGTTGGGGCTTCGACCTGGGTCTGACCCAATTCTGGAGCCTGATAGTGCTGGGCGCCATCTACCTGCTTAACCTGATCGCCTTCATCATCGAGTTTGCTTCATACCGGCGCCGTATGGCACAGCGGCGCCGGTATGAGCAGGCCATAAGCGACTCGCTCGGCGTGTAAAGCAGGCCCGGCACTTGGGGCGCCCCTACCTCCTCATCGCTAGCGCCGCCGTGCTGTGGGGACTGCTTGGCGTCCTCTCCAAGGGCGTGCTGGAGTCTGGCGTAAGCCCGCTAGAGATCGCCTTTTGGCGTGCCGTGCTGGCAGGTGGGTTGTTCGTGCTGCACGCTGCCCTCACCAGCCAGCTGCGGCTGGCTCGCCGCGACCTCCCCCTCTTTATCGGCTTTGCGCTGGTGGGCGTCACCACCTTTTATGCCGCCTTCGTGCTGGCTGTTGCTGCCGGCGGGGTCAGCCTGGCTACAGTGCTCCTCTATGCGGCCCCCGCTTTCGTGGTGGTGGCGGCCTGGCTGCTGCTCGGTGAGCCGCTCACCGGACAGAAGCTGGCGCTGGTCGGACTGGCCACCCTCGGCGTCGTCCTGGTCGCCCAGGGTGGCGGCCAAGGCGTCACCGTGACGCCGACCTCGCTTGGCTGGGGGCTGTTGGCAGGGCTGTGCTACGCCAGTTACTACATCTTCGGCAAGTGGGTGCTGGGCCGCTATACCCCGGTCGCTATCTACGCGGTGGTGCTGCCGATCGGGGCTCTAGGGCTGTGGCCGCTAGTAACCTTTAGCCCTAAATCGCCTGCCGTATGGGGCTTGCTCCTCGCTTTAGCCTTCTTATCTACCTATCTGGCTTACCTCTTGTACTACACCGGACTGCGGCACACTGAGGCGTCACGGGCGGTGCTAATCGCCACCATCGAACCAGTAGTCGCCGCCGGATTAGCCGCACTGCTCTTCGGCGAGCGCCTGGGCTGGTGGGGGCTTGCCGGGGCGATACTCGTGGTATCAGCCTCGGTGTTAGCTAACACTCTGAGACGCCGCTAGCGCTTGCGCACCTCGATACCACCCTCGTTAGCAGCCAACTCCACGATATTCTCACCCACCCCTAAGCGCAGGCGGCCCTCGGTGGCAACAACCGTCTGTAGGTCGCCGGAGAGGTTGCGCGTTCGCGAGGTGGCACGAATCTCTACATTAGAGGCGGTAGGGATCAGCAGGGTCACGCTGCCGACGTCGGTGCGTGCCGCGATAGGGTGATTGACCGGCTGATCGAAGCTGAGCCTGACATCACCTACGCGGGTACTAGCGCTAACCGGGCCGTAGGCGTCTTCTATCCTGATAGCACCTCGGTCGTTGGTGGCGGTAACGGCACCGGCAATCCGGCGCACCTGCACCTCGCCGGTATGGTTGCTCACCTCAGCCGCCGCCACTCTGGCTATCGTCACCTTGCCCACGTGATTCTCTACCTGCACGACCACCTGAGACGGCACTGCAATGGTGATGGCAGCGCTTAGGCCGCGCCGGTCGCCTTCTGGCGCACTGGGGTCAAGGCCGATCACAGTTAGGGTCCGGGTCGCTGCGTCGTAGCTAACCTGAAGCTCTCCGGGCACACGCCCACCAGCGCCCTGACGGCGGTAGGTGATCGTTACACTAGGCTCGGTGGCCTCGCCGGCTATCTGGATGTTGCCCACGGCGTTGACAACTCTGAGTAGTTCGACCTCGGCCCACTCGCGAGCCATGCTGGGGCTGCTCTGGCGGGTCGCCACCACCCGCCCGCCATCCGGGGTCGCTGTCCAGCCAGCTAGCCAGTGCCAGCCCGGCCCGGCCACCGCCAGCGTTAGGCTCAGGGCGATCAGGGTGGTAATCACGAGCTGCGAGGCCGCCTCGCGCCACAGTAAAAATCCCGCTACTACCAGACCGAGCGGCCACCAGGCGGCTACTCCCGGCAGGGCTCGAGCCAGCAGCAACCCCAGACCGATAGCAAGGAGAATTGCGCCAATGCGTTCTGTTCTGTTCATGCCACCTCCTTGTCGCGTGAATCCCGCTGCCCCCCGTACTCTACCTCAGTTGGCGCTGGCGACGCTGAGATTTTCCTGTGCCCACAGTTCACACTAGCATCACCCTGGCCGCTAATCCAGCCCCTTGACCCACCCCTACCGAGGTGCTAAGGTATGCACAGAAGCTGCACGATTATGCATCGGTCGTGTAGTCAGCAAACCCGCCCATGCCGATTCACCACCTCAACCACCGACGCGCCCGACGCCGCTAGCCGCTTTAACCGGCGGCAGTCTGGGATTAGCGCGGCTTGGGCTGTGGTGTTGTGCGAAGGAGCCAAACATGCGCCAGTCCAGCATCAACAAGATCGTTCTCGCCTACTCCGGCGGGCTTGACACCTCAGTTATCTTGCAGTGGCTCAAGGAGCGCTACGGCGCCGAGGTGATCACTTTCACCGCCGACATCGGCCAGGGCGAAGAGGTTGCCGAGGCTAAGGCGAAGGCGTTGGCAACGGGCGCCAGCCAGGCCTACGCCATCGATCTTAAGCGCGAGTTTGTAACCGAGTTCGTCTTCCCGGTGCTGCGCTCAGGAGCCGTCTATGAGGGCTACTACCTGCTGGGCACCTCGTTCGCCCGACCCCTGATCGCCAAGCACATGGTCGAGATCGCTTTGCAAGAAGGGGCTGATGCCGTAGCGCACGGCGCTACCGGCAAGGGTAACGATCAGGTGCGCTTTGAGCTGGCCGCCTACGCCATTAGGCCCACTATCCGGGTGATCGCGCCCTGGCGCGAGTGGGACCTCAAGGGGCGCGAGGACTGCATCGCCTATGCCCAGGAGCGCGGCATCCCGGTGCCGGTCACCAAAGAGAAGCCGTACTCGATGGACGCTAACCTGTTTCATAGCAGCTACGAGGGCGGCATCCTCGAAGACCCCTGGGCCGCCCCGCCTAAGGGGATGTGGCGCTTAACCGTCGATCCCGAGGAAGCCCCTGATCAGCCCGAGCTGGTCGAAGTCGACTTTGAAGCGGGAAATCCGGTGGCTATCAACGGCCTCAGGCTCGACCCGGTAGCCCTGTTAACGCACGCCAATCAGTTGGCCGGGCGGCACGGGGTGGGGCGGGTCGATCTGGTGGAGAACCGCTTTGTGGGTATGAAGTCGCGCGGCTGCTACGAGACCCCGGGCGGAACGCTGCTCTATCACGCCCACAAAGCGGTCGAGGCGCTGACCCTCGACCGGCAGGTTATGCAGCTGCGCGATGAGCTGGCACCGCGCTACGCCAGCATGGTCTATAACGGCTTCTGGTACGCGCCCGAGCGCGAAGCGTTGCAGCGCTTGCTAGACGATGTGCAGCAGCGGGTCACCGGCACGGCGCGCCTCAAGCTCTACAAGGGGAGCTTGCTGGTGATCGGGCGCAAGTCGCCCTATAGCCTCTACCGCCAGGACGTGGTGACCTTTGAAAAAGACAGCGTCTATAACCAGGCCGACGCTGAAGGGTTTATCAAGCTCAACGCGCTGCGGCTGCGCATCGCTAGCCAGTTACTAACGCCGCCGCTCTCCTCATGACCGGGGGGGCTACCCGCCTGCGCGTGGCCGGACTAGGCGATACCCCGGCTCTGGTCAAGTTCTACGACGAAAGCGCCATTAGCGTGCAGCAGTGGCTCGAGCAAGGTGGGGCGCTGCTGTTAGAGGCTGCTGGTGGCGAACTGCTTGGCGCGGTGCGCTGGCGCTACGGTGATGGCGGCTGGTGGCTCGAGCACCCCCTGGCCCCAGCCGGCGATATCAAGCGCTGGCTGCTGACCAAGGTCGAAGCGCTGGCGATCGTTCACAACATCCCCGCCCTCTACCTCGAGCCACCCGATGATGCCGAGGACGCGCGCACCTACGCCCGCCTGGGCTACGCGATCACTGCGGGGCACCTCGCCAAACAGGTTGGCGGCACCTGGCAGGTTAAACGGTGATGGGTAATGGGTAATGGGTTAGGGTTGTATGATCGGTGACCATGAGTGACGCCAAGCCGCCAAGTCCAGTAAAGCGCCTGTGGGGCGGACGCTTCACTGACGAGACCGACGCGCTGGTCCAGGCTTTTAACGCCTCGATTGCGGTCGATCAAGCGCTAGCTTTCGACGATATCGAAGGCTCGATTGCCCATGCCACCATGCTTCAGGAGACCGGCATCCTCAAGACTGAGGAGGCCGAGGCTATCATCAACGGACTGATTACCATCCGCGAAGAGATTGCGAGTGGGGCGTTTGCCTGGCGCATTGAGCTGGAAGATGTCCACATGAATATCGAGCAGGCTCTCATCGAGCGCATCGGGCCGGTCGGCGGCAAGCTGCACACCGCGCGCAGCCGCAACGACCAGGTCGCTACCGACTTCCGGCTCTGGCTGCGGCGTGAGAGTCAGGAGCTAAGCGCGCTGCTCACGCGCTTCCGCCAGGTGCTGGTCGAGATGGCTGAGCAGCATCTGGGTGTTATCATGCCCGGCTACACCCATCTGCAGGTAGCCCAACCGGTCTTGTTCGCGCATCACCTGCTGGCCTATTACGAGATGTTCAGCCGCGACCAGGAGCGCCTGCAAGATTCCCTCAAGCGCCTCAACGTCTCGCCCTTGGGAGCGGGTGCCTTAGCGGGCGTCACCTTCCCCATCGATCGGCACCGCACCAGCGCGCTGCTCGGCTTCGACCGCCCGGCTGATAATTCGCTCGATGCGGTTTCGGATCGCGACTTTGCGCTGGAGTTCCTGTCACTAGCCAGCATCGCCATGCTGCACCTGTCGCGCTTAAGCGAAGAGCTGATCCTCTGGTCGAGCCAGGAGTTCGGTTTTATTACTCTGCCCGACGCTTATACCACCGGCAGCTCGATCATGCCGCAGAAGAAAAACCCCGACGTCTGCGAACTGGTACGCGGCAAGACGGGCCGCGTCTACGGCCAGTTGCTGGCGCTGCTAACCGTGATGAAAGGGCTGCCGCTGACCTACCACAAGGACCTCCAAGAGGACAAGGAAGGGGTGATGGACGCCGCCCTTACCCTCAAGGTCAGCTTGCGGCTCTACGCCGACCTGCTGCCGAAGATCACGGTGCACGCCGAGCGCACCTATCAGGCAGCGGGCCGCGCTCATAGCAACGCCACCGATCTGGCCGACTATCTTACCAAAAAGGGACTCCCCTTTAGAGAGGCGCACGAGGCGGTTGGCAAACTGGTAGCTGTGGCCATCAAGGAAGGAAAAGAGCTGCAAGAGCTCGAGCTAGCCACCTTGCGCCAGGTCTCGCCCCTATTTGACCGTTACGTCTACGAAGCGCTGTCGCTCGAGCAGGTAGTCAACGCCCGCAACAGCTACGGCGGCACCGCCCCGACCCAGGTCAGACAGCAGCTCCAGCGGGCCAAGGAGGCGCTGGCACCATGAACCCATACCCTGAGATTACCGTGCGGCCCGCTAAGGCTGAAGATGTGCCGTTGATTTTTGAGAACATCGGCTACTGGGCTACCCAGGGCAAGATGTTGGTCAGGCCGATGCCGCATATCTTCGAGAACCTGCGCGACTTCTTTGTGGCCGAGGTCAACGGCCAGTTTGCCGGCAACGCCGCGCTGCACGTCCTCTGGGGCGATATCGCCGAGGTGCGCGGGCTAGCTGTCAAGCCCGGCATTCAGGCCAACGGGATAGGGAAGAAGCTAGTCGAGGCGTGCGAAGCCGAGGCGCGGCGCATCGGCATCCCGATCCTCTTCGCCTGGACTTATGAGGTGCGTTTTTTCGAGAAGTGCGGCTTCACCTTAATCGATAAGAGCCGCGAGCTGCACCCGCGGGTCTGGTCGGAGTGCTTAAGGTGCCAGTTCTATGTGGGCTGCAACGAAAACGG
>JAGXSO010000147.1 GCA_018333775.1 Truepera sp.
ATCTCATCCCCGCGGGCACCAACTACGACGTGGCCAACGGCCTATTCATCGATGGTGCAGTGGCTATGATCTACAACGGCCCCTGGGCGATTAGCCAGTACCGCGAGGCCGGTATTCCGGTGCTAGTGGCCCCTATGCCCCCGGTTAACGGCAACCCCTGGAGCGGCTTTATGGGCGTGCAGGGCGTGCTTATGAACGAGTTCAGCGCTAACAAGGTCGATGCCGCCAACTTCGCCAAGTGGCTGGCCCGCACCGACGCGCAGGTGTCGCTGGCTCGCGCTACGGGCCGCATCCCGGCCTCTAACTCGGCGCTGGCCCAAGTCGCCGATGACCCGGTCATCGCAGGCTTTGGCGCCGCATTGCTGACCGCCGAGCCGATGCCCAACATCCCCGCGATGGGCCGAGTCTGGGGCCCCATGGGCGACGCTCTGAATGTCATCCTGGAGTCGCCGACCTCCGATATTCCGGCCATCCTCGAGCGTGCTGTTGAGCAGATCCGGGGCAACTAAGGCTCGAGCGTGAACCCCTAACACCACCTTTGGCCAGGAGGATAATCCTCCTGGCCAGCTTGTTTTAAGGACAGGTATATGGATATTTCCCGCCCCCCCAGCGATTACCTTCCCAAAGGCCGAGGTGGTGTGGCAGGTGGCCTGCTCCGCTCACTCGGACTGTTGAGCCTGGCGCTGGCGCTAGCAGCGGGCGCCGGCGTGGCAGGCTACCAGCTTTTGCGCCTGCTGTTCCCGGTCCCGGTCTGGTCGGGGCTACTGTTCAGCCTGGTAGCGCTGATCGTAGTCCTTAGGGCGATAGCTAAGCGCTACGCCTGGATCATGCCGTGGTACTACCTCCTTCCGGCTATCTTATTTCTGCTCACCTTCACCTTCTTCCCGGTAGCACTGACCATTATCTTGGCCTTTACTGACTACTCCGGCGTTCGCAACGGCCAACTCAACATTGCTACTGAGACGCGCATCGTGGCGGTCGATGGGCAGCGCGTGACCCTAGAGAATCTGCGCACACTCGACTGCCAGGCGCTGCGCGACGGCTGCAACAATGTGCGGGCACGCATCTTCGCCTCCGGCCAGCTCGAGGTCACGGCGCTAAGCTTAGAGGGCGCGGTGCTCACGCTGGCTGCTCCGCCGCCCGCCGACCGCAGGGTGACGGCGGTCAACCTGGAGCTGGTCGATTTTGGCATCAGTGCTGGATTCCCCATTGTCGAGATCGACGGTGCACGCCTGACGTTGGCGCGAGTGCCGCCCGGTGCTGTCGATCTGACCGAGGTCATGCTGCGCCTTGACCGGGAGGCCCTTGAGCGGCGCATGATAAGGGTCGAAAATACCACCGTAACCCTCGATGAGTCCTTGCCCGAAGGGTTGGAGTATGAGGCGCTGGCTCGCTACAACGACTTTGGCTTCATCGGCTGGCGCAACTTTGAGTCGATCATTGCCCAGGCTAACCGAGCGCTCGGGCCGGTCTTTGCCTGGAACCTCACCTTCGCCTTCTTGACAGTCCTGATCAACACCGCCTTCGGGTTGCTGGTCGCGATCTTGCTGAATAACCCCGACCTGAAACTGCGCAACTTTTACCGCACGCTGATTATCATCTCCTGGGCGCTGCCCGGCATTATCACCATTCAGGTCTGGGGCGGTCTGCTTAACGCTAACTTTGGGGCCATCAACCGCCTCTTGGCGCTGTTGGATCTGCCGACTTTCAACTGGCTGGGCGAGCCCAACGCCGCCAGGGCCGCAGTGTTGCTAGTCAACCTGTGGCTGGGCCTGCCGTTCATGATGACCGCTATCCTAGGGGCGCTTTCGGCCATCTCGCGCGAGCTTTACGAGGCGGCCAAGATCGACGGCGCCAGCCCCTGGCAGAGCTTCCAGGGTGTTACTCTGCCGCTGCTGCGGTCAGCGCTAGTGCCGATTACCCTCAGTAGCTTCGCCTTTAACTTTAATAACTTCAACATCATCTTCCTGCTCACCGGCGGCGGCCCACCTACGCCGTGGGGGACAGCCACCGCCCGCGGCACCGACATCCTCATAAGTTGGGCTTACAACGAGGCCTTTCAGGCTCAGGGGGCCTTTGCCTACGGGCTTGGCTCAGCTATTTCGATCATCATCTTCGTAATCACCTTGGCGGTGAGCCTGATCAACTTCCGAGTCAGCGGTGCGCTGAAGGAGGAGTCGAACGTATGACCCGTGCTCCAGCCCTCCTGGTGCCACTGATAGTAGTTGCCGTCACCATCATGGCCTTGCTGTGGCTGTTCTCCTTACCGGCTGAGCCGATCAGCCGAGGCTTTTTCCTAACTATCCCCAACGGCTGGGTCTATGCGGTGGTGGGGTTCATCATCGCCGCCAGCGGCATCGGCCTAGCAGCCTACCTCTATGGCCGCGTTACCCGCCCCGGCAAGGCGGTTAGCTATGCCCTGACCGCTGCTACCCACATCTTCATCTGGGTAGTGGTCGCCGCTATGCTCTATCCGGTTATCTACCTGCTGGCGACTTCATTCAATCGCGCCGACAATATCGCCAGCGTTCCGCCGCGCGAGGGGAGCATCTTAGTCCGCTCCGGAGTTATCCCCAACCCGGCTCAGTTTTCAACCATCCAGTACGAGCGGGTGCTGGGGGAGACCAACATCCTCCCCTTCCAGTGGTTGCTGATCGGGGTGTTCGTGTTGGCACTGCTAGTGCTGATCGGTGCATTAGTCGGCAAGCGCTTGGGCGGTAACCCCTATCGGCTCGAGCGCTATCAGAGCTACGCCGGTTGGACGCTGTTCTTAACGATCTTCGCCCTGGTTATCAGCATCTCTCCTGATCAGTTCTATACCATCAACGCCGCTGGTGAGCGCGTCCCGGCTAGCAGTGAGCGCAAGATCTTGCTCTATATCCGCAACACCCTGCTGGTCTCCGGTACCGCCGGGCTCTTTGCGGTTCTGATCGCTACCACTGCTGGCTACGCCTTTGCCCGCATGAAGTTCGAGGGGCGCTACTACACGCTGCTGACCTTCATCTTCGTGCAGATGTTCCCAGGGTTCATGGCGCTGGTGGCGATCTTCTACCTGATGAGCTACCTGGGGCTTTTGAACACCTTCACCGGCCTGATTCTGGCCTATTCAGGCGGGGCGATCGCCTTCTCGTCATGGATCTTTAAGGGCTACCTGGAGTCGATCAGCCCCAGTCTGGAAGAGGCCGCCATGGTCGACGGCACTACGCGCTGGGGCGCCTTTTGGTACATCATTCTGCCGGTCAGTATCCCGATGCTGCTGTTTATCTTTCTGTTGCAGTTCATCGGTACCTACAGCGAGTTCATCCTGGCCAGCACGCTGCTGATCGGCGAGAATAACTGGACGGTTGGGATCGGTCTGCGCAACTTCACCGCTGGCCGCTTCGATACCCAATGGGGGGCGCTGGCGGCTAGCGCAGTGCTGGGCAGCCTACCGATTCTGATCATCTTCTACGCCTTCCAAGGAGCGCTGACCGGCCAGCACACCGCCGGTGGGGTCAAGGGCTAATGTGGCCGCGCTGATATTTGCCTGGTATTAGCCGTGGTCTGCTGATAAAGTGACCACCCCGGTAATTGTTTGGCATCGCGGAGACCTGCGCCTTCACGATCATCCGGCGTTAACTGCCGCCCTAGCCGAGGGTACGCCCCTCCCGCTACTGATTCTTGACGAGCAGCTCTTGGCTCGAGCTGACCTGACCCCGCGCCGCCAAGCCTGGTTTGTGCAGAACGCTGAGGCGCTGCGCCAGCAGTATCGCCGCTTAGGTAGCGAGTTAGTCGTGCGCCGGGGCCGACCCGAGCACCTGCTCCCCGAGTTAGCCCAAAGCTGGGGGGTGCGCGCAGTTCACTTCTTGCCAAGCCACACCCCTTACGGCTTACAGCGTGATAGGCAGGTGGCGGCAGCCTTGCGCACCGTGGGGATCCGGGCAAAAGCTCACGACGGCCGCTATCTCCACCGCCCCGGCACGCTTAGAACCGACGGCGGAGAGCCGTACCGCGTTTATACCCCGTTCATGAAGCGTCTGCGCTTGCTCCCCCGCGCCGCGCCGCTAGCCGCTCCAGAGCGGTTGCCGCCGCTGCCGGTGGGGTTACCCCCGGGCGAGCTGCCGGAGCTAAAGAGCGATATCCCCCTGCCGGAGGCTGGCGAGGCGGCAGCGCTGGCTCAGCTCCAGACGTTTATCAGCCAGCACCTGCAACGCTATCACCAGAACCGCAACTTTCCGGCTAAGCCCGGCACCTCGCGCCTGTCACCCTACCTCACCCTCGGCGTGCTCTCAGCCCGGTTGGCCTACCACTTGGCCGAGTTGGCCGGTGGCGAGGGGGCGCAGGTCTGGCAGAACGAGCTGATCTGGCGCGAGTTTCAAGCTCATCTGCTAGCCAGCTACCCCGATACCCTGGAGTCGCCGCTTAACCCGCGCTGGCAGGGCTTCCCTTGGCGTGACGAGGCCGAAGCGCTGGCGGCCTGGCGTGCCGGCCAAACCGGCTACCCGTTGGTCGATGCTGGGATGCTCGAGCTAGCCGCTACCGGGTATATGCACAACCGCGTGCGGATGGTAACCGCCTCGTTCTTGACCAAGCACCTGTTGATCGACTGGCGGCAGGGCGAGCGCATCTTTAGGGCTCTGCTGCTCGACGGCGACACCGCCCAGAACGTGGGTAACTGGCAGTGGACGGCTGGCTGCGGCGCCGACGCCGCCCCCTACTTCCGAGTGTTCAACCCCCTTTTGCAGGCCGCCAAGTTCGATCCTGATGGAGACTATATCCGCCGTTGGTGCTTCGAGCCGGGCTTACCCCCCATGATCGATCAGGCGGCAGCTAGGGCTCGCTATCTGGAGGTGGCCCAGGCTCACCTGTCACGGGCAGAAAGCCTGGCAAGCATGTGATAAGCTGGCTCCGATCATGGCTGACTTTATCCTGGCCCTCGACCAGGGCACCACCAGCTCGCGCGCCATAGTCTTTGACCGCAGCGGCGCGATCCGCGCCCAGGCCCAGAAGGAGTTCCCGCAGCTCTACCCCCGGCCGGGCTGGGTCGAACACGATCCCGATACCATCTGGGCTAGCCAGTCGGGGGTGGTGGCCGAAGCCATCGCCGCTGCCAAGATCGCCTCTTCCGAGATCGCTGCGGTAGGGATCACCAATCAACGCGAGACCACGGTGCTGTGGAACCGCCGCACCCGCCGCGCCATCCACAACGCCATCGTCTGGCAGGACCGGCGCACCGCTAGCTTTATTGACAAGCTCCGCGCCGACGGGCTGACCGAGTTCTTTCGCGCTCGGACCGGCCTGGTTCTGGACGCCTACTTCTCGGCCAGCAAACTCGCTTGGCTGCTCGATAACGTCCCAGGAGCACGGCAGCAGGCCGAGGCGGGTGAGCTGGCCTTCGGCACGGTCGATAGCTGGCTGGCCTACCAGCTTACCCATGGCGAAATACATGTCACCGACGTTAGCAACGCCAGCCGCACCATGCTTTTTAACATTCACCGCGGCGACTGGGACGACGATATCCTGGAGTTGCTCAACATCCCGCGCAGCCTGTTGCCCAAGGTGTGCTCCTCCAGTGAAGTCTACGGCCAGGTTACCCAGGGGGTGATGCGGGGCGGCGCCCCTATCGCCGGGATCGCCGGCGACCAGCAGGCGGCCACCTTCGGCCAGACCTGCTTTGGCTCCGGCCAAGGCAAGAACACCTACGGCACCGGCTGCTTCCTGGTTATGAATACCGGCGCTAAGGCTATCGGCTCGCGCAACCAACTGCTGACCACCGTCGCCTGGGGGCTAGGACAGAGGCTTACCTACGCGCTCGAGGGGAGCATCTTCATCGCCGGAGCGGTGGTGCAGTGGCTGCGCGATGAGTTGGGGCTGATCCGCCGCGCCGAAGAGGTCGAGGCGCTGGCTAGCAGCGTCCCTGATAACGGTGGTGTCTACCTGGTGCCGGCCTTTGCCGGGCTTGGCGCGCCCCATTGGGACCCTTACGCCCGCGGTACCATCGTCGGCCTGACCCGCGGCAGCGGCGCCGGACATATCGCCAGAGCAGCGCTTGAAGGGGTGGCTTTTCAGGTAGCTGAGGTAGTCGAGGCTATGGAAAAAGACTCCGGCCTTGCCCTGACCGAACTGCGCGTCGATGGTGGGGCCAGCCGTAACGACCTGCTCATGCAGCTACAGGCCGACCTCTTAGGGGTGCCGGTGGTCCGCCCCAAAGTGACCGAAACGACCGCCCTGGGCGCCGCCTATCTGGCAGGGCTGGCGGTAGGGTTCTGGGGCGGCCTTGATGAATTGGCAGCTCAGTGGCAAGAGGACCGGCGTTTCGAGCCGACCACCAGCCTAGCGCTACGGCAGACACAACTGGCGCGGTGGCGTCAGGCGGTCGAACGCGCTAAAGGCTGGGAAAACTGACCCTGGAGGTTTTATGAATCGAGAAGACCACCTTAATACCCTCAAACGCGAGCGCTTCGACCTGCTGGTTATCGGTGGTGGGGCTACCGGGGCGGGGATAGCGCTCGATGCCGCTAGCCGCGGCTTGCGCACTGCCCTCGTCGAGCGGGACGACTTCTCGGCCGGGACCAGCAGCCGCAGCACCAAGCTGATCCACGGCGGCGTGCGCTATCTCGAGCGGGCCGTCAAAAAGCTCGACCGCAGCCAGTTCAACCTAGTCCGCGACGCCCTAAAAGAGCGCGCCGTGCTGCTTAATATCGCGCCTCACCTGGCTAAACCGCTACCGTTAGTGAC
>JAGXSO010000148.1 GCA_018333775.1 Truepera sp.
TGGCTAGCGCCGAAGCTGGCATCCGCGCCCTGAATGAGCTGGTCGCTATCCTCAACCAGGACGTCCTCGAACTGCAAGCCCGCCCCATCCCCGAGATCGATCCGGGCATCCTGAACGATATCCGCCGCAACACCAGCGATATCGCCAACCTCCGCGAGTTCGTGATCCTGCTCCGCCGCGACCAGGTAGCGCTGCGCGACCGCGTAGCCGCCCTAGAAGAGGGCCAAGCCGCCCTGGCTGCCCGCGTGGACGACATCGACGCCCGCGTGACCCGAATCGAAGAGGATCTGCTGACCATTAGCGGCAACATCGCCCTGACCTACCGCGTAGTCCGTATGGGCGGCGCGATGGATCCGTTCGATGTCGACCGCGTGTTCGGCAGAGGCTTACCGCGCGGCACCACCTCAACCTTCACTACTGGCCCGACGGCCGATGACAGAACCGACCAGGAGAGGCGAGCCGACTTCACGGCTAACGTGCCCGGCGACGTGGCCGCTGTTGTGACGCTCAACATCGGCTTTGGTACGGCGCGCGACGGCGTCGGCCATGACCGGGGCCTGAACAGCTTTACCAACGTTATCGAGCTCGAACTCCGGCGCGGCTTTGTCCTCCACCCGGATGACAGAGACCCCACTGGCGGCTTCGACCCTGCCCCCTTCGAAGGCTTCGTCTTCGCCGTCAGGCGCTTCACCAGCACCTTCACCCCGATCGGCGGCCCGCCGCTGACCTTCACCTTCGGTCGCGACATCCGCGCCAGCTTCACCCCCTACGTCTTCAACACCCGCGTGTCTCACCGCGATGAGCGCTCTGCGGGCTTCATCGCCACCGTGGGCGCGCCGGACTTCCTGGCCTTCCTGAACCCGACCCTGACCATTGCCTACGGCTCGCCGACGGCCATCCGCACTGACGACCTGCAAGGCAGCACCGGCGCAGCGGACGCCTACTTCCGCGCCATCCGCGGTACTCTGAACCCGTTGGAGGGCGTCACCGTCGGTGGGTCATTCGCTCAGCTGGCGCTTAACGCCGGCGAACATCAAGATACCGCTGCCGACAACGTCGGCCCGACGGTGTGGGGAGTTGACGGCACGGTCAGCCTGGCGATCTTTACCCTCAGCGCCGAGTTTGCCAACAGCACCGGCGGCCCGGCGGACAGCACGGTACTCTTCGCCAAGCTCGACGTCGATGCTACCGACCTGCCGATCCTGCAAAGCTTCACCGCCAACTACCGCGCTATCCCGGCGCAGTGGTTCGGCCTCGAAGATAACGAGCGCGCCCGCTTCGGCGCCGATACCTACCCCTTCGGCCGCGATCAGACCGGCTTTGGGGTCAGGGCCGGGCTAGAACTGTTCATCGTCGACCTGACCGCCTACTTCGACATGTTCACGGTCAACTATCGTGGTCAGGACATAACTGCTCCCAATATTGCCACTGGCGTTATGGCCTATGGCGTAGACGTCAGCGCCGACCTGTTCGCAGGCTTCTCGCTGACCGGCTTCTTCCGCCAGGTTATGGTTGAAGGTGCCGTGGTCGACAGCCTGAGCAGCACCCGCGAGGTGGGTATCGCCCCGACCACTTACGGCGACCTGCGCCGCCGCATTGACGGCGCCGAGCGCAACTACTCGACCGGCTTCGGTGTCGGCCTCCGGCACGACGGCGCAGCGGAAAACGCGCTGATTGGCGGCCTTAACCTCCGCTTCGGCTTCGAGCGCATCAACGCCGGCTTCGACACCACCCGCATCTTCGCCGAGGCCGACTACACGCTCAACGTGGCGATCGTCAGGCTGACCCCCTATGTAGGCTTCGAACAGGTCAGCAACCCTGATACCGACCAGAATAGCACCACCAGGATCACCGCCGGCACTGGCCTCGAGACCCAAGCGCTTGAAGTCTTCCTCAGGCCCAGCCTGTTCGGTAACGCCAACTTCCGCACCATCACCTACAGCGGCGTTGACAACTACACCGCGACCCAACTCCAGTACAGCGTCGGTCTGGCCCTCAACGAGTTCCTGTTCCAGAACAGCACGCTGCGCGTTAGCTACGGCAGCTACAGCGGCACCAACACTGCCTTTGCGGGCGGTGCCGCTGCCGTTACGGGCGACTTAGACCGCGGCGGCCTGACGGCCACCACCAGCGGTTACGAAATCGTCTGGAATTACTGGGATCTCGAGCTCGCCTACGGCACCTTCGTCTACAACGACGGCGCCGGCCGTGAAACCGCTGCTCAGACCTTCCGCATCCGCTACCGCGTTAACTTCTAACCGAAGTTAGTCACAATAGCCCCGCGCTAGCGGGGCTATTTTCATTGGCACTACTTGAACCCCCCTTCGTTACGGGGGGTGGCGAGCGCAGCGAGCCGGGGGGATTCCCCCCTTCGACAAGGGGGGAGGCCGCAGGCCGGGGGGATTATTCCTCCAACACCCTACACAACACTTCCCACACACCCTCCAGGTTCCCCATTACCTCGGCGTTGGTAAAGCGCAGCACGCGAAGCCCAAACTCCTCTAGCCGCTGCGTTCGCTCGGCGTCGTAGCGCTGCTGCGCTGCCTCGCCGTGGGTGTCGCCGTCTATCTCGATTACGAGCCGGTGTTGCGGCACATAGAAATCGACGATGAAACAACCTACAGGCCGCTGCCGCAGCACGCGGCAGGGGAGCTGGCGCAAGTAGAGCCAAAGGCGCTTCTCGGCGGACGTCATGTTTTTGCGCAGCTCGCGGGCGCGGGCCACGAGTTCGGGGTGGTAGAGGAGGTGGCGCCGCATGGGGATAGCGTAGCAGAGAAAATCCCCCCAACCCCCCTTGTTAAGGGGGGCTTGAATCCCACCAACCCCCCTTGTTACGGGTGCTTGACCCCGTGCTCGGAAAGCCACTTGAGCTTGGCGAACAGGCGCCTCCTGACCTTATCGTCGAGAGCAGCCAAGTCGTCATGGACTTCGGGGCGAAAGCTGACCTCGTAACGCTTCACCAGCCGAGTCCGAAACGCTGTGCCAGCTCGGAGGCAGCGAGGTTGGGCGCATCACTTTCTAGGGAGGCCAGGAGCCTAGCTCTTCAGCTCCTCGCGAAGCTCAAGACCTGCGTCCGGATTGCCAAGGTGCTCTGCCAACACCGCCTCAACCGATTCGCGAATGAGCGCCTTGAGCTCTTCAGGAGTGAGGTCAGCGACTTTCATGGCCGGAGTATGGCACCCAGCGCCGGCGGATTGAACACCACAGACCCTAATTCGGCGCCAGCACCCTGAGCGCGGCGGACCGCAAGCAAATCTCAAAGGCGCTTTCCGGCGGCAGTAGTTCACCGTCCATGTGACCGGGGCGCGGCTGGCTCCAGCGGACGCTAAGCTGCTTGGCTTTGGCCAGCATCACCTGGGTATGGCCTAGGTGGCGCCCCTTCATGACTTTGGGCAGCAGCTTAACGGTGCCCCAGCGGCTCAGGTCGGTGGCGATTACCACGTCGAGGCGACCGTCATCGAGATTGGCCTGCGGGGCAAACAGGAAGCCCCCGGCGGTGCTGGGGCCGTTCTGGACGCTGACCAGCAGAGCCGGGCCGTCATAAAACGGCTGGCCGTCAACCGTTACCTGGACGTGGGGCGTTTTTAGCCGACTCAGCACCGAGAAGATCGCATAGAGATAGACGCCCGGACCAACCAAAAAGCGTGGCGCACGCAGGGCGGCTTGGGCCACCTCGGCGGGGAAGCCTAGCCCCAGGGCGTTAACGAACGGGAGGCCGTTGACTTCGGCGATGTCAACCATACGAACGTGACCGTTGCTGACCACCTCGAGCCCACGCGCCAGAGCGTAGCGCTCGAGCCCCAGAGCAAAAGCAAAATCGTTGCCGGTGCCGCCGGGCAAAACGCCGACGGTGCGACCGTTGCCGATGCAAGCCCGGACGATCTCGCAGAGCGTGCCGTCGCCGCCGAGTGACAGGATGGTGGCATCAGCGGGGAGCGCCTGAGCTAGCGCGGTAGCGTGACCGGGGGCCTCGGTTAGCAAGGTGGTCAGGGGCAAGCTGCGCTCGGCGAAAAAGGCTTGTACCTGCGGAAGAGCGCGCAGCGCTCGACCGCGACCGGCTGTCGGATTAGCAATCAGATAGTGCATCGCGCTATTGTACTGTAATCGCCTCTACCATTAGGCCCTGCAATAAGGCAGACCCTAGTTTACGGAGCTCTGGGGGCCTGGTCGATCCGCCACAACCTCCCGGTTGAGGTGTCTAAGAACGGCGGGAGGTCGGTTAGGACGATCTCTTGCCAGTCCCGGAGGTCGAAGGTGGTGAGGCGGAGGCTTAAGGGTGCAAGGTCGATGTCTATGACGGTCACGGTGGGGCGGGCCGTGTTCTCGCCCAGCAGGCGGCGCGGGCTAACTGCCGCTCCGGCGTGCAGGAGTACCACATCCCCTAAACGCGCCGGATAGTAAGCGTGGTGGTGCCCGCTGAGGTAGATATCAACGTGCCGGGCCTCCAGCCACTGACGCAGCCGCTCGCCTTCGGCCAGGATTTCGCCGGGCCGGTCGCGCCCCTCGGCAATGCCGTAAAGGGGCAAATGGCCCATCACCAGCCGGAGGTCGGCGCGCTGGGCGGCTTCGCTCTGTAGCGCCTGCTCGGCCCAGGCCAGGGTGTTGGGGAGCAGCGTGGCGCTCGAGCCGTCCCAGACCAGCACAAACACAGGCCCCAGGCTGAAGGTGTAGTGGAACGGGAAATCGTCACCATCGTGAAAAGCCAATGGTGGGGGGTGCTGCCGCCAGTAGTCGGCTGCCGCCTGGCGCTCGCGGGCAAAGGCGAAGGTGCCGTCAGTCCGGCGCAGGCTCGAGCCGTCATGGTTGCCGATAGTCGGGGCGTAGGGGATGCCGGCCGCACGTAACGGCGCGGCTATGTCGCGCTCAAACGCAGCCCACATCTGAGCAAAGCGCGTTTCGGGCAGCCGGTGGCTCTGCCCGGCTACCAGGTCGCCGGGGAGCAGCACCAGGTCGGGCCGCCAAAGGGTGGCGGTGTGGCGCACGGCCTGATGCACTCCCGGCGCATACTCGGTGGCGCCGAAGCTGCCGTTGATATCGCCTAAGATCACGATGCGCAGGTCGCCCCGGGCCGGGTCGCTCGGTTGCGCTAAGGCCAGGCCAAAGAGCAGCAGCAGGATAAGCAGGAAGTGGGAAGTGGGAGGTAGGAAGTGGGTTCGCGAAGCCCCCCGAAGGGACAACCCACAACCCACAACCCACAACCCACAACCCCCAATTCGGGTTCTTCTGACTAGCTGACCAACCATTAGCCTCCTATGTAAATCAGTAGTCTGAATCCAATCCAAGTAGTCGGAATTCACTAGTGAAGTCTGTCAGGCTCTCAGGCTGTCAGCCAGTGGTTTTGCTAATAGCCTGGTCAGCGCAGCGCCGAGGTGAAGCCGTACTAGCTGAAAGACTGATCGCCTTTTCATCCTTCGTGGTGGAGCTTGCTTCATGGGCGATTCCGCAGTTATTTACCCTTGGCCAGGCGCCGGCTCACACGGGGCGGCAGCATCATGGCCAGGCTCATCTCGCCAGGCGCAAGCGGCCCGGTTAGCACCATGAGGGCGGCTTTTTTGAAGTCGGTCTGCACCGCTTGCGGGTCGCCAACCAGCAGCAGCGAGGCTAGCTCGCTAAGGTATGGCTCGTGTCCGACCAGAGCGATGGTCTCTTCGCCGATGGCCAGTTGCGCCTCAAGCTCGGCTAAGAGCTGCGAGTAGTCGTCGTCGGCCAGCCCCTCTAAGAGCTCGAGCTTGCCGGTTGCCACACAGGACACCAGCGGCTCGGCGGTCTCAAGAGCGCGGCGATACGGGCTTGTAAAGAGCCGGTCGAGGTTAATGGCCAGGGCGCTTAGCGTCTCAGCTAGCGCTGCCGCCTGCTGGTGACCCTTATCAACCAGCGGCCGCCGGCTGTCGTCGGGGTAGTTAGGCCCGCGCTCGTCGGCCAGGGCGTGGCGGATTAGGAGCAAGGTCCGAATCATCCATACACTATAACCTAGCGTTTGGTGAATACAGTACTCCGCCAGGTGTGCTATAATTTTCGATAGCACCGTGGGGCACGGGAGAACTGGCGCTCGAAGAGCTGGTTGAAAGACCAGCAATCGCCGTTATATATTCGGTAGGAGTGTCAAGGTAGTGTGTACGATGGAGGACGATAGCGCTATGGCGATAGCAGGACTGCATTTAACAGAACGGGAACAAACGGCTCTGGAGATCATGGCGCAACGCCAGGGCAAAACGCCAGATGAAATCGTCCACGACGCCGTGAGGCAGTTAATCGCGCAGTTCGGGGCTGAGGATCGCCTGAGCCTGCTGCGCCAAGCGCGCGGGATCTGGCAAGACCGGACGGATCTTCCCTCACTGACAGAATTGCGCCGCGAATGGGACCGGCAGACTGAGTCCGACAATGGCGAAACACCTGCTGATTGACACGGATGTGTTGATCGATTATTTGCGTGGCTATCCCGACGCGGTCAGCTATATGGAGGCGCAGCAAGCACGGTTGCTCATCTCTGTGATGACGGTGGCAGAGCTGTATGCCGGCGTGCGGGAAGGCGAGGAAAGGTCGCGCCTGGAGCGTTTCCTGCAAGCGTTTGAGATCATTCTCCTCGACCAGCGCTTGGCGGTACAAGGTGGTCTCTATCGCCGCGACTACAGCAAGACTCACAATGTGGGGTTAGCAGATGCCATCATTGCTGCTACGGCGACCGAGCGGCAGGTCCGGCTGGTGACGCTGAACCGGAAGCATTTTCCTATGCTCCAGGACGTGCTTGTGCCGTACCACAAGATGCAGTCCAGCCCAGCACCGGGCAAAGGGATGGGGCCGACGCGCTGAAACGTGCGGCTCACGTCCGGCGTTAGGCAGCGGCCTTGCTACTCCTGGGCCGGTGCGGCCTCGAGCAGCGCCGTTGCCCGCTCGAGCTTGCTAACCGAACTCTCGGCCAAGGGGAGGAGCTCCTGTAAGGCGGCGGCCAGCCGGGCTAGCTCATCGGCGCCGGCTGATAGCGCCTCTAGCTCGACCTCTAAGAAGTGAATGCTGACGTCGTGGCCGGGCCGGTGTGCACTTACTTCATCAAGAGCCAGCTCAGCCAGCGCTACGCCCCTTCGACCCGCTCCTCGGCTCCCCTCGGAGCCGGGCTCGGGGCAGGCCTGCTGCATGACCAGAAAGCGCGTGCGTTGAGTGGTTAGCTCGAGCTGTACCGCTAAGTCAGTCACCGCTACCCCTTCAGGAAGGGCGGCCAACACTTCGGGCGGCCAGCCCGAGGTTTCCAGCTCCAGCTCCTGCCGCTGATGCAGAGCGCCGGTTACACTCCCGGCCCACTTCAGCGTGACCAGCCGCCGCTGGCCGATGCGCCGCTCGCGCATGGCCAGGCCCGCCTGCTTAAGCCGCCGGTCGGGGGTATCGAGGTAGCGGTCGCGCTGCTCGTGCTTACCCTCGGGCAGCAGCTCAAAGCCTGCTAGCGCCAGGTCGTGCTTGAGCACCCACGGGTCGGGAAGCTCCGCCGCATCCAGCGAGAACTTGTGCTCACGCTCGAGCTTCACGGTGCTCTCCAACCGGGACCGTCGGGCTGATAATCCCCCACCAGTACCAGTTCTCGCCCTCTAAGCGCGAGAGCAGCGCCTGGCCTGAGAGGATGGCATGGCTAAGCGCCGGGTCGCGGCTGTGCAGCATCAGCAGCGAGCCGGCGTCGCTATAGAGGCAGCGTCGCTCGGCTAAGGGCCGCCGCAGGCGGGGCTCGAGCCGACCCAAGAGCGCCGCGCTGCCGCCTGCCTGGGCCTGGGCGAAGAGGTGATCGAGCACCTGCTCCAGCCGGTTTTTGGCTGCCGCTAAGTGCATAACCCGCGAGATACCGCCCGGTTGCAGGTAGTAAACATACCAGCCTAGTGCCCGCCCGCCTTCCATCACGGTGGCGGTCTGTAGTTCACCCTGGCTGCTAATAGCGCCCATCTCCGCCCACAGCCAAGCGAGGTAAGCCGCGTCGTAGTCGGGGGTGAGCTGATAGCTCTGCTGGGCTACCGGCAACAGGCTAACCAACCGCTCAGGCGTAAGCGGCTCGCTGCTGAGCGGGCTAGCAGGAGGTGCTAAGCCGAGCCGCTTAACGCGGGCCAGCAGCCGATCAAGCGGTTGGCTCAGCCCTTTTAGTCGGCGCAGGCTGGGGCGTTTGGCAGCCTCTAGCGCCAGCGTCAGCGGCCTAAAGACCTTGATCCAGCGCAGGCTCTGCAGGTGGGCGATCTCGCCACCCAAAGCCTCCCAGATGCGCTCGAACTTGGGGTGCCCGCCGTCGCTGATGGTGACCTCTTGCGGTCCGCTCAGGTACTTGCGCAGCAAAAAGCTGGCGATCGTGGTAGGGGCTAGCGCCTCGTCGACCAAGGGCGGCATCACGCAGGCCAGGCGCAGCGGCCGGTCGCGGTAGCGAAAGCGGCTCACCGTCGAGCCGATGACCCCTAACAGCTGCCCCGCCTCATCTTCGGCTACCAGCGAAGGGATCTCCGGGTCGAACCAGGGGCGCTCGAGATAGAGCCGCCTAACGTAGTCGGTCAGCCCTGGCGCCGGCGTGCGCGTCTTGCCGCGGAACCAGTACTGCCACAGGCTGGCTACACCGGCGACATCCTCGGCGCGCAGGGGCCGGATGTTCATAGCGAAGCGCTTACCTCCGGCACCGCCTCAATGAGCAGCGGCGCAAGGTGCAAGTAGCGCGTGGCGCGGCGCTTGCTCTCAATGTCGCGATAGACCCGCGTTACCTGCTCGGCGCTGAGGTTAAGGGCCGGGGCCGCCTCCTCAGGGCGGTAGCCGTGGTTGAAGGCGTACAGGCAGAGGTCCATCTGGTGGTAGGGAAGCGAGAAGTAGAACTCCTCCTGGCTCTGTGGCAGGGCGTAGGTGTCGGTGGTGGGCGGGCGCGAGCGGATCTCGGTGGGCAGCTCCAGGTACTCGGCCAACTGGTAGACCTGGCTCTTGTAGAGGTGGGCGATCGGTTTGATATCGGCGGCCCCGTCGCCGTTCTTAACAAAAAAGCCCTGGTCGTACTCGAGCCGGTTAGGCGTGCCTACGACCGCGTAGTTGAGGCGGTCGGCGTGATAGTACTCCAGCAGCTTGCGGCTGCGCTGCTTGAAGCTGGTAGCGGCTATGATCGCCAAGTAGCTCTCCGGGGTTAGGCGCTCGCGCACCTGTCTGCCGTCAGGGGCCTGCGCTACCACCGAGAAAAGCCGGTAGCTGTCGGACTCAACAACGCTTGGCAGCACCAGCTTGGCCTTCCAGCCCGGGCCGTAGTGGGGGATTACCGACTGGATGGCGGCGTCGCGGCGGGCATAGCAGCCGCTGGCCTCGAGCAGCGGCGTGATCTCTTCCAACACCGTTGCGATCCCGAGGTGCTCGGCGATCAGGCGGCTGAGCGCCAGTGTCTCATCAGCCGAGTCGGTCTCGGGCATCAGTAGCCCCAGGACCCGCTCAGGGCCAAGGGCGCGCACACACAAAGCCGCCGTAACGCTGCTGTCGATCCCGCCCGAGAGGCCCAAGACCGCCCCTTTGCGGCGCAACTGCGGCAAGAGGCGTCGCAGGCCGTCGGTGATGGTCTTAACGGCGTGCTCGGGCTCGAGCCTCAGCAGCTCAGGCGAGAGGGTCATGCCGCCTTGACGGCCTCGCGGCGGCGCTCGATATAACGCACGATGTTGCCGATAGTATCGAGATTCTCCGGCAGGGTATCCTCGTCGGGGATTTTGAAGCCAAAGCGCTCCTCGATAAACATGATCAACTCCAACACCCCCATCGAGTCGAGGATGCCCATCTGCGTCAGCGAGTCACTGCTGCCGGGCTGTAGCGAGTCAAAGATATAGTTTTCGGCGATAAAGGCGCGGATAATCGGCTCGATCATGTGGTCCACTCCAGAACCAGTCTAGCTTAGTCTTGCCACTAGGGCGGTGCGGATTTCACGCTGCGACCAGCTCGCGCAGGCTCTTCTTGCGCACCTTCCCGCTGCCGGTCTTGGGCAGCTCGTTAAGGAAATAGACATACTTAGGGGCCATGAAGCTCTCCAGCTTGCTCAGGCAGAGCCGCTTGACATCTGCTTCCGAGAGCGTCGCGCCGGGCAGCAGCACCACATAAGCGGCCACCGCCTCGCCCAGCAACTCGTCGGGGACGCCGATAACCGCCGCCTCCCGGATGCCGGGGAGGCTGTGCAGGGCGTTTTCCACTTCAACTGGGCTGACCTTTTCGCCGCGGGTCTTGATGATATCATCGGTGCGGCCCACGAAGTACAAAAAGCCCTCGCTGTCCATTTTGAAGTGGTCGTGGGTGCAGAGCACCCGCTCGCCGGGGTAGCGGCCGGGCTTAAGCATAGCGGCGCTCAGCTCCGGTTGGCGCCAGTAGCCCGGCATCACGTGGGGGCCGCGCACGTGCAGGATGCCGACCTCGCCGGGCGGCACCGGCAAACCCTCTTCGGAGAGCAAGAAGACCTCGGTGCCGGGCATGGCCTGGCCGACCGAACCGGGCTTGGCATCGATCAGTTCAGGCTCGAGATAGCAGACCCGCTTGCACTCGGTTAAGCCGTACATCTTGTAGATCAGGGCGTTCGGGAAGAGCTCGCGCAGGCTGGGCACGAAGTCGTCAGGGAGGTGCGCGGCGGTGTTAGTTACGCGCCGGACTGAAGGGAAGCGCAAAGGTGAGCTCTTGTGCAGCGAGAGCAGCGTGGCGTAGACGGTGGGCACGCCGGGAAATACCGTAACCTGCTCCTCCTCGACGCGCTTTAACACCGCTGCCGGGAAGCTGAAGTGGGGCTCGAGCACCAAAGTAGCCCCCAGATGCACGGCCATCAGCAGTTGATAAAGCCCGTAATCGAAGGCTAAGGGCAAGACGTTCAAAATGCGCTCATCCGCTTGCAGCCGGAGGTACTCGACCAAGCTCCCCTCGATAAAGACCATGTTCTGATGAGTCATCATCACCCCCTTGGGGTTGCCGGTGCTGCCCGAGGTGTAGATCAAGGCTGCCAGATCGACGGGGATGACGCCGGAGGGCTGGTAGATCGGGGCAGCGTTAAGCGCCTCGTCCCAAGCCAGCACCCCTGCGCCTTCGGGGATCGGCCCGGCGCAGATGACCGCTCTTAAACTTGGCGCTTGCGCGGCGGCTGGGCCGAAGACCCGTGCCAGCTTGCTATCAGACAGCAGAAACGAGGCTTCACTGTCGTTTAAAATATAGGCCAACTTGTCATCTTTGGTCTGCGGGTTGATGACCATCATCACCCCGCCCGCTAGTAGCGTGCCGTAGATGCTGACTACCGCCGGCCAGCCGTTGTCCATGAAGATGGCCACCCGGTCGCCGCGGCTTAAGCCCTGTCGGCGCAAGGCGCTTGCCAGGCGGAGCGCGGCGTCTAACAGCTCGCTGTAGCGGTAACGCTGGCCACCGGTAACGAGCACCTCCTTGTCGGGGTGCCGCGCGGCGGCCAGCAGCAGGCTGTCGTGTAAGAGGCGTTCGTAGCGAGGGCTCATGTTACCTCCCAAGGACCGGGACGCCGCGGACATTTTTGCCGACGACCACCCGGTTAGGCTCTGCCGGGGCGGCCAGGCGC
>JAGXSO010000149.1 GCA_018333775.1 Truepera sp.
CCGCCTTGCAGCAGGCCATGAAAGACGCCGACCTGACGCTGCCAACCCAGTGGCCGCCGCGCTACCGGGCGGAGCAGGAGATCCTCTCCGCTGGGCAGGCGCTGATGTTGGCCAAGCTCATCGGGGTGCTAACCCAGCGCGACTTAGAGCGCGGGTTGGCCGGGACCGAGCGGCAGGTGCTCGAGACCGCCAAAACCATGCTGGCCAGCGAACTGGCCCTGGTGCAAGGGATCGGCTTCGCCGCGGCGCTAGAGCAGGTCGAGGCGGCTGTGGTTGAGTAGTGCTTGTGAGGGCCCTCTACTCGCCTGCGGTGGTGCGGGAGTTGCTTGGGCGCTATAGCCTGCAAGCCGATAAGGCCTTGGGGCAGAACTTCTTAATCGATGGCAACATTCTCAAACAGATTGTGGCGGCAGCTGAGCTAGCCCCCAGCGATACCGTGCTGGAGATCGGCCCCGGCCTGGGGGTATTGACCCGTGAACTCGCGGCTCGAGCGCAGCAGGTCATTGCCGTAGAGCTAGATCGCCGGCTGCTGCCGGCCCTGGCTGAGACTTTGGCCGGCCTCAGCAATGTGACAGTGGTTCACGGGGATGGGCTTAAGTATGACCTCACTCAACTCCCGGTTGCCGGCGTGCTGGCTGCTAACCTCCCCTACAACGTAGCTACCCCCTTGGTGGCTCGAGCCTTAGCCTCAGGGCGCTTTAAGCGACTGGTGTTTCTAGTGCAAAAGGAGGTGGCGCAACGTATGGTCGCAGCGCCGGGGAGCGAGGCTTATGGCGCGCTAAGCCTGATAGTGGCGCACTTTGCCACGGCCAAAATCGTTCGTGACGTGCCGCCTGGCGCCTTCTGGCCGCCGCCGGAGGTAACCAGCAGCCTGGTCAGGCTAGCGGTGAGGCCCCATGTCGCGCCCGACCCAGAGCTGTTTGCGCTGATCCATGACGGCTTTCGCCACCGCCGCAAGACTCTCAAGAAGAACCTGCTGCTGGCTGGTTATCTGCCGGAGCGGGTCGCTCGGGCGCTGAGCGCACTAGGGCTGGATGAGCGCATCCGAGCCGAGGCCTTGGGGTTGGCGCAGTTCGAGCAGCTCCGAGCAGCCTTAACAGGCTGATTGCGCTTAAAAGGTGGGGTTTTCGTTGGCACAAGCAGTTCGTTTCACTCGTAGCGGATCAGCGTCTTGGCCAAGTTTCAGTTTTTGGTTATCAGTTTTTGGTTGTTGGTCAGACTTCACCGTGAGCTCAGCTGAACGCTTTTTCGGCCAACGAACCAATAACTAAAAACCAACCACTAATAACGGCTTATCTTGACACGTAATTTTGGAGTATACTGTTAAAGAATTTCGTTGACCTGGTCAACGGCGTGCAGGCGATCGCCTCTGTGAACCGGTTTGGCGCCGGGTCGGCTCTGAGTTTGGTTATAGGAGATGAAGTGGATGTCGAAGTTCTTTGTGATTGGCGACGTGACAGTCGATCAGACCTATTTTGTCAATGCGTTACCGGAGTCGGGTGGCGAAGCCTCGGCTACCCGCGCCATTATGGAGCCGGGTGGGGCGGGCGGCACGATAGCTACCGTGCTGGCCCGACTCGGCAATCGGGCGGTGCTGGCAGCGCGGGTCGGTAAAGGGCCGTTCGCCGAGTTGGCGCTGAGCCGCGTGCGCGAAGCGGGCGTGGATACCAGGCTGATTCAGTTTGACCACGAGGTGCAGACCAGCAGTGTTACCTTGCTGATAACCCCTGATGCTCAGCGCACCATGATTAGCGCTGGCGGGGCTAGCCGCCGGCTCAATGCGGCCGAACTAGTGGCTAGTGATGTTACCGACTGTGACGCATTAATAATGAGCGCCTATAGCCTGATCGGTGGTTGGCAGCGTGAATACGCTCTTAGGGCTTTAGAGCTAGCCAAGCGCGCGCGCCTTACTACCTTCATCGACATGGGCAGTGGAGCGGTAAACGCTCTAAAAGACCGGCTGATCAACCTGGTACGGGATGTGGACTACCTGCTGATGAACCAGCGCGAGCTGGTTACCTTAACCGGCGAGAGTTCGATCTCGGACGCCGTGGTCGGCTTAGCGGCGCGTGGCATCAAGCGGGTCATCGTCAAGGTCGGTGAGATGGGCTCGATCGTGATCACCCCTGAGTTGACCGAGCTTATTGAGGCCTGGCCGGTTAAGAGCATCGATTCGACCGGCGCCGGCGACTACTACACTGCCACCTTTGCCCACGGCATCATGCAGGGCTACGATCTGCACTACGCCGCCCGTATGGGGAATGTAGCCGGGGCCTTAAACGCCACTTTCGTTGGGGCTCAGACGTGTGTCTTTGATGCCGCTACGCTACAAGCCCATGTACGGCAGATGATGACCGCACGACAGGCGGCCACGTCAAAAGCATCACCTTAGGAGGAGAGCAGTGAAAGCACCAGACTATCAAGCTCTAAGCAAAGCCAAGCGCCTGGATTGGGCCTGCGGCGAGATCTTGATCGGTATCGGCGCCGGGGAGTTTCGCGCCGCGGTCGAACGGGTGCTGTTAACAGCGGAGGCCACGCGGACCCGTGCACGCGGCAGGAAAGCCCGCCTATCGCCTCGTCAAGGGAAGGCCGCGAGCTCCGGGCTGACCCCGCTGCAAGAAGAGATTTTGCGCCGACTCTCAGCGGACGATCCGCACCCGGTGGCGCTAGGGCGTGGCGCCGGACCGGCGGCGCGCTTCTTGGTCCAGGGTGGCCTGGTGGTCCGCAACGAGCAGGGCTACTCCCTAACTGACGCGGGCCGGGCCTGGCTAGCGCAGCCCTAGTCTCACCTTTAGTGGGGGTATCTGGCGTAGACTGAAGCGGTGAAGCGCCTCCTGATCACGGTGTTATTTCTGGCTCTGGCTACGGCCTTAGCTCAAGGGGATTTCGCGCAGCGCTTTGACACCGCCTGGCGGCTGGTGGCTGAGCGCTACTGGGACCAGAACTTTAACGGCGTCGATTGGCAGGCGGTGCGTGAGGCCTACGAACCTGAGGCGCTCAGGGCTGGCGATGACGCCGCCTTTTATGCTGTGCTGGAGGCAATGTATCAGGCCCTGGGCGATAACCACACGGTATTTGTGCCGCCTCACAGGGTGCAAGAGATCCGTGAGAGTTTCGGTGATCTCCCTTGCTTACCAGTTTTTATGCAGGCCGGTGAAACGCGTTTCGGCACGGTGCGCTACGAGCTGCTCGAGCCTGGTATTGGGTATATTCAGCTTCCCGACTTGGCTTCGACTAGTATCACGGCCAACCTGCGCCAAGCGGTGCGGTCGCTTATCGCTAAAGAGGCTGAGAGCCTGATCCTCGACCTGCGCGGCAATCCCGGTGGGCGGCTGCTTGAGATGATGCAGGCAGCGGGGGTCTTTACCGGCGGCTTGTTGTGGCGCGTAGTGACGCGCTGGATGCTCCCCATCCCCTACCCAGCCATCGGTCCGACCGAGACCGGCCTGCCGCTGGTGGTACTGATCGACGGCGGCGTTAACAGCGCCGCCGAAGGGCTGGCCGGAGCACTGCAAGCCCAAGGGCGGGCGGTGCTAATTGGCGAGACTACTGCGGGCAACGTCGAGGCGGTGCTGCCGTTTTGTCTGCCTGGCGGTTCACAAGCCTGGATCGCTACCGGCGTGCTGGCCCCGCTATGGGGCCCGACCTGGGAGGGGCGCGGGGTCGAGCCCGATATCGCCGTCCCAGCTGCGGAAGCGCTGGAAGCGGCCTTGCGCTATCTTCATGGCCGTGCCGGACACTGAGGCAGTCACCTATCAGCTTTGGCGCCTGCCGCTGCTAACTGCCACGCTGCCGCCTTTTGACCATGGCAACAGCTGACGTAATCGCCGGTTCGGGCGAGGGGCTGCTGGTCGATGCCGAAGGCGAGGAGAAACGTCAGGACCTGGTTGCGGTACCTTGCCGAGCGCGACCTCCTGGAGGACGGCCCGTTCTGGAAGCTGGCCCAGGCGCTCTGCGAGGTTCTCCCGCGCGATCTGGAGGACTGGAAGCTGGTGGGCGCCCTGCTCGGCGAGCGTCAGACACTGCGCACAGAGGGGAAGCGCGAGGCTTTCACAGAAGCGCAGAAGGCATTATTCTAAGTAAGGTGACCAGAATGAGGACACACACTCGCGCCCAGCAGATCGTGATCGAGTATCGTGACCACCTCCGTGAGCTTCTGGGAGACGAGCTAGATTCGGTCGTCCTCTACGGTTCTCAAGCGCGCGGAGATGCCACTGCGGAATCGGATATTGACGTCCTGTGCGTGATGAAGCGGCCGTTCAACTACGGGGATCTGATTCTCAAGACAGCGGAGGCTTCGGCAGCCGTCAGTCTGAAGTACGATGTCGTTATCTCCACTGTTTTTGCCACGCGGAGAGACTTCGACACCCGGAATACTCCGTTCTTGATGAACGTGCGACGGGAGGCGCTGCCCGTATGAGCGAGATCGAGGCGCTAATGCGTAGGGCCAAAGACAGCCTGACTGCTGCCCGTGGCACTTTGCGAGACGGGTTCCCTGACTTCGCCGCTGCACGGGCGTATTACGCGATGTTCTACGTGGCTGGGGCGTTGCTGGCGCACCGTGGGCAATCGTTCAGCAGTCATTCGTCGGTCATCTCTGCGTTTGGGCGGGAGTTTGCCAAGCCGGCCCGGATGGATCCTAAGTTTCACCGCTGGCTCATCGCTGCACAGAACTTCAGGAATGTTGGTGATTACGGCGTCGAAGCTCATGTCGCAGAGGAACAAGCTGAACTGGCGTGTGGTTGGGCGGAAGAGTTCATTCGGGCCGCTGAGGAACTCCTTGCTGGGGAAAAATAGCTGAGCGAGCTAAAGCCCTGGTACGCCATCGCGACACCTCACGCGGACATCCGCAAAGAGCGTCTTGTCGAGGCCGTCTTTGCGGCAAACCTCTGGGCGGTCGTGCAGGGGATGGCCCCGGAGGTTATAAGGCTTCGCCCGACTTCGTGATCTGAGCGCTATCGTCTGGGTTTTCTCAAGCTTAGGCTCGTCGCCTCGCTCGAGCCAGACAACAGAGCGACCTACCGCGCAGCCAGGTCGTGCAGCACCGTGCGTAGGGCCGCCGGGTCAGCCTCAAGCGGGGTGACGCTGACAGGCTGCTGCCAGAGTTGCGCAAGTGCAGGATCGGGGGGCGCTGTGAGTCCGAGCGTCCGCTGCACTACCTCCGGGAACTTAGCGGGATGAGCGGTCGCCAGCAGCACGGTGGGAGTTAAGTCGCCGCTCTCCTGGCGGTAGCGCTCGATAGCCTCCAAGCCGACGCTGGTGTGGGGGCAGAGCAAGTAGCCAAAGCGCTGGTAGCACCAGCGCAGGCGCGTCAGCATGGTCTGATCGTGGACGCTGGTGGCCCAGATGCGACTAGGCAGGTCGCTCTGGAGCTGATAGAGTCGCTCGAAGTTGCTGGGCGCGCCGACGTCCATGGCGTTAGAGAGCGTGGCAATGGTCGGCACAAAGGCAAAAGGCTCGGCCAGGCCGCGCAAGAACTTGGGAAAGTAATCATTAGCGTTATGCGCGGCAATAAAGCGCTGGACCGGCAGCCCCATCAACTGGGCCAGCACGCCGCCGGTCAGGTTGCCGAGATTACCGGAGGGGACGCAGAAGATTATCGGATCGGCAAAGTGTCTGGCTGCCCACAGGTAGTAGAGCGACTGCGGCAACAGCCGCCCGATATTGATCGAGTTGGCTGAGCTTAGCGGCAGATCGGCTAGTGCCGTATCCACGAAGGCGGCTTTGACCAGCTCTTGGCAATCGTCAAATGTCCCGGCGACCTTAAAGGCATGTACACCGGGGCGGGCCACGATTAACTGCCGCTCCTGCACCGGGCTGACCAGGCCTTGGGGATAGATGATGACCACAGTGATGTTCGGCTGCCCCGCGAAGCCGTCGGCCACGGCGCTGCCGGTATCGCCCGAGGTGGCGACCAGGACGATGCGGCGCTCGCCCCGCTGGGTCAAAAAGTGCCCCATCAGGCGGGCCATCAGGCGCGCCCCAAAATCCTTGAACGACAGCGTGGGGCCGTGGAACAGCTCGAGCACCCACAGGTCATCGCCCAGCGGCACTAGCGGCACCGGGAAGTCAAGCGCCGCAGTAACGGTTGCTCTTAGCACCGCCTCGGGCACCTCGCCGCCAAGCCAGCGCGACAGCACCGCGGTGCCTAGTTCGGCCAGCGACGGCGCAGCGCGCCAGTTTTCAGGTAGTGCCGGGATGGCGGTGGGCAGATAGAGCCCGCCGTCGGGGGCTAAGCCCGCCAGTAGCGCCGCCTCGAACGACACCGGGTCGGCGGCCCGATTGCGGCTGCTGACATAGCGGGGGTAGCTCACAATACCTCGAACGGCGGCTTGGTGGGTGGCTCGTCAGGGACTGGAGCCGCTCGGCGTAGCGGGGTCGGGCCGGGCTGTTCGGCTGCCGCTGCGATGATATCGGCCAGCACCGCGCTGGCGGTAGGGTTGGCACCGGCTCCAGCCCCGGCGATAAAGACCTCGCCTACCGCGTCACCCTTAAAGAGCAAGCCGTTGCGGGCGCTAGTTACACCGGCCAAAGGGTGCGCCAGCGGCAGCGCTAGCGGCCGTACCGCCGCTCGCCAGGCGCCGCGCTCGGGCCAGACGCTGCCTACTAGACGCACCCGCTTCCCCTCGGCTAGCGCGCTCTGCACCGCCTTGGGGCTCAAGTGGGTAATGCCGCGGGTAGCAGTTTTGACGCTCTCCCAGCTTATGGCCGGATCGAAGGTCAGCCGCGCCAGGATAGTAAGTTTGTGCGCCGCATCGAAGCCCTCCACATCCAGGGTGGGGTCGGCCTCGGCGTAGCCCAAGCGCTGCGCTTCGGCCAGCGCCTCGGCATAGCCCACACCCGCTTCAAGCCGCCCCAGGATGTAGGCGCAGGTACCGTTTAAGGTGGCGTGTAGTTCAAGCGGCTGCGAGCCGCGCAGCGCGCCGGTCAGCGGCCCGATCACCGGCGTGCCGGCCATCACCGCAGCTTCACAATAGAGGCGGCCTTGCGCCAGATACGGCGCAAACTCGTCCCAACGCTCGGCTAGCGCGGCCTTATTGGCGGTCACTACGCGCTTCCCGGCGGCCAGTGAGCGCAGCATCAGCTCGCCGGCCAGGGTGGTGCCGCCCATCACCTCGACCAGTAAATCGGTGCCAAGCAGGTCGTCTGGGTCGGTAGTGAGCTGCACGTCGACGTCCCGGGGCTTATGCGGGTCGCGCACCAGTGCTCGTGTTACCCGCAGCTTTAGCTCAGGCCGCCGTGCGATCAAGCGTGCCAGGGCTGAGCCGACATGGCCGACTCCCAGGAGTCCGATACCCGTCATGCTGCGAAGGATACCACGCCTGCTATACTGGCAGGTTGGCGCAGCGGGGTTAGGGAGCAGTCATGTTGGGTCTTGGCATCGTGGGCTTGCCGAACGTCGGCAAGAGCACTCTTTTTAACGCTCTGGCCAGGGCGCGGGCGCTGGTCGCCAACTACCCCTTTGCCACCATAGATAAGAACGTCGGTGTGGTCGCGGTACCAGATTCGCGCCTAGAGGTTTTGCAGCGGCTCCACCTAAAGGATGGGCGGCTGCCGCCCATAGTTCCCACCGCAGTCGGGTTTGTGGACATCGCCGGTCTGGTCAAGGGGGCGAGCCGTGGGGAAGGGCTAGGCAATCAGTTTTTGGCCCACATCCGTGAGGTCTCGGCCATTGCCCATGTGGTACGTTGTTTTGATGACCCCAACGTGACTCATGTCTCGGGCCGAGGGGATCCGCTTTATGACATCGAAATAATCAATACCGAGCTGGCGCTGGCCGATATCGCCACCCTGGAGAAGCGGCTTGACAGGCTGCGCCGCAGCGCCAAAGCCAACAAAGAAGATGCACTCTTAGTCGAGATAAGTACGGAGCTCATGGCGGAGCTATCCCAAGGCATTCCGGCCCGCCGCAGCAGACTAAGTGTTCCGCCAGACTTCAACCTGCTTACCGCCAAGCCGGTTGTCTACGTCTGCAATGTGGCTGAGGGCGACTTGGCCACCGGCAACCAGCATGTTGCAGCGGTACAGGCGCTGGCCCAGCACGAGGGGGCCGAGGCAGTGGTCATCTCTGCCAAGATCGAGGCCGAGCTAGCTGAGCTAGGCCCAGAAGAGGCACGCGAGTTTTTGCGCGACCTGGGGCTCTTCGAGCCGGGTTTAAGCCGCTTGATCCACGTTGGCTACCGGGTGTTGGGGTTGATCACCTTCCTGACCGCCAGCGAGAGAGAGGTGCGAGCCTGGACCGTCCGGCGGGGGACCAAGGCGCCACAGGCCGCCGGCGTGATTCACAGCGACTTTGAGCGGGGCTTTATCCGGGCCGAGGTGATAGCTTTGGACAAGCTGGTCGAAGCCGGCGGCATGCTCCAGGCTAGGGCTAAAGGTTGGCTGCGCAGTGAGGGGAAGGAATATATTGTCGAGGACGGCGACGTGATCCACTTCCTGTTCAACGTCTAGGCTAGCGGAGCTCTAGCCGGAAGCGTCCGTCGGGGCGCTTTTAGCACCAGCTTAAGCCACAGCCGCTCGTCGCCGCGGCGGTAGCTGGCGCGGACTTCGCTCACCCCCTGGTGGTTAGATGAGGGCGCCTGCGCCAGCTCGAGCTGACCCCGCCCGGCAGAACGGTCTTCATGATGGCAGTTTAGCGCTGCGGTGGTCGCTGGGGGATGAGCGATCTCTCATAATCACTCGACTTTGGCCATTATGAAGACGCTGTAAAGGCAAGACAGGCATGCATGTGCCCCCTGTGACAAGATGGTTTCGAGCAAATCAACTGTCCAGGAGGGATCATGCTCAGCCTGTCTCCGGCGATTATACAGTTCCTTTCAAGCTTTGCCGTCGCGTTCAGCGTGCCGACCTTCGCGAACGTCCTAGTGCTGGTGTGCGGCACTATCTTAGCACCAGGCAGACGTACCGTCTCGGCCATACGCTGGGTGTGCTGGGGTGGACCCCTCTGTCAGGTCCACTATACGTTCTCGGCGGGTTCCGGTGGTGTTCACTCGCAGTCAGGTGTTCACAAGCACGCCAGCGTCCATACCCTGCGTCACGGCTTTGCTACCCACCTGCTTGAATCGGGCTATGACATCCGCACCATTCAGCAACTTCTCGGGCGCCAGGATTGGTATAACCACCGCAGCGCCAGTTGCGACCAACCCTCGAGCTGCGCTTCGAGGGCCGCTACCTCGCTCAAGCCCACCCACGCCCCACGGAGCTTGTG
>JAGXSO010000150.1 GCA_018333775.1 Truepera sp.
GGGGGGATTTGGTGGCAATGGTCGTGTCAGCATCCCCTTTAACGCTCTCGGTGCTGGTGGACAGAACTTGGAAGTCGCGGCTGCCGTCGCGGTAGACGGTGATCCCCTTGCAACCGGTCTCGAAGGCCAGGCGGTAAGCGTCAAAGACATCTTGCACCGTAGCTTGATGGGGCATGTTAATCGTCTTGCTGATCGAGTTTGCCACCATCTTACCGCCACCATCGAAGGTGGTTTGCACCACCCCCTGCATCTTGACGTGATCTTCCGGGGCGATGTCATGAGCGCAGACCAGCACCGACCTAACTTTGCTCGGGATGAACGCAAGCCCTTGCACGCTGCCGTGGTTGGCCGCTACCGCTGCCACCACCTTGTCCCAGTCCCAGCTCCCGCTCTGAGCATAGTCAGGGTGGGGGTCGTAGTGTTCCAAAAGCTCCTTAAAAAGCGGGTGGATCAGGCTCTTGTACTCGCTGCCTACACGGCGGTAGATAAACGGCGCAAAGACCGGCTCGATGCCGCTGCTGACGCCCATCAGCATGCTGGTGGTACCGGTCGGCGCCACGGTGAGCAGCGCCACGTTGCGCCGGGGCGCCTCCAGGCTGCTCTTGTCGGCCTCCGGGAACGGGCCCCGCTCCTCGGCCAGCGCCTCACTGGCCGCAGTAGCCTGATCGCGCAGTTCCCCGATCATCCGCGCTACCGCCTGCCGGCCTGCCTCCGAATCGTAGCGGTAGCCCATCTTAATCAGCGCATCGGCCAGACCCATGATGCCGAGCCCCAAGCGGCGCAGCCGCATCGACATCGTGCGGTTATCCTCTAGGGCGAACTTGTTGACTTCGAGCACATTGTCGAGGAAGCGGACGCAGGTCGCCACGTCCTGGCGGAACTCGTCCCAGGCAAAGCCGTCGGTGCCGGTGTTGGGGGTACTCACGTACTGAGCAAGGTTGATGGCGCCCAGGTCGCAGGGTTCGCCGGGAAAAAGCGGGATTTCGCCGCAATTGTGAGCTGAGATACCATTAGCGTCAAAGGCGTGGACGTGTTCAACGGTGACGTCGAAGACCTCTTCCTCACCGTTTGGTTCGATAGCGATAATCTTATCGCTGAAGGTTTCAGACCTTGGCTGAAGTTGATAGCCGGCTAACAGCGTATTCAGGCGCTGCTGCTTGCTGGCGTTCTCAAAGCGCATGTGATTCTGCCAGGCCAGCAGATTGTCATTGCTGAAGACCAGTTCGTGATCAGCTTTGCAGTAATAGCGGCGGGAACCGCCCTTGCCATCTGGCAACATCCGATACTGTGCTGGGCGGCGATCAGCATGAACAGTCGCAATAATACCGAGCCTTGCCAGCATGCGCTGCACGCGTTGGAGCAGCGTCAGATCACACTGCGCCAGGCGGATCGAGATGCCGTTTTTGTGTGTCCCCTGCACAGAGCCGTCAGCATCAAACAGTCCGGATAAAAACCCACAGTAAAAGTCGTAGCTGGCCCTTTCAACCTCGTCGGTTACGGTTTTGTGACCGTGCATGATGCCATAGCCGGCAGCCAGCTTGGCGACCTCTGACGAGGCAATGCGCACTTTGCGCTCACCTTTGGTAACCCACACCTTACCACCGGGACAGACGCGCGCTATACCATTCTGCGCAAGCTCGGCGAGCGCCTCAGCGTGCTCCCCCCAAAAGTCGAGGCACGCCATCGGCTCCGCTTTATCCATGGCAAAGGTGCCGTCACCTACCAGCGTGCCCAGCAGCCACCCCTCGATATAGCTGCCCCGACCCTGCCAAGGGGTGGCAGTGCGGTGGTTCTGCAAGGCAATCGTATCGCCAACGCTGAGATGTGCCACCTCTGTCCAGGTCGTGCTGATCTGACGGTTGCGCCCTTTTTTGACCTGCTTGAGCTTATGGTTGCTCGTTAAGCGCAGCTCAAACCCCCGCTTAGTTTTGACCTTAAAGACAGGTTTAACACCTGTCGACCAAAATCCCTGCGACACCAGGCCATACACTTTGCCGTCGACCGTGGCGCAAAACCGCTTCCCAACGAGGTCTTTTACCTGCCGCACGCCGACATGCGTCTGCACCCAGGTGTCTGCCGTAACACACGGATTCGTCGCCTTGATGTCGCCATAGGCCGCTCGCATCGGGTTGTAGGCGTTGATCCGGTCGATGAAAATCAGTCCCGGCTCGCCGGTCTGCCAGGCGTGGTCGGCGATCTCATACAGCGTGCCGCTCACGGTCTTGGAGCGGCGCATGAAATCGTCGCTGACGAGCACGCTGATGTTGAAGGTGCTAATGTCGCCCTCAGTCTTCTCGCGGTCTAAGTCCTTGGCGGTGATGAAGTCCTGGATGTCGGGGTGGGTGATCGACATCGTCGCCATCCCAGCGCCACGCCTCGAACCGCCTTGCCTGATCACTCTCAGTGTCGGGGCGTAGACATAGCGCAACGTCGCCACCGGCCCGGCGTACTCGGCGCCGCCTAGGGACGCCCAGTAGGCGAAGTTGTCAAATACCTCTACTGCAAAGCTGCTGGGGCCGGAGCTGGTGCCGCCGGAGCCGTTGACCGGCGTTCCTTCGGGGCGTAGCTCGCTCAGCGACAGCAGGATGTTCTCGCCACCCATCAGCCGGGTGGCCATCTCCGCGGCGTTCTGCCAGATACTTTCGACCGAATCACCTACCGTCAGCACCGTGGCAGCGGGGGCTGTCTCGGTCTCTACAAACTGCGCGTAGCGATAGCCGCGCGTGACATACTTGCCATGCACCAGATCCAGGTAGGTGCCGGTCTTGACCTTGTCATAGTCGGGGTGGCTGGTCGCGATGGTGAGGTAGAGCTTGCCCGCCCGCTTGGGGTAGGGGCGCTTGGGTAGCAGCGGGTCAAGGTTTAAGCCATTACCGCCGCCGACTTTAGTCACTAGAGCTAGCTTGGTGGCGAGGCGGAGCACCCAGGCATCAGTTCCCTCGATTTCGGGAGAGCCGTCCTGGACAAAACAATTTAACACGTTACCGTGGCTCGTCGCCGCGCCAGCCAGCACCCGGCCACCGGGGCAGAAACGCTTGCCCACCATCAGCTCATAGAACCGCTCGGTATAGTAGTCCCGCTCCTGCGCCTCGGGGCTCGCTACCCAGGCCGCCACCCGGCGGAACATCTCTTCGATCGTCTGGTCGGACGGCTGGAAGTATTGGCGTTTAGCAATGGCTACCGCGTGGGGATCAAAGTTTAGCAGTGTAGCAGCCGGCGTCGGAACCTTACCCATGACCTCTCCTTTGGCTTAACAGCAATATCGCGAAGCTTAATCCATATCTGGCGCTTAGTCAAGAGCCTGATACTACATCTTGCACTAATATCGGCAGACATCCCCGAGTTGCTAAGCGGTGCGCTCGCTCGGTAAGCTACGGTGCATTGGTCCAGCTTATCACTACTAGATATAGTATGCAAGATGATTGTCAATACCAGCTAATGTATCTTATTAGAAAGTGGCTAGCTGTGCGGTAGACTCAGCTCATGCTCGAAGAGCTAACGGGAGCGGTTCAGCTCTTGCAGCGCGACCCAGTGCTCGGCTACAGCTTGCTGGCAAGCCTATTGTTGGCTGCCGTGTCGCTCAGTTCAGGGTTAGCGCGGCTCGACTTTGTGGTGCTGGCTAAAGCCTCCGTGTTGCTGCGGATGGCTTTCCTGGTGGGGCTAGCCGCAGCCCTGCGCCACCTTGGTGAGACAGCCGACAACCTGCTCTGGCAAGGCGCCATTACTGGGGCCTGGCACCTTCCGCTCTATTTGCTGGCGCTTGGCTACGGACCGAGCGTCGGGCTGGCAGCGGCTGGGCTAATGGCCGTTATAGCTGTCCCCAGCGGCTGGGGCGAGGCGCTGTTGGCGCATCAGCTCTTAATCCTGGGCTGGCTGGCTATCTATCCCAGCCCTCGTCACTACCGCTGGGCCGGACCGCTCAACGTTGCCCTGGCTTATGGGCTGACCTGGATAACCGGCGGCGTCGCGATGACCTACGTCACCACCGGTGCGGTGCAGCTCAGCTTCTTCTGGACAGGCCAGCAGGTGGAGCTGATCGGCCTGGCGCTGGCGATGGCCGCGCTGCTGCTATTTGGCCCCAACTTCTACCAATCTTTCTTCGCTGCCTCACGCCTGACACCTCCAGCGGCACCGCAGACTCGCCCTCGCCAACCCACGCTTATCGCGATCCCGCCACCGCTAACGCGGCGGCGCACTCCCAAACGCCAGCTTACACCTCCCCGCTTCGACGAGTGAAGCGGGTTGCTCAGCGACTCTACGCCGCTGCTACCTTAAAAGTGATAGTTAAAACCGACCGCTCCGCCGAAGGTCGGAATGACGCTTGGGCGACCGATACCGATGCCGGCCCCAAGCGATAGTTCTGCGAAGACTCCCAGCGGGTCCAGCCCTAGATCGGTGAAACGGAACTCGCCGCCGAGCAGCCCGTGAATACTAACCAAGGCGCCGCCGCCACCGAAGTCGATAGCCGGGCCACCGCCCACATACACGGTAAACGGACGCTCGACCGCCACCACGTTCAGCGCATCGATCCCGACGCCGAAGCTGACGTCGTTGCCGCGCACCCGCAAGTTGGCGCTGACCCGCAAATCGAAACCGTTGGCAAGGGCGTTTTCGACGCCGTAATGGAGCGTGACGCCGAGCGGATAGCCGCTGCGGAGGCCGAACCAGCTCTGGGCCTGGACTGTGCTGAGTACCAGGGCGATTATGATCAAGCCGATAATACGCTTCATATCTTCCTCTCTCACGTTGCTGCTGCCCCTCTAATTTTTGCGGTTTTGGGCGGGCCGCGGAGTGAGCAATTACACTAGGCGGCGGCGGATGCTGCTGCTGATCACGTCCACTATGACAATAAAGGCAATGATGACCAGCAGAATCATGGAGATCTCTTCCCAGCGGCGGAACTGGATGCGCTGAATTAACAGGCCGCCGATGCCCCCTGCCCCAACCAGCCCTAGGACGGACGCGGCGCGCAGGTTGATCTCGAAGCGGTAGAGCACGTTGCTAGCGAACTCCGGCAGCACCTGCGGCACCACCGCATAGATGAAGGTATGGATTGGACCGGCGCCGGTAGCGCGCAGAGCTTCGCCCGGACCCGGGTCGATCGATTCGATAATGTCGGAGAACATCTTGCCCAAAAAGCCGACCGAGTTGATTCCTAGTGCCATGATCCCTGCGACCGCGCCAGGACCCACGGAGGCCACGAAGATGATGGCAAAGAGCAGTTCGGGGAAGACGCGGATCGCTGCCAGCAAGCCGCGCCCGGGCAACGCGAAGCGGTTGCCGCCCACCAGGTTGGCCGCCGAGATGAATGCCACCGGTACGGCCAGCGCACCGGCGATCACCGTACCGATCACCGCCATATAGAGCGTCTCCATCATGGCGGCTAAGGCGCGCGAAAAGATGGCGGCATCGGGGTTAGTCAGGCCGCGCCAGAGCGGCGGGAGATTGCGCTCGAGCCCGCTTAGGATCCGCTCCCAACTGACGTTGCTTAAGGTCAAAAGGCCGGCGGCGGTAATACCGAGAATTGCCAACACCAGCAGGTACTGCCAGAGCTTAGTGCGCCGGGCATGGGGGGGCAGCGGCGGGACGACAACCGGTGTGGCGGTGCGCAAGCGGCTAGCCATCAGGTCAACCTCGCGCGGATATAAGCCGAAATGCTGTCGATGATAATCACCACTGCAAAGATCACGATCAACAGCACCGCAATCCGCTGGTACTGGAAAAGCGCCACGTAGCGGTTAAGCAAAAAGCCGATCCCTCCGGCACCGACAAAGCCCAGCACCGTTGAGGCGCGCACATTGACCTCAAAGATGTAGATGATGTAAGACAACAGGCTGGCCGCTACTTGCGGCACCGCTCCGTAGACTATCACCTGGGTGCCGCTAGCGCCCGCTGCCTTGAGCGCTTCGATGGGACCAGGGTCGATGGCCTCAACGTATTCACTCCCCAGTTTGGCTAGGATCGACAGCGTGAAGATAGTGATAGCCACCACGCCGGGCAAGGGGCCGAACGAGAGAATAGCCACCAGCACTGCGGCGTAGAGCAGATCGGGAATGGAGCGCATGACCGTCATTAGGGTGCGGGAGAACCACATCAGTACGGGATGCGGACTAGTATTGCGCGACGACCAGAACAGCCAGGGAGTGCCTAGCAAAACGCCGAATAGCGTCCCCAGCCAGGCCATCTGCAAAGTCTCAATGAGCGGACGCCAGATCTGCGGCAGAGCGCGCTGCCAGTCGGGCGGCCAGAAGTTGCCGAAGAAAAGGACGAAATCGACCAGGCTCCCCCACAAATCGTCGATGCGGAAGTTGGTTTCACGTAGCGAGATAAGCAGTAGCCCGGCAATGACTAGCCACGTCGACCAGCTCAGCAGCCGGGGCAGTAGCGGGGGCTGTGGTACTGCGCTAGGCAGCGCCACGGAGATCTTTCTCCTTGTCGATAGGGCGCCCGTAAATCTCTTCGAAAACTTTATTAGTGGCAGCTTCGGGCGCACCGTCGAAGACGATCAAGCCATCCCGCATACCGATGATGCGGTCGGCGTAGTCGCGGGCCAGATCGATGAAATGGAGGTTGACCAGGGTGGTGATACCGTCCTCGCGAGCGATCCGCTTAAGGTCGCTCAAGACCGCATGGGAGGTAGGCGGATCGAGGCTGGCTACCGGCTCGTCAGCCAGCATCACCTTGGGCTGCTGGGCCAGCGCTCGAGCGATGCCGACCCGCTGCTGCTGGCCACCCGAGAGCGCATCGGCACGGGCGAAGGCCTTCTCCGGGATGCCGACCCGGCGCAGGCAGTCATGAGCCAGCGCCAAGTCTGCCTTGGCGAAGAGCCCCAGCAGGCTGGTGTAAGGGTTGACTTGTCCCAGACGGCCGGAGAGCACGTTGCGCAGCACGGTAGAGCGCTTGACCAGGTTGAAGGTCTGAAAGATCATGCCGATCTCGGCCCGCATCTGCCTGAGCGCCTTGCTGCGAGCCTGGGTGACCGACCTGCCACCGACCAATACCTCGCCGCCGGACGGCACCACCAGGTTGTTAACAGTGCGGATCAGGGTAGACTTGCCCGCGCCGGATAGCCCGACAACGACCACAAACTGCCCCTTAGGGACCTCCAGGGTGACCCCTTTTAGGGCGCGAAGTCCTCCTGGGTAAGTGACCTGTGTGTTCCTAAACTCGATCATCTAGCTCATCATAAAGGACCTCGAGCCGGGCTCGAGGTCCTAAGTCGATATCAAGAGCGCCTTAGCGGTCCTCGAACACCCTCGATACCGCCCGCACGATGTCGTAGGCTTCGCTGGTCACCGGCGCAAAGGAGGTGACGTTGAAGAGCTCCTGGGTCAACGCCTGACCCTCTTCGGTCTGAGCGATCTCAATCAGCGCCTGGGTAATCTGCTGGACCAACTCTTCATCAAGCCCGGCGCGCACTACCGTGCCGTCGTTGGGGATGGGGCCGGTATAACCCAGAATACAGACCCGTTCCATGACATCAGGGAAGTCGCGTGCAATGGTGGTGCGCCCATCGCTGCCGGGGGTGCCGCCAAAGGTCGTGGCGACGTCAACATCGCCGTTATACACCGCCAGCATGGCAGCGTCGTGCGAGCCGGCGAAGATCGCCTGCATCTCAGTGTCAGCGTCGATGCCGTGCTCTTCCAGCAGAAAGACAAACGGGAACTGAAAGCCCGAGGTCGAGGCCGGGTCGACAAAGGCGATGGTCCTGCCGCGTAGCTGTTCGAAACTGGTAATCCCCGAGTCGCAGCGGACGTTGAACTGCGACTTGAAGTAGCTAAAGCCGCGGCGGACCGAGGCCAAAATCGGTTTGGCGCCGTGGCGGTCTATGGCCTGCACCATGGAGGCCGGCCCGAAGAAGCCGATATCGACCCGCCCAGTACCAATGGCTTCAACCAGGCCGGTAAAGTTGGTAGACACGAAGGTATCGACCGGGATCAAGAGCCTTTCGCTCAGCAGCTTAGCCAGCGGGTCGAGGCTATCGACGATCCGCTCGGCCTCGCGCGAGGGGACCATGCCGAGCACCAGGCGGGCCGGCACCTCGCCTTGGGCTAGCGCCGAGAGCGGGAAGAGCGTAACAATCAGGGCAAAAACTAGAATCTTTGCCAGGATCTGTTTCATAAACGCCTCCTAGATTGCGAGCCGAGGGCTCGCGGCATCAATCTAACATATCCCCGTCACGGAGGCGGCAGGATCATGCCGTTAAAGCGTTTACCCGGCGCAGGCCGCGCAGGGCGCTACAGAGGTTGATGGTGTCAGCGCTGTAGAGGTCGCGTTCGCACCGCCCCGCAAATGCTCTGTAGCCGCGCTACCTGGCAGCCGCCTTCGACTCCTCGCGCAGCAGGCTCAAGAAGACCTCTTCCAGCACACCTGAGTCTACCTCGAGCTCACTCAAAGCGGGGTCCAGGGCGGTGAGCCGGGGGATGAGCTGTTCAGGTTTATCGGTCAGGATCTCCAGCCGCCCTCCCACCGGCTTGACCTCATACACCAGCGGCTCCTGGCGCAGCAGCTCCGGGGTCAGCACGGTCTTGCAGCGCACCCGCTTGCCGGCCACCCTAGCTTTGATCTCGCTCTTGGGACCATCGGCCCGTATTCTCTCCCCCCGACAGCTTGCCGTAAAGACGATCAGCCAGCTCTCACGGTCAACCACCAGCACCTACATGTATGGATGACCGGTAGGAGGGCGGCGATAAGGTGGCCCAGGCCACAGACCTACTGGCCCAAATAACGCAGAGCACTTCCCTGCATCTCAACCATGTTGACGGTCCGATCAAAGCGGGAGTGGAACTCTTCCTCGCCATGTAAAACCACCACCAGGGTCTTGCCGGCGGTTTGCTCTAGGATCAGCTCCATAACTTTTTCCTTACTCTGATCGTCCAGGTTGGCCAGAGGCTCATCGAGGATGTAAAGGTCTGCTTCCTGGAACAAAAGCGCCCCGATGGCAGCTTTCTGTTTCTGACCCGAGGAAAGGGTCTCCCCATCCTGGTCCCTAACCTCCTCCAGCCCCAGGGCTTCTCGGATAGCCGGGTCAGGTATCAGTTCTTTTACCGGTAAGGGGGGTAGCTCTACGGGGGCTGTCAGGGAGGCTACCCGCTCCGGCAGGGCCACCTCGCCCTGGTCCGGGGCCATATAACCAGAGAGGATATGCAGCAGGGAGGTTTTTCCCGATCCGTTCGGGCCTTGCAGTAGCAGCCGCTCACCTGGCCGAACTTCGAACCGGGAGATGTCCAGCACCGCCTTGCCGTCGTAAGACAGACGAGCATTCTGTACACGGGCAACTGAAGAGGGACGGGCGTAGGGGGTAGGTGTAAGGGAAGCCAGCGCCTCGATTCGCTCTAGGATCTCGGCGTAGCGGTGGAACTCCGGGACTGTATTGAGGATGCTGAAGATATTTCCCACTGCGCGCCAGAAGGCGTTTACAAAGGCCAGAAAGCCGCCGAAGCTCAGCTCGCGTATCAGCACAAAGTAGCCGCCCACAATCAGCGACAGGGTGTTAGCGAGGTTCATGAACAGGTCATTCCAGGTCTGCTGCAGCGTAAGGAGCTGGTGGTTCTTGTAGGTGCTGTCCAGATATGCGCCGAGCGCCTGGCGGTTAGTGGCGAGGGTCGGCGGTTGCAGCGGAACCAGGGTACGCAAGATGCGAAAGGCCGAGAGGGTCTGGGTAAGCACCTGAACAAAACGCGCCTCGCGCTCGCGTTCCTCCGAGGTGGCCTTGCGGACGCGCTTGCCGATATGTTGGGCGACCCAGACCAGCGGCGGAGCTATGAGCAAGAGGGCCAGGGCAGCCTGCCAGGACAGGTAGAATAAAACGGCAATAAAGACCAGTGCGGCCAGTGCCTGCTGTACAACACTGAGCACCAGGTTGAGCGCAGGGGCAAAGCCCTCGAGGGTATCCCGGTGGATGCGGCTTACAAAGGACCCCGGTCCCTCCCGTTGAAACGCCTTCCAGTCCAGGAGCAGGCTCTGCTGCAGTAGCTGCCCTTCGAGGTCGAGGATGACCCGGTTGCTGAGGGCTTTGCGCCACAAGGATAACAGGTAGAACAGACCCACCAAGACAAAGCCCAGGGCCAGGTAGCCCAGGCTCAAAAACAAGAACTGCTGGAAGTCCTGAGCGATTACCCCCTCGTCGAAGATCCACTTCAGCATCAGCGGGTGTAGCAGGGCTTCGGTGGCGCTGGCCAGACTGCTAAGGGCTAACAGCAGCAGGAACTCTGGTCTTCGCTTGCCCAGCAGGTTCCAGAAGATTTTCATAGGTATCCACCTCGTCCAGCATGAAGTCCGCCTGGTCCAGATTCAGCAGCCTGTGCAGCACCCGCAACACGCCCGCGCAGCCTGTTCCGAAATCGCACGAGACCCGCAGCAAACCTTCGCCCGGCACCGCGATGCCCTCGGGGATCTTATCAGGAGCGACAAAGGGGCTAGCCTCTTTAGGACGGAAAAGGTGCAGCTGGCCTAGGCCCTCGAGGGGGCGCCGCAGCTTGCGGAGGTAGCCGGGATCGCCGGTGAAGAGGTAGGCGTCGAGGAGGGCGTCGATAACCCCGCTGGCGCCGAAGAGGTATCCGGGCAGCACGAAGTACTTGCGGTAGAGGTCAGCTAGCACCGGGCGCGCCTGCTCGAACCAACCGTAGCGCAGTAGTACCTTGGCGATCCCCGCGCCGCCGACCTCGAGGTAGGGCTCGAGAGTTCCCTCGTGTCGGAAGCTCACCACCCCGGGCTCCACGGTAACTGCATGTGCCAAGTCCGCACGCAGTGCGGCTTGGCCCAGCCGCAATGGCGCGTCATCTTTCAGGAGCTGGTGCATCCGCAGGAGGAAGAGGGCCACCCCCGACTGCCCGAAGCCCAGCCCTGTGAAGGGTGCTGTACCCGTGAACTCGTTGGCCCAGAAGGCCGTCTCGTTGGCGAGCTGCGCGGTTTCCCTTAGCCTTTGGTAGAGCCTGGTGGCGCTGTCGAAATAGCTGCCGTCCCCCGTGACCAGGTAGAACTTCAGGTTGGCCAGCCCCACCCCGCTCGTGCCGTAGTAGAGGGTATAGTCGGCCTCGAGGCGGGAGTGGTGGTTGGCCTGCTCGAGCAACCGCGCCCCGGCCTCTACCTCCCCGAGCTCCTGTAGGACCAAGGCCAGGCCCGCCAGCCCAGTGAGCAGCCCCGGGGGGTATGCGGTGGCGTCAGCCTTCTCCGCTTGCTGCACAAACCACTGCCTCCAGCTGTTTGAAAGCGGGTACCCGGCTTTTTGCAGCGCGTAGAGCACCCCGCCCGTGCCGAAGCCCAGGCTCAACGGGTTGGTGAGGGCAGCGAAAGGGTCGGTTGGGAAGAGGGTGGCTCTGGAGGGGTCCGCGGCCGCCTCAATGAAGCGCGTCATCTCAGCGATCCAGTCGCGGAGCTCCTGCCTGGTCTGTGCGTCGAGGACCGGGTCTTCTGCTGCACTCCGGCGAACGCGCCCACCACCACCCCGGCCCCGACCAGCCACTGGCTCGTACCCTTCGCCATTACGGGCCTGTAACGGTGCTCGAATCTCCTGCACCAGCCTTGCTTCCTCGCGCTCGAGGTATGCGAGAACCTCCTTTAGGCCCACTCGGCCCTTTATGATCGCTTCCAGGAAAGTGTGAAGCTTCTCTGGCCAGCCCATGTCGTGAATCAGTTCCCGGTAGACCGTGCTAAACAGGTCGCTACGTAGGGCGGAGCAGGCACTGATGGGGTAGATGTAGTAGCACATGATGCTTGCCAGGCTGAATAGGTCGTCGCTGACGTCATAAACCTGGCCGGAGGCCCGATCCATCCGGCGAAACCCGGGCGTATACAGCAAGATGGGCTGGCCGAGCCGGTCGTGCAGTCCCCCTTCGGGTGACTCCCGCAGCGACGCCTCGAAGTCGATTAGCACGACGCGGTAGGAATTCCGCTTGAGCAACAAATTATTGGCCGACAGGTCGCCGAGGAGGACGCCCTGCTGGTGCACTTTTTGCATCGCTTGGGCTAGGCTGAGGAAGAGCCGGAAGAAGGATCGGAGGTAGCGTGCCGAATCCCGGCGGTTGGGGTGTAGCTGCAGTAAAGGGTGAGACCTCTTGAACAGCGCCGTGCGGATGTCGATCCCCTCAATGTACTCCTCAACGAGGTAGTGGTACTCCCACTCCTGGAACAGCTCGACCGGTTTGGGCGCAACACCGGTGTCCTTGAGGAGCTGGAGAATATCCCATTCTTTTCGCAGTAGATCCACCGCGTCGTAGCCGCCTGCGGCGCTGAAGTTGGTGAAAGGGCGGGCCTCCTTGACAACTACGGTTTTCCTCGACCTCCGGTCTTTGGCCTTGTAAACGCCGCCGGTGTTGGAGAAGCTGAGAGCTTCCTGAACCTCGTAGTTTCCGGCCAGCAGGGAGCCATTCTCGTTATCATCCCCGGGCATGGCCCAGTCTTCGAAGGGCCACTGCGCCCAGTCTGGGGGACTAAAGTACGGGTCGCGCCGGTCGGGGATGAGTTCCTGGGAGGGTGTGATGATGCTCAGGATCTGGCGCCCCATGGGGTCCACGCTCTGGCTCTTACTGAACGCGCCGTACCGGAAGTATACGGCCCGGGAGTCCTTGTAGCGCATGTCAGAGAGCACATAAGGCCCCTGCTCGTCGGACAGGCGCGCGGCAAGCGCTTCAATGACCTCCCGGAACTGGGTGAGCGAGCCAGGATAAATGGTTATGAACTTACCAGAACTGCCGCGCGCCATCGCCTTGGAGTTGAGGAGTTCCAGGATATTGAAGTCCAGGGCGAACTTAAATGTGACTTTTATTTCGACCAAATATACCGCGACTATACTCAACACCCGTTCGGCGTTGCGCGGGTGGGCGCTGACGTGAACCTTCCACCCCTGGTTGGGTGGTGGGCTATATGACTTTTCAAACCTGACCACCCACCATATGCCATCACGCACCGCCCGCTGCTGGACTTCGGGGCCGAGTGCAGAGCTAAAATTCCTCGCGGTGGGCAGGTAGTAGGTGTCTACTGCCTCATAGAAGAGACTGTCTGTGGCAAGGTACATGAACCGATTAACCCAACGTTCGTCTCTCAAACCACACACTCCCGTCTTCCCTTCACTGCGATACCGCTCAAAAAAGCCCCGCTATCACAGGGTAGCCGAGACCTACCCGCACCATGCTAAAAGGCAATCCGGCACATAACAGGCCGCAAGTGCCACAATGTGGCTGTACCGGCTTTCGCAGGCCGGTGCAGCCGATATGGTTTTAGTTAATTAGTGGTTTCTTACAGCACATAGAAAAGCTGCTAGTAACGCTCTGCCAGTTGACCCGACTATCCCTGGTTCTCTGGACGGACATCCGCTGTAGATTCAGAACCTGCATCGCGCTCACCTCCTTTCATTTGTGAGTGTATAGCCCACTAGGTAACATTCACCTAACATCCCCAGCCGGCAACCTAACATTCACCTAACATCCCAGAGCCCCCACCATGTTAGGTGGTTGTTACCTCGGCCGGGGAACAATCAACCCATGGTAGAAGGAGGTGAGCTATGAAGCGGATTCTGGCTGGTGTACTTGTACTGCTGGTTTTGTCTTTTGGCTTTGTGTTGGCAGACGGTAGAGACCCCAGGCGGAAGTGCGCTGGTGAGGCGCCTGGCGTCGCCGTTGCGGAGGCCGCTGAAGGCTAGATATCGGTCGACGAGAAGATAGATATCTTGGCTATAATGGTCACGAGGTGATGCCATAAGCAGGGAAGTTTCCATTGCTGAAGCCAAAAGCCAGCTCTCCACCTGGGTACGGAGCGCCGAGCAGGGCGAGGCCGTGGTCATTACTCGGCGCGGTAAGCCCGTCGCTGCTTTAGTACCCGCTAGCGACCTCGAGCAGCTCGCGAGGTTGCGCGCGGCCGGCCCGCAGGCTGGCCTAGCCGGTTTAGCTGGCGGCTGGGAGAACTCAGACGAACTGGTCGAGAACCTTGAGAAGCTCGAGCGCAGTTCAGGCCGTGCGCTACCTCCCCTCGACTAAGCGTGGCTTACCTTTTTGACACCGACGCTATCTCCGAGGTATTAAGGAAGCGGCCCCTAGCGGCCTACCTCGGGTGGCTAGGGACGATTCCTCGTGACCAACAGTTCTGTAGTGCTGTTACAGTGGGCGAGCTCTTTAAGGATGCCTACCGCTCACCAGCTAAGAAGCGTCACCTAAGGAACATCACCGAGCGGGTGCTGCGTGCGCTCACCAGCCTGCTCTACGACACCGGCACTGCCCGGATCTTTGGAGAGCTAAGCGCTACGCTCGAGCAATCCGGCACACCTTTAGCCGATGCGGACCTGCAGATTGCCGCGATAGTTCAGCACCCCACGGATTGTCTGCGGGATTGACTTCACCTCTTAATAGTTAATAGTCTTATAGTCCCTCTTCCACCTTTGGCATAGTATAGAGCTTCGCAACCGGGGACAGCGCGATAGTAAAAATTGCCAAGAAGCTTAAAGCAGCCGCCACCCACAGGGTTGCTGGCAAGTTTGTCAAGGTAGCGAGACCACCACCAAAGAGCGAGCCGATGGGGATCGAGCCCATCCCCAGAAATTGCATCGTTCCGTTTACACGTCCCAAGATACAGGTTGGTGTTATCGTTTGCCGCAAACTCACCTGATTGATGCTGTAGACCACGATACCGAAGGATCGAACTGCCTGTGAAGCAATAAGAATGGGAAGCGGGGCTGCGGGCGCTAAGGGAACCAAAAGGATCCCGAAGCTGTAAAGAGCGCAGCCAATGAGGATAGCGGGTACCACACCAAGAGTTCAAGCGATTGTGCCGGCAACAGCGGCCGCAGCGAGTAAGCCGACATTCCCGATCGAAAAGATGATGCCGATGGCACCTGCTTCAAGCCCCAGCGAGCGCACGACATAGACCAGGAACACCGCCTCGACCATGGCGAGGGCGAAGTTGGTTACAAGCCCAAAGATAGCTGTAGGACGTAATAAGGGGTGAGTAAGCACATAGCGCAGTCCCTGCTTGACATCCTCAAAGATCGTGGATTTCCCGTTCTCGGGTTTATCCGGCTCAGGGAGAGGCTCACGTTTTCTTATGAAGACCACGAAAAGGCTGGATAATGCGTAGCTGAGCGCATTGATAGCAACCGCAAAGGGTGCGCCCAGCAGGACAATCAGACCACCCGCCAAAGGTGGCCCGCCTATTCGAGCGGCCGAGTTGGTAAATTCCAGCTTGGTATTGCCTTCGACAAGCTGCTCGCGCTTGACCAGGAATGGCAAGTAGGCACCGTAAGCGATGTCGAAGAAGACCGTACAGATACCGACGGCGAAAGCGACCAAAAAAGCTGCCAGAGAGATAAGCCCACATTCCGCCAGTGCCAGATAGGTTTTGCCGTATTTTGTTTGGGTGAAAGCTTCAAGCAGTGTACCAGAACTAGCGTCCTATGACATCGACCACTTGGGGATTGTTGCGGCGATCATCGACGAGATCGGTCTGGTTGAGGAGATAGACCAGCTACTCGGCACCCACGAGCAGGAGGTATTGAGTAGCGGCACGACCGTCAAGGCGATGATCTTGAACGCCTTGGGATTCGTATCCGCGCCCTTGTACCTGTTCCAGGAGTTCTTCGTCGGCAAGGCGACCGAGTTGCTGTTGGGGGGAGGGATAAGACCCGAGCACTTACATGACGACAAGCTCGGCAAGGTGCTCGACAAGCTTTTTGAAGCGGACCTCACACGGTTGTTCGTGCGCGTTGCGCTCAAGGCGGCTGAACACTTTGGTGTAGATCGCGGTGTAGTGCACCTAGATGCGAGTTCGTTTCATGTCCACGGACAATACGAGCCTGAAAGGCGAAGTGAGGTAGTTGGTCCAGGGGAGATGCCGAGTATCTCGATTACCTACGGCTATTCAAGGGAGCAGCGGTCCGACCTGAAACAGTTCGTGGTGGACCTGATGAGCACGAGCGACAGCGACGTTCCCTTGTACTTTCGTGCCGCGGACGGCAACGAGGCTGACAAGGCGGTGTTTGCCGACCCGGTTAAGGACTTCAAAGAGCAAGTTGACCTTGATGCGCTGTTTGTGGCAGACAGTGCCTTATTCAGCCGGGAGAACCTCACGAGCCTGGCCGGTCTGTCGTGGCTCACCCGCGTGCCGCAAACCCTAACCGAGGCGAAGCGGCTGTTGAGTGAACTTGACGAGGGTGAGTTTGAGGAAAGCAGTCTGCCGGGCTACAAGATTGCCGAGCGGCAGGTGAGCTACGGCGGCATCCCCCAGCGTTGGCTGGTCATCGCGAGCGATGGCGCGCAAAGGCGTGCCGACAAGCGACAAGGCAAGACCTTGGGCAAGCAGAAACGTGCGCACGACAAGGCACTACGGGCACTCTCCAAACGCAGCTTCCACTGTGAACAAGATGCCAAGCGGGCTATAGAGGCGTTCGAGAAGACCCTGACCTTGCACCGCTTGGAGGAGGTCGGCATCGTGAGCAAGAGACGCTACCACAAGAGGGAACGCCCCAGCGCCGACACCCCATTCGAACTGCTTTACCGTGTCCAGGCAAAACTGCTTCGTGACGAGAAGGCTTTTCATGACCAGCAGACCTGCTCAGGCCGCTTCATCCTCGCCAGCAACATACTCGATTCTGAGCACTACAGCAACGACCAGCTCCTGGCTGAGTACAAGGCGCAACAAAGTGCCGAACGAGGCTTTCGTTTCTTGCGCGACCCGTTGTTCTTCACTTCGAGCGTCTTCCTCAAGACCCCTTCACGAGTAGCCGCCTTAGCCCTGATTATGGCGCTATCGCTCTTGGTGTACACTCTGGGACAACGCTTGCTGCGTCAGAACCTTGCCGCACAGAAAGCTACCATCCGGCATCAAACAGGTAGGGCCACCCGCACACCGACCTTGCGTTGGGTGTTCCAGATGTTCCAGGCGGTACACCTGGTCGTCTTAGACGGCGTGAAGCACATCAGCAACCTGACCAAGGAGAGACAGCACATTTTGGGTTTCCTCAGTCCCCGGTGCCGTAAATACTATCTGCTTGTTTAAGGGGGTGGCGGAATGTGGGATAAGATGTCGAGCACAAAGGCTATGGGTATCCAGAGAAGAATGGCACCTCGCAGAAGGTCGGTGAGGATCAGGACGGGGCGTCGCCGGAACTTATCGACCCATGCGCCTGCGATCAGCCCAATGAACAGCACAGGCAGCCACCCCGCAGTATTTAGAACGCTGACCTCGAAAGGGCTAGCTGCCAGATACGTAATGGCAATCAGCGGTAATGCAAGAAAGGTTATCTGGATCCCAAACTGACTTACCGTTTGAGATGCCCAGAGCCGTAAGAAATCCCGATGGCGCCAGAGGGTAGGGCGCTTCACGGCTCGCAACCGCTTCTTGGTAGTTGGTGAGTGCCTCCTGCTATTAAGGGAGGTCACTCCAGGTTTCGAGCAACGGCACTTGAGGATGCTGTACTGAGTCAGCAGGTAGCGCTTCATTGCTGAGATACAGCAGAAATACGACGGCATCCCAGGGATCAGGGGACGGTTGTAACTGTTCTCCGTCAGCCAGGATAGGAAGGTAAATAAGGAACGGTTCCCAGCGATTTAGAGCTACCTCAGTTGGCGCTACTCCGAGAAATATGCTCCGTTCACCCGCGGCTTTAGAAACTGATCCGCCGAGATAGCCGGGGATTTGAAAGCAAGTGCTGCTCAGCGAGGTCGACTGGCCACCAACCCGATATTGCTCG
>JAGXSO010000151.1 GCA_018333775.1 Truepera sp.
TCCTTGGGTTACCGCTTTGCCATCGATGCCAAGCCGATTCTGGACTGGTACGCCAAAGAGCTCGAGCCATAAAGCTAACGACCAGTTACCACCGTGATACCCTGCCTTTGCTTGAGCGTGCGGTGTATAGCATAGAATAGCCTTGGTGTGCTCGAGCCTGAGCTGCTGTATAAGCCCGATGTTTACGTGAGGATGACAGATGACGCTTGTAAGGGAACAGCCGGAACATAGACTCCGTAAGTTCACCTACCGTGACCTGGTGGAGATGGAACGGGCCGGGATCCTCGGGGAGGACGAACGTGTTGAGCTTCTGCACGGAAACCTTATCACCATGACGCCGGTAAATCCTCCACATGCCTGGACGGTGAGCGAGCTACACAAAAGCTTCTTGCAGCGCTTCGCCGAAGAGGCTGTCGTGGTAAGTCAGAATCCGCTGCGCCTCTCTGAGAATTTGGATGATGACGAACTCCCCTTGCCCGATGTGATGCTACTTAGGCAGCGGCCCTATCGCGATCATCCGTTACCTGAGGACGTCTATCTACTTGTCGAGGTGTCAGACAGTACCCTGACGAAAGATCGCACCGTGAAGCTGCCGCTTTACGCCGGGGTGCATATCCCCGAAGTGTGGATCGTCAATCTGGTCGATAAACAGCTTGAAGTTTACACGGAGCCTCGCAACCGGGACTATCTGGCGCGTAAAACCTACGCGCTCACGGCCACGTTTGCGCCTGCACGGTTTCCCGAAAGCGCGTACCAATGGCTCAAGGCTTCGCCCGAGTAATTCTGAGAGGATACTCGAGCTGCTCATCAGGTAGCTCGGGTAGTTTTTACTGCAAGACTCACCTTACGCAGGCACCGTGCTGTAGGCCCTTTTTGTCATGACAACGTGCGTAAGGTGAGTTCTAAATACTGTAATCGGTCTCCTCCCAAACGTCTCCGACCGGCGTGAAGCTTTTTGACTTAGCCTTACCGTAGACGTGGGTTTCGAGCGTCTCGACCCGCGCCAGCAAGTCTTTGATGGCGGCGGCGTGGACGTCCGGCAGGGTGGTGTGGTTTAAGTCGGGAGTGCGATGGGGCGCAGCGCGCCTGACGATCTGCCCTGGCACGCCGACCACCACTGAGTTATCAGGTACCGATTTGACAACCACCGCATTGGCGCCGATGCGGCTATCGGCGCCAACGGTGATATTGCCCAGTACTTTGGCACCCGCGCCGATCGTTACCCGGTCGCCGATGGTGGGGTGGCGCTTGCCCTTGCTGAGCGAAGTCCCGCCCAGCGTAACGCCGTGGTAGAGTGTGACATCGTCGCCTACTTGGGCAGTTTCACCGATCACGACCCCCATGCCGTGATCGATAAAGACACGCCGGCCGATGGTTGCGCCGGGGTGTATCTCGATGCCGGTCAGGAAGCGTGCTAGCTGCGAGAGCCAACGAGCTATCAGCCTAAGGCCGCGCTGCCACAGCCAGTGGCTGAGGCGGTGAAGCCAGATGGCATGCAGGCCGGGGTAGAGCAGGGCGATTTCCAGATGTGAACGAGCTGCTGGGTCGCGCTGCAAGGCTGCAGCTAGATCAGCGCGCACCCTGGCCAAGAAACCTGTGCCAACGTGCTCCCGGTGTTGTAGGGGGGACATATCCACTCCTCGGTAAATCAGCGATCAAGATTTCGAGTATTCAAGTATTCGAGTATTCAAGTATTCGAGTAGGGGCGACTAGTCCGCGAGGTGGGCGTACAAGGCCAAGGAGAGGTAGCGCTCACCAAATGAGGGGATAATCACCACCAGCAGCTTGCCACTGTTTTCGGGGCGGCTCGCTACCTGCAAGGCCGCCCAGGTCGCTGCACCAGCCGAGATCCCCACCAAAAGCCCTTCCTCCTTGGCGAGGCGGCGTGCGGTGGCCATGGCGTTATCATCGGTTACGCGGATAACTTCGTCATAGATCTGGGTGTTCAAGACCTCCGGCACGAAGCCTGCGCCGATCCCCTGGATTTTGTGCGGCCCCTTAACGCCGCCCGATAACACCGGTGAGGCGTCCGGCTCGACCGCCACTGCCTTAAAGGAGGGCTTGCGGCTTTTGATGACCTCGCCTACGCCGGTAATGGTTCCGCCGGTACCGATGCCGGAGACCAGGATATCTACCCGGCCCTCGGTATCGCGCCAGATCTCCTGGGCGGTGGTGCGGCGGTGGATTTCGGGGTTGGCCGCGTTTTTGAACTGTTGCGGTATGAAGTACTTGTCGGAGTCGGTAGCCGCGATCTCCTCAGCCTTGCGGATTGCCCCGCTCATCCCCTCCGGGCCGGGGGTCAACACCAGCTCGGCGCCGTAGGCCCGCAGCAAGATGCGCCGCTCCTGGCTCATGGTTTCCGGCATGGTCAGGATGCAGCGGTAGCCCTTAGCAGCCGCCACCATGGCCAGGGCGATGCCGGTGTTGCCGCTGGTCGGCTCGACGATGGTCTTGTCCCCGGTCAAGATCCCGGCCTTTTCGGCTGCGTCGATCATGGCGGCCCCAATGCGGTCCTTAACGCTGAGGGCCGGGTTATAAAACTCCAGTTTGGCCACGACTTCGGCAACGGCGCCCTCAGTAACGCGATTTAGGCGCACCAGCGGGGTGTTGCCAATTAGCTCAGTGACATTCGAGGCAATTTTCATCAGTCAATTCCCTTTTGATTGGATTAGAGCAAGTCCGTTGAGGTAAGGCCGGGTAAGCCACAAAAAGGCGGCGCCGAGGCGCCTCTGTTGCAGGCGGGATTCAAGCACCGCGCTGAGGGCGGCTACGAATCCCGCATAGTACAGCAGCACAGTAAATTCACAACCATCACAGACATTACTCTACACGTTCGGTAATGAAAGTCAAGTCAGGCCAAGTGCCAGCCGCAGCTGCGCAGTATGCTGAGGCATGGCCTATCCAGACTTGCGGAGTTTTATTGCTGAACTTACGAGGCGCGGCGAGTTGCTACGGGTGACTGAGCCGGTTTCGCATGAGCTTGAAATCACCGAAATTGCCGACCGCATGGTTAAGCGCGGCGGTCCGGCGTTGCTCTTTGAGAACATCCCGGGTAAGGATTTTCCGCTGGTAATCGGACTGTACGGCACCCGCGAGCGGATGGCGTTGGCTCTCGGAACACCGTCGTTAGATGCCATCGCCGACCGTATCCGTGGCTTGCTAGACGTTAAGGTCGGCGGCGGGCTGATCGGCCTGGCCTCGAACCTTCCCAAGCTCAAGGAGCTAGCTGCCTTGCCACCTAAGCGGGTGCGCGGCGGCCCGGTGCAAGAGGTGGTGTGGCGCGGCGACCAAGTCGATCTAAACCGCCTGCCGATCATCAAATGCTGGCCGCAGGACGGCGGGCCGTTTATTACTTTGCCGCTGGTGATTACCAAAGACCCCGAGACCGGCGAGGTCAACATCGGCATGTACCGCATGCAGGTGTTTGACAAGAATACTACCGGGATGCACTGGCAGCGCCATAAGACTGGGGCGCGGCATCTGGAGAAGGCCAAGGCACTGGGTAAAAGACTCGAGGTGGCAGTCGCGCTAGGCGGCGACCCGGCGCTAACCTATGCCGCAACCGCGCCTATTCCCCCGATCCCTGGTATCAACGAGTTTTCCCTGACAGGCTTCTTGCGCGGGCGCTCGATTGAGCTGTGTAAGGCCCTCACTGTTGACTTAGAGGTCCCGGCCCAGGCCGAGTTCGTGCTCGAGGGCTATATCGACCCCGAGGAGCCCTGGTGGGTCGAGGGCCCATTTGGCGACCATACCGGCTTTTATACCCTTCCCGACCTCTATCCGGCCTTTCACGTAACCGCCATCACCATGCGCCAGCAGCCTATCTACCCGGCTACCATTGTCGGGCGGCCCCCGATGGAAGATGCCTACCTGATTGAGGCCTCGGAGCGAATCTTCCTGGTGCCGGCGCAACTGATTCTGCCGGAGATAAGGGACTATCACATGCCGCCGGCCGGTATTGCCCACAACCTGGTGAACGTAGTTATCACCAAGCGCTACCCCGGCCAGGCGTACAAGGTGGCTAACGGCCTGTTAGGGCTGGGGCAGATGATGTTTGCCAAGGTCATCTTGGTTACCGATGAAGATGTCAAGCCGCAAGATCACCTGAACTTCTGGCGGACCGTTCTCAAGCACGCCGTCCCTGGCCGCGACTCGCAGTTTGCCAAGGGGCCCATCGATGTCTTGGACCACTCCAGCCGCGCCTGGAGCTACGGCAGCAAGCTGATTATCGACGGTACCCGCAAGCATCAGGAAGAGGGCGAGGCGCCGGACTGGGTGGCTAACCCTGAGCGCCCGGAGGCGCTGTTGCCCAAACATGCCGAGCTCCTCAGGCAGCACCAGCTAGCCGGAGGCTTCTGGTTCATTACCACCCGCAAGGAGCGCGCCGGGCAGGGCCGGCATCTGGTGGAGTGGGCGGCGCAGCGGCCTGAAGCCGAGGGGGTGCGGCTGATCGCGGCGCTCGATCACGAGACCGACCCTACCGACTTCGAGGACTGCATCTGGACCATGCTGAACAACATCGACCCCGAGCGCGACGTGCAGGTTATCGCTACTCCTTACGGTCCGGTCTTCGGCATGGACGGCACGCCCAAGCTCGCTAGCGAGGGTTTCAGCCGCGACTGGCCCGAAAAGATCACCATGACCGATGAGGTCAAGCGCAAGGTTGACGCGCTATGGCCCCAGCTGCTCCCCCTCGAGCCAGGCCGAGGTAGGTGAAAGTGGCGCGTCGAGAGTTGCCAGGGGTACCCGTGCCATGCTAGACTTAGCCCCGCGCGACGGGGTGTAGCGCAGCCTGGTAGCGCACTTGACTGGGGGTCAAGTGGTCGCTGGTTCAAATCCAGTCACCCCGACCAAAGGAGCGGCTGAGGTCTCAGCCGCTCTTCCTTTCGCTAAAGCTCCAAAAACTGGTCCACTGTTAGCCCGGCCTGTCGGATAATCGCCCGCACCGTTCCTTCCGGCAGGTCACCCGGATGGCGCGGCACCGTGGTACGGGCGCCTGTGGTTGGATTTCTCCAGATCTGATGGCTGCTCCTCCGCTGGCGGTCGAAGACGAACCCGGCTCGCCTCAGCTTACGGATCACCTCATCGGCGCTGAGGCCGGCCAGCCTTCCCATCAGGGCACGGCCACCGGAACCCGCACCTCGCCTGCTCCAAGACTGGCAGCCTTAAGTGCCGGGGGAAGATCGTCCCCGTGCTCCAGATAGGACTCAACCAGCCCCACAGCCACATCCTGGGCAATCTCCAGGGTCTCGGCGATGGTGCGCCCCTGGGCTACCAGCCCGGGCAGCTCCTCGCTGGTGGCGAGAAAACCCCCCTCGGACAGGGCCTCTATGTGGATTGCCAGCAATGCCTCCTTCATACCTTCACCTCCATAAGCTTCGTGGTGTCATTATCACCCGCCTCCACTGCCCTTTTGTCCATCACCGGGTCGCCCTGGCCCATCTGCTACTCCCACTCTAGCACGTCGAGAGCCTTGAGCCCGTTAGCGTGGTACTCTTCCCTGACCTCGGATAAGGTAGCTAGAGCGCCCACGTACACCATCTACCGAGCCTTCTGGCCGCGAAGGTTGGCCAAGTCGACAACATGCTGGGCCCAGAGCGTGCCATTTGGAGTTGATATGGTCGGTAGTGGGCAGCCAAAAAAGAACCCCAGCCGAGCTGGGTTTTGACTGGTTCCCCGTGTGCAACCCTCTTCATAACCGCTTTCGTTATCCAGCGGTTAACCGAGAACCTTCAATATCAATGGGTCATCAAAGATCAGGCCGTTGCCGATGAGGCGAAAGCGGCGTTGAATCATATATCACCGGCGCTCCGGGGTCCTTCACTCCACCCGACGCGCCACAAAGAACTCATAAGCATAGTACCCTGAGTACCTCCGGTGCATCGCGGGCTCCTGCGCGAGTTGATCCAACACGGCCAGCGCTTCGTCGTCGGCACCATATTTACCACGCAGCTCCTCGATGCGAATCTCCATCGGCGTATAGAAATCTTCCCACCAGGTCTCGTCCGGCAGAGTGAAGTGGCCGATGAGCGAGAAACCGATTCTATCGATTGCCGCCAGGACATCCGGAACCCGGCCCATGGCCTGATAATCGGCATCGAAGCTCGCTTTGACCTCGGGGGGTGGGTTGTCCCTGCGCCAGACTGCGTCGGTGAAGGCTAGGTAACCCCCGGGCCGCAGCAGCCGGCTACAGACGCGCAGGGCTTTTTCTATGCCGATGTTGTAGAGCGCTCCCTCGGACCAGACGAGGTCGAAGCTCGCAGGCGGCAGCCCGGGTTCAGCCATGTCGCCGACCGTAGGCTGAATCCGCTCGGCCAGCCCTCGCACAGCGACCGTCGTGCGCAGCCGCTCGATACTCGGAGCATGGCTGTCAAGGGCCACGATGGACCCTGATATGAGACCGGCGAGATGAAGCGTCTGCCCGCCGACGCCGCAGCCCAGATCAAGCACTGCTGGCGTGGGCGGCAGATCGCGACAAAAAGCAAGGGCTCTGGCGGCACAATCACGGTTGCCCGGGCCCTGCCTTGGGAGCGACTCATAGAGTTCGAAAAAGATCGGCCAGAAGCGCGGCGAGGGATCGTTCATGTCGAATCTCTTTCGTCAGCGACAGGACGCAGCCCGAGGAACACCTCGTGTCCGGTGTCGCTGTACGAGCTGTGCTCAAAGGGGACCGCGAGGGGTTCGAAGCCAGCGGCTGAGATCAGCTCCAACCACACAGTTCTCGGGAACAGACCCATGAAGTGACGGTCGTGAATGACCTTGGCAACGCCGTTCACGTCTCTCAAGAGGTACGCCATATCGGACACGTACATTTCGGTTTCTGAGTCTGGAACCCACTGCCATTCGAGGTAGCGCAAGCCGCGCCCGTTCCCGTCGCTGCCGCCTGTCTCGGTTCCCGGCTCGAAAGTCTCCGAGGTGAAATCTGGCTGGAACATCGCGACCCCTCCAGGGACGGTGTGTGCGAAGGCCGTAGCAATGGCGCTGGCAAGATCGCTGCGCGAGGTCATGTAGCTGATCGCGTCGTGCATGAGTACGCAATCAAAGACGCGCCCGAGCCGGACTGAGCGCATGTCGCCCTGAATATGCTCGCACTCCGGATTCAATCGGTGGCTCAGCGCGAGCATAGCCGGTTCCAGGTCGACGAGAGTACAGGCCAACACCGCCTTCAAGTGGGCGGCATTGTGGCCGCCGCCGCTGCCAAGATCTAGCAGCGTCCGGAGTGGCTGCCGACAGTTAGTCTCGAACAGGCGCCGGTAGAAGGCAGCCTCCTCCGCGTAGTCGCCTACTGGTGTCAGCAGCGGATACCAGTCCGCTAAGTCGCGGTATAGCCTAAGGGCTTGGCTCGCTTCATATTTCATCATACTTTTATAGCAGAAGCTGTGTGGTCAGGTGGCCAGCCGACTTAGTGAGCTAGAGGTTTAGGCCCTAAGCGCGGACAGAGCTGCCGCCTGCTGAGATTGATAGCGCTAAGCCCCAAAGGGCGAGGGGAGCGTCTCCACTCCCCAAGGCAACCATTAATAACTTGTTTTGGCTCCGCGGGTAGGAATCGAACCTACGACCAATCGGTTAACAGCCGACCGCTCTACCGCTGAGCTACCGCGGAATGGTGCCTCAAACTGAGGCGAAAGGTAGTCTAACAGAGTCTGTCGCGGTTTGGCAACTAGACCTGCTCAAGATAGGTGTAGCCTATTAACTCGTTGCTGTAAAGCTCGAGCGCCGACTCGGCTTCCTCCTCGCCGAGTGACCCCTGAGCTTGGGCTTCGCGGATATCCTGCTTTAGCCACTCCCGTAGTTCGGGGGCCTCGTAGCCCATGTTCTCGATCACCCGCCGAGCCTTTTGGCCGCTCACGAAGCGCGTCAGCTCGTAGCTGCCCACCCCGGTGAGACGGAGGTGCGCCTCATTGACCCGCCCGAACAGGTTATGGGTGTTAGCCAGCACGTCCTGGTAAGCCCCGGTCAAAAACACCCCCAGGTAGTAGGGTTCGCCGTTAAGCTCGTGTAAGCTAAGGGTGTCCTTAACGTCGCGCAGGTCCACGAACTTGCTGACCTTGCCGTCCGAGTCGCAGCTGATATCGACCAGGGTGGTGTCGCGGGTGGGGCGCTCATTGAGGCGGCCTAGCGGCACGATGGGGAACAGCGCGCCGATCGCCCAGTGGTCGGGCAGGCTCTGGAAGACGCTAAAGTTGCACACATACTTGTCAGCCAGCAGCCGGGGGAGGTTCTCGAACTCCTCGGGCACGTAGTCGAGGTCTTTGATGATGCGCCGGATCTTGGCCAGCACCCGGTTATAGAGGTGTTCGATGTGCGCCCGCTCCACCAGGCTTAAGTAGCCCAGATCGAACAGGCTGTGCATGGTCTCTTTGTTGCCCACCGCATCGTGGTAGACCTCGCGGTAGTTCTTGATGCCGGCGGTCTCCAGTAGCTCCTGCATATCGCCCACCAGGGTGTGCGGCTCCTCGGGCAAGGGGGGCAGCGCCATCGGCTCGCGGGTCGGCCCGATGGCGTCGATGACCGGCAGCACAATCACCGCATGATGCGCCGTTAAGGCTCGCCCCGACTCGGTCACCACCACCGGGTGCGGGGTGGCGGTTTCGTTGCAGGTCTCCAGGATTTCGTAGACCACGGTGTCGGCGTACTCTTGCAGGCCGTAGTTGGCCGAGGCGTGGAAGGTGGTCTTGCTACCATCGTAGTCCACCGCCAGCCCGCCGCCCACATTGAGATAGCGCAGCCTAGCCCCTAGCTCTTGCAGCTCCACGTAGGTCTGTGCCGCCTCGCGCACCGCGTTGCGGATCTTGCGGATATCGGTCACCTGGCTGCCGACGTGACAGTGCAGCATTAGCAGCGTGTCGATCAGGCCGAGTTCTTGCAAGCGCCTCACCACGCCGATAATCTCGGTGGCATTGAGCCCGAACTTGGCGTCATCGCCACCGGAGTCCTCCCACTGACCCGAGCCGCGGGCGTGAAGCTTGAAGCGCACCCCGATGGCGGGCCTGACCCCTACCTCCCGGCTGAGGCGCAGCACCCGCTCGAGCTCGCTGTACTTCTCTAAGGTAAGCACCACATTTTTGCCCAGCCGCCGGCCCCACAGCGCCAGTCGGATAAAGTCGTCATCCTTAAAGCCGTTGCAGCAGAGCAGCGCCTCGGGATGGGTGTCTTGCACCAGGCACAGCGCCAGCTCCGCCTTGCTGCCGGCCTCCAGCCCGGTCTTATACCTGGCCCCGTACTCGGCGATAGTCTCTACTACCACCCGGCGCTGGTTGACCTTGATCGGGTAGACCCCCTGGTAATGGCTCTGGTACTCAAACTTGCCGATCGCCTCATGAAAGGCGTCGTTTAAGCGCGTCAGACGGCTCTCCAGGATCTGCGGAAAGCGCAGGATCAGCGGCAGTGCTCGTTCGTCGCGCTTTAGGTCGTCGATGACATCCAGCAGCGCTACACTGACGTCCTCATCTCGTAGCGTAACGCGCAACCGGCCGTCCTGGCCGATGTGAAAGTAGCCGTTGCTCCAGTACGGCACGCCGTAAAGCTCGGCGGCATCGGCAGTGGTGAAGCGATCCGTATTGAGTACCTTGCCCAAGGCCCTACCTCCCTGCCCGGCCCGCTGCGGGCCGCAAAAACGCCGCTAACATAGCATGTTTTGACCGCCGGGGGTGTCATAAGTAAGAGGCCCGGCGAGAGCCGGGCCAAATCTTGGTCACTTAGGGGTTAGGGGCGCGCAATGGTGATGCGCGGCGAGGTCCAGGTCTCCCAGTGGGCCGGGTTATTGGGGTTGCCTAGCGCTTTGAGAACCCTGATGGTGATGACGTAATCGCCGTTGGGAACAACCTTAAACAGTTCGTTCTGGTTGCCGCGGCCGCGGGTCATGTTGCTGTGAATGCGCGTGCCGTCCCAGTCAAAAGCGAAGAAGCCTGTAGCGGTAGCGTTGCGCGGCAGGTGCTGGAAGACGTTGGTCTTGTGAAAGACCGGGTGTACCGGGCGCCGAGTATCCGCATGGAGGATGTTCATCTCCATGAACTGCGCCTGATGAGCAAAGTGCAGCAGGAAGTACGGCACATCGCCGCCCTGCATGGTGAAGCGCGCTCCGTCGGGTTGGTTGACGAATGCAGCACCCTCCAGCCGGGCCAGCCACGGGAACCTGAATACTGTCGGCGGCATGGCGACAAGGGCCTGATAGTCGCCAATAAAGCCGGCAAACGGCACACGGTGAACCTGCCCGCCGCCTTGCGGCGTGAGCACAATGTATCCGCCGTACTGGCCGAGATTAGGGCTGGTGGGTGCAGTAATAGTCGCGGTGACCGTGGCTCTGCCGCCGGCCGACACTGTCACGCTGGGCTGACTAAACGCTACCGAGGCATTACTCCCGAAGAAGTCTGGACTAAAGGTGCTGCCGCCAGTGGACAGGGCGTTCACAAAGGAGAGCGTATAAGTTACGGCACTTGCGCCGGTGTTGCGGATGGTCAGCGTGCGGGTGGCCGGACCGGCCTCGCTCTCACCGAGGTGGAGCATGGAAGGGGTAACCGAGGTGGTCGAGAGGACAGCTCCCGGAATATTGAGCATCCCCGAACCCTGGCGGTGGACATTGTCGAGGAAGCCAAGTCCGGGATGGCCCCACCAGAGCACAGGAGTAGCGCTGTTCTGGAGGATGCCGCGCACCTCTTCAGCGCGAACACGGGGCCGTGCTTGTAGGAGCAGCGCCGCCGCACCCGCTACGTGCGGCGCCGACATCGAGGTGCCGCTAAGGGTGGCATAGCCGCCCAGCGCTAACGGGTAGGTCGAGCGGATCAGGCCGCCGGGTGCGCCGATGTCAGGCTTGATGGTCAGGTCGGGGGCCAAACCGAAGGAGCTGAAGCTGGAGGTCAGTCCACCGGTAGGAACGCGGGCGAAGAGCAGCTCATCTGTCCAGGTCATGGTAACTGGTCCGGTTGCTAGACGGCTGTCAATAAGAACGCCTTCGGTATCCGAGATCGCTACCACCGGAATGGTGATAGCAGGTGTGCCCACGACGGTGGCCGAGAAGCGGCCAGCGAGGTGGTTGTAGAGTACTACCGCTGCCGCCCCGGCGTTCTGCGCGTTAAGTGCCTTGGTATGGAAGGGGCAACCGCCACGGCGAATCAGTGCGACATGCCCCGAGAGGTCTTGCGTGATACGCTCGCAGGCGTCATGAGTCGCGGCGGGCGTGCCGGTTCGCACCATCGGATGGCTGCCGGAAGTAGGCGGAGGAGGGGCGGCAGCGGCCGCACCATAGCCGATCAAGGTGTTATCTGGAGAGATACGAAAAGCAGCCAACGACACATGGGTGTTATCAAACGACGCCACGCCGATGACATCCGCACCCACGCCGGGCGCGCCAGCCGAGAAGACGCCTTGTGCCCCGCTGTTGCCGATGGAAGCCACCACGACCACCCCGGCGCGCACCAGGTTGTTAGCAGCCACGGCGGTGGGGAACTGTGGCCACTGGAACGCGGCGCCCAGCGACATGTTGACGATGTGCATGCCGTCTGCCAGCGCCCTTTCCATAGCGGCGATGATGATGTCGGAAAAGGTTGAACCGACACAACCGAAGACCTTGTAGGCGCCGAAAGTGACCTCTGGAGCGACGCCCGTCACGGCACCGCTAGCCCCTACGATCCCTGCTACGTGCGTACCGTGGCCATTACAGTCCATCGGAGAAGGGCCGGGCCTGGGGATGTTGTTTGCTGGGTCGCCTGCGTTAAAAGCGTCACCGACAAAGTCCCAGCCAGCGACGACGCGGTTGCCCCAGCCGCCGCCAAGATCGGGGTGGTTGTAGTCGATGCCGGAGTCTATTACCGCCACCCGGATGCCCCGGCCGGTGAGGCCGAGTTCGCTCTGTGCGGTGTCGGCACCGGTCATGGCCAGCGCGGTCAGGAGATCGGGCTCAAGGCTGGGACTCGGTTCTGGAATCGGGACGGCGTCCACCGGCCAAATAGCTACCACGCCAGGCAGCTGACCCAGCCTGCCGGCTGCGGCGGGCGTTGCCACAACCGACAGCCCGTTGAAGAGGCGCTCGAAGTTGAAACGCTCTTGGAAGCCTATCGCTTCGGCGGCGGCGGCACTTCTAAAAGCTGCGCGCTGGTTGCGAAGCACTGTGGCTGAGCCGCCTCTGACAGTCGGTGGCCCTGAGAACTCAACAAACCAGAAGGCCGGCGTTTCGTTGACCATCTCGCCCGAGGTGCTCAAGAAGGGCGATGGGCCTTCAGGGAAAACCTCCTGCACGCTCGGTGCGCTTTGCGCGCCGAGGGTATCGGGGCCACGTTCCCCGGTGGGCAGGTTACCGCATGCCGCCAGGATTAGGACTAAAGCCAACAGCCCTGATAGGTAGAGCGATTTGCGCATACAGGCTCCTTTATGGGAAAAAAGATGCGAGCAATTGACAAGTAATCACGAACCTCGTGCAACACGTCTGCCGATCGTGATTCTTTCCCCGATAACCGACCTCCCCTCAACTTGTGCGGCCTAGCTGATCTGCCGCAAAAGTGTGAAGTTTTTCATAGTATGCCTGTTTTGGTTAGCCGCTGCAACCCCTTTCGCCTGTATACAACTTCATCATCGCATCGATGGGCGGCCTAGCCTCGGTTGATCCCAATGGCGCGATCACCCTACTGCCCGACGGCCAGTATCAGATCCGCTTCACGGTCTTAAGGGCGCTGGGTGACCCCACCAACCCTAACCATGTGGTGGTGGCTGAGACGCCGAGTTTCGTCATCAATCGCTTCGCTCCGCGCTAAATCCGCTTGCCCTTGCGGTGGCCCCCTCCCGCGGGAGGGGGCCTTTTCTGCTCTTAATCGTTGGGAACATTGTGCAGGTAATAGCCGATGGCAGCGCGATCGTAAAAGGGGACCCCTTACGGTTCGTTCAGCCTGGGCACGATCGCTTGTAGATCAAAGGATCAAGCTGTTGCTGTGGAGAAACCTCGCCTCTTTACCTCGCACAAGGCTTCAGTCGCTGCTTCCAGTTGCGCCCACTTGTGCCATGATCCGGGCGCTGGGCCTTAGTGCCAACCACCACTCTTGGGTTGTCGCAGTCCCGCTTCGGCCATACGGCGGTGTCGGAAGAAACATCCCCGCTACGGGATCAACTATCAACGTCCCCCAAGTTCACCTAGCTTGGCCAAAAAGGCCTCGACCTGCTCGTGCAAAAGCTTGGCGGCTAGCAGAAAACGCTGAGCCACCAGGCGCTCCCGTTCCCAGTCAAGCTCGAAGTTGCCTTTCTTGGACCGTGTGATTTTGGGCTCTGCGCCGCGGTTTGTTCTTATCGTGGGGCTGGGGTGACATGGCTTTCCCTGTCTGGGTCGGCCGAACGGCTACAGTCAGTGGGTGATACCGTGGAGGTGAAAGGCTTGCTGGTAGCGCGGCGTGGGGAGAGTGTAGTTGGGGGTTTGGGGTGGTCCCGGGGATACGGACCTGGTTTTGGTGAGGGTCTTGAGGCTGCGGGCCGGCTCGCCGAGGGGGGTAACTTTTGGCACAACACAGGGCTCGGGTGCCAACCAGTTCAACCAGCCGTTCGGTATCTTCGTTCGGTAAGGGTCGCTTCAAGAAGAGAGAAGCTGGAGCAGGCCACGCCTCGCGTGCTGCGCTTCCCCGCGCAAGCATGAACACTCTACCTTTCCGAAGAGTGCGTGCGGCTCATCGGCATCAACACCCCGGTGATTGGCGAAGGTCGCATTCATCCGAAAGGGGGCTGAGGAAGCCAGGCGGGAGAGTGCGAAGCAGCCCCTGCGGCGTCAACGCTCTACCAACGACGCAGCCCCGTGCAGAGAAGCACGGGGCCTTTGCGCTGATTGCGGTAAGCAAAAACACTAGGCCCAAAGTCATGCGGCGCGGCGTTGAAAATGAAGCTCGAGCGTTGCCCCCACAGCCTCCGACAGGCGCCGCAAGCTCTCGACGCTGTGCCCCCAGTAGAAAGGATCAGCCAGCCGGGAGACTGCGCTTTGCGTAGTACCCATGCGCCTGGCTACCTCCTTTTGGGTGAGCCCGCTCGTCCGGATGGCCTCGGCTACCTCCCGGCTGACCGGGTTCACGGGCGCGGGCTCAATAAACATCACCAGGTCGCCCGGCGCAAGACCCTCGCCCAATTCGCCGGTGGCGTGTTGCTCGGCCTCCTCGCGAGTTAACGCACGCGGCTCGGGCACGGCCTCCCCCTCGAGATGCACCGCCAGCGCCTGTGCCATGCGCTCCCTAACCTCTTCTAAGCTCTTGCCGGTGGCGCCTACCCCCGGCACATCAGGAGCGTAGGCGCTAAGGTTGCGCTCGCCTTGTTCGATAACGACCAGGTACTTAGGCATGGTCCCTCCTCTCATGGCCACAAGCCGGCTTGCTTGAGGATGCTGCGCGCGGTCTTCGGGTGCAAGTCGTCAGCATCTTTGCCGGGGATGGTGACCTTACCGGGCTTCGATGGGTGCCGGTAGTGATGGTGACTGCCTTTAGTGGCGTACAAGAACCACCCGGCGGCTTCGATACGCTTGCGAAGCTCCCGCACCCTCGCGGGGATATTATAGCAGAATTGCGATAACATGCCAATAGCAGACATGTGAAAGAGAAGCGCTACTCCTGGGGTTCAATCTTCTTCCCGGGCTCATTCCGGTGCGGCCAATGGTGAGGGCCAAGGGCTCATAACAGCGAAGAAGTAGCGGCAGCAAGGTGCGGCGTCGTTCAAGAAAACCAAGCCCTCCGCGGCTCAGTGGCCTTCTGGCGGCTCAGCGAGCTGCGGTTTTAACCTCGACACCGAGCGGGCGCTTCACTCCCCAGGAGAGTGACCACCTGTTGCGCATCGCCCGAGTCTACGCGCGCACTCACCACTACTTCGGCACTCACCACCAGGCCAGCGCTTGGCTCAGCAAACCCGCGCTCGCCCTAGGCGACCTGACACCCTGGTCGCTGCTTGACGCTGACCTCGGTGCCGAGCAGGTGATGACCCTGCTCGACCAGCTCGAGTACGGGGTCTTGCCGTGATCGCCTACCGGCTGGCCGAGGCCAGACATGCCCGGACGGCCCAAAATGCGCTCTCAGGCGCGGGAAGTTCTACATCTGATGGACGCTTACCTGGCCGCGCTGGCAGCCGAAGTCGCAACCCACTCGCGCGCCCTCGTCAGACTACGGGCGTAGCAGGATGGCCAGCATGAGGGTGATCCAGCTCGTCAAGAGAATTCCGATCACCCAGTTGAACTTGCCCTCGATGCCGGCGAATCGCGTCTCCATACGTCCCTCAAGGGAGTTGAAGCTCCCGTCCATACGGGACTCGATCGACTCCAGGCGCGTCTCGATGGTGCCAAGCCGCTGGGTGATCTGTTCGTAAGCACCTTCCAGCCGGGCCATCCGCAGGTCAACCGCATCGCTCGCCACAGCGTTTCCTCCTGCGGCGATGATAACACATGGCCTCGCAGCCGTGGTAAAAATAGTGCCGGTGGTAGCCGATGGCAGCGCGATCGTAAAAGGGGACCCCTGGCGGTTCGTTCAGCCTGGGCGTAATCGCTTGGAACTCCTGGCTCAAACGCGCGATCTTGTCAAGCTCGTCACGGATGTCGGCCTTGAGAAGAGCGACGTTAGGCTTCATAGATCACCTCGCCGCGCTTAAGCACCTTCTCGACCAAACGCGGATCGTCGTCTGGGGTGTAGATGTCAACCGGGCGCTTAAGCGCTTGCTCCAGGGCCTGTCTGAACGCCCAGTAACGCTCCGGCGGCAAGGGCCTGACCAGCAGATCGACATCGGAGGGGGCACTGCCGCTGCCAACGCCTAGCCCGACTTAGACAGGATGTCGGCTATGAACGCCTCATCGAGCCACATCCCCTGGGCAATGAGGAGCTTTAGATCATCTTCTAGTCTGCCCTCGCTGAGTGCATGGCGCTGCAATAGCATTAGGATACCAATTGTCCCCACAACGGACAATCCCAGTTGTCCCGCGCGTTTACGGGCTATCCCATCATCGAGAACTACGGCGGCCCCCGTCTCAAGGGCTAGCGCGATAACGGATGCCTCACCAACATCCAGATTCAAGGCATTGACTTGTTCACACACCGCTTCGTCTCGCGCCTCAGCTATGTCAAGCCACGCGAAACTGGAAACACCGCTGCCCGCTTTGCCAGGCTGTGCTGTTAACTCAGCTAACACCGTTGGGGTTACCCATACCTCAAAGAGCTTCGGCAACAGGGGAATATATCCCAGGGTATCGAGGAAAATCAGCGGGCTGCTATCAAAAACCGCTTTTGTGAGCGTCACGGCGTGGTTGACTTAGCAGCTTCGGCCTCTACAAACGCCACTTCACGGGCCCACTCTTCTTTATCCCAGTTGGGAAAATGAAAGCCATACGACGTATACCAGCGAATGGCCTCAAGGCGGGTTAGGCCCAAAAGCGATCCCGCTTTGGCGACACTCAAACGACCTTCTTGCACCAGTTGGAGCAACAAACCTTCCAGAGCTTTGCGCTCTAGCCTATCCCCATACGCGGCCACAACCTCAGGCGGCAAGTCGAGTGTCAGCGGCATAGGGGAATTATAGCGGAAGGTGGATAGTTCGGGTGTGCTTAGCTCAAGCGCCGCTGCCGCTCGAGCGCTTGCTCCAGGGCCTGTCTGAACGCCCAGTAACGCTCCGGCGGCAAGGGCCTGACCAGCAGATCGACATCGGAGTAAGCACTGCTGCGACCATCCTGCAGGGAGCCGAACAGAATCGCCTGGCGGATGCCGAAGTGATGGAAGACTGCCGGCGCGCGCGAGCAGACCAGCGCCTTGCGTTCCTGGTGCATAAGTGCTTGGCGCTCTGCCTTGGTCCGCCACCGCTGCTTGAGTTGGTCAAAGCCGGCTTCACTCACAGCTCTATTGTAGATCAAAGGAGCAGGTTGTTGCTGTGGAGAAACTTTGCCTCTTTACCGCGCACATGGCTTCAGTCGCTGCTGCCACTTGGGCCTGCTTGCGCCATAATCCGGGCGATCGGCCTTAGTGCTAGCCACCACTGCTCCTTAGGCCGTTGCAGCTTGGCTTCGATCATGCGCGGGAACTCCTCCATCTGATGGACGCGCACCTGACCGCGCTCCAAGCCGATGAAGGCCGCCTCCGGCTCGCCCCGGACAGCTTTCTCAAGCAGGAAATTGACGCAGCTAGCGGCGAGGCGGGTGGCTTGAATGCGGTCGAAGGGGCTGGGGTTGCCGCCCTGTTGCAGGTGGCCCAAGATGGCTTGCCGGACGCTGAACAGCTCGCCACCTTCCTCTTCAAAGAGCGCGTGCATAAAGGCGGTAGTGTATACAGCGTTGGCGTTTTCATTGCGGATCATCAGTCCTAGCCGCTTGCCCTGGCGAAAGCTGGCGATTAAGTTATTCACGTCCTCTTGCAGGTCGCGCAGCGTCACCCCTTCTTCGTGCAGGTAGACCCGCTCGGCGCCGGTGGCTAGGCCGCTCAGCAGCGCCAGATAGCCGCAGTAGCGGCCCATCACTTCGACCACGAAGGCTCGCCGCGAAGCTACCGCCGACTGCTTGATCTTATCGACCACCAGGACGATGCTGTTTAAGGCGGTATCGGAGCCGATGGAAAACTCCGAGCCGGGGAGATCATTGTTAATCGAGGCCGGCAGGCAGATCATCGGGATATTAAAGGCCGGATACTGGTCGCGGTGCTGGTACATGGTATTGACCGATTCGTAGCCGGTCCAGCCGCCGATTACCAAGAGCGCGTCGATGGCCTCGGTTTCGAGCTGGCGGGCGATGGCGTAGAGCTCTTTGCCAGTAGGGATCTGCCGGTTAGTGCCCAACTCCGAGCCGCCCGGCCAGACCCAGCCTTCGACCGTCATCCAGTGCAGCTCTTCGAAGTGCCCTTCGATCAAGCCTTCAAAGCCGTGGCGCACGCCGATTACCCGGTGCCCCTGGTCCAGGGCCAGGCGCACGGCGGCGCGGGTGGCGGTGTTCATACCGGGGGCGGGCGCGCTGGCGTTCAATACCGCCAGGCGCAGCCGCCGCTGACCCGTGCTGGGCGGCCTGGGACGGGCTCGAGCCAGCGTTTCGAAGATGCCGAGATTTTCGCTGAAACTCCCGCTGCGCATAGCGATGGCCCGCTCATAGTCGCGCTGGGCAATCGCTTCGGCTAGCGCCTGAGTCTCGGCTACGCAGGCCATTAGCGGAACCGGCTTGACGCGGTTTTCGCGCATCCCGATGAGATAGGATTCACCGCTGGCAGTCTCAGGTGACAAAAGCTGATCCACCGCCTGGTAGCCGAGCACCGTGCTCATATAGCGGTCGAAGGCGCTGGGTGAGCCACCGCGCTGGACATGGCCGAGGATGGTCACGCGAACCTCTTGCTGTAGCTGCTGTTCTAACGCCTCGCACACGTACTGGCTGCTGATGGGGTGGCCGTGGCGGTCCAGAGCGCCTTCGGCAACGATCACAATACTTTCACGCCGACCGGCCTGCCGGGCCGCTCTGAGCGTGTCGCACATTACCGTTTCCCAACCGTCTTGCGGTGGATTCTCAGGAATCAAGACCCAATCGGCGCCGGTGGCAATGGCGCTCATCAGCGCCAGGTAGCCGCAGTGCCGCCCCATCACCTCGACTACGAAGGTGCGCTGGTGGCTGGCGGCGGTGCTGCTCAGCGCATCGACCGCCTCCACGATCCGGCTTAGGGCGGTATTGGCGCCGATGGTGATGTCGGTGCCGGCCATGTCGTTATCGATCGAGCCGACCAAGCCCACGATGGTGAGCTGCGGGTGCGCCTCGGCCAGCGCCTTAGCAATACGCCCGCTCTCGACTAGCTCCGACAATAGCCCTGGCCACTCCTGCTTAAAGATCTGGGCGCCGGTTAAACTCCCGTCGCCGCCGATGACCACCAGCCGGTCGATACCGTGGGCCAGCAAGTTCTGGGCAGCCTGCAAACGCCCCTCGCGGGTGCGAAAGGCTGGGCAGCGGGCCGTGCCGATAATGGTGCCGCCGCGGTGCAAGATGCCGCTGACCGAGTCCCAGGTCAGCGGGCGGATCCTTGAGCCGCCTTCGACCATCCCCTGGTATCCCTCGTAGATGCCGTAGGCCTCGATGCCATGCTCGAGCGCGCTGCGCACTACGGCCCGTACCGCTGCGTTCATGCCGGGAGCATCGCCGCCGCTGGTAAGGACTCCAAGGCTCTTCATACGCCGCCCAGTATAGCTCACCTCGTTTGCGTGCAGCCTTGTAGCACCACTCATTAGGACTACGCTCCTCGCAAACGCCCTTCCCGGGATCGCGGCGTCAGTAGCCTTGTGGCACCACCTTGGTACGCGCCAGACCCCCTTGTTATGGAGAACTTAAGAGACGCAGAGCTTTCCCAAACAGCGCGGGACATATGCTTCTGGGAATGGGCCTTGACAGAGCCGTATACTCTAACATGCGACTTTTTGCCCCCAGAGAGCGCTACCCTCAAGAGGCGCGGGTAGCGCTGACGCCGCCGGCCGTGGAGCAGCTTACTAGGCTCGGCTTGGGCGTGACGGTCGAAGCCGGCTTAGGCGCTACTCTCGGCATCGATGACGCGAGCTACCTTCGCAGCGGCGCTGTAATCGGCCACAGCGCCGGTGAGGCCGACATAGTGGTGCGGCTCCGCTCTCCGCAGCTCGACGAGATCCGAACCCAACCATCGGGGAGCGTGGCGGTGGGGTTCTTTGAGCCGTTTTTCCAGCCCGAACTGGTCAAGGCGATGGTTGAGACCGAACTAAGCGCTCTCTGTATGGAGCTGATCCCCCGCACCACGCTGGCCCAGAAGATGGACGCCTTAAGCTCGCAGGCGAGTCTGGCCGGCTACGCTGCGGTCATCGTAGCCGCTGAGCGGATCGACAAGGTGTTACCGATGATGAGCACTCCCGCTGGGACTATTACCCCGGCGCGGGTGTTTGTAATCGGCGCGGGGGTGGCGGGCCTGCAAGCGATCGCCACGGCGCGCCGCTTAGGGGCCCGTGTCGAAGCGTTCGACACCCGCCCGGCTGCTCAGGAGCAGATCGCTTCGCTGGGGGCTAAGCCGCTGGTAATCGACCTCGGCGCGACCGGCGAGGCCAAGGGGGGCTATGCCCAGGCGCTCACCCCGGAGCAGCTTATGCGGCAACGCGAGGCGATGGCCAAAAGCTGCGCGGCTGCCGATATTGTTATTACCACCGCCCAGGTGTTCGGCAAGCGGGCCCCGCTGCTCATCACGGCGGCGATGGTGGCCGGGATGCGCCCAGGGAGCGTGATTGTGGACCTGGCGGCGGGCAGCGGCGGCAACGTCGAGGGGATCGTACCTGACGAGGAGTGCTTGGTCAGCGGGGTCAAACTGATCGGCCTGAGCAACCTCCCCGGCAAGGTAGCCCGCGACGCCAGTCAGCTGTACGCCAATAACATAGTCAGCCTGCTGACGTACCTCTGGGATCCGGCGGCCAAGGCGTTGCGCTTTGACCTTAACGACGAGATAACCGATGGCGCGCTGCTGGTCCACGGCGGCCGGATTCGCCATGAGGGAGTGCGCGCCGTGGTGGAGGGATCATGATCTTGCTGCTGTTTATCTTTGTGCTGGCCCTGTTGCTGGGCCGCGAGCTGATCGCCAAAGTCCCCTCACAGCTCCACACCCCGCTGATGTCGGGCTCGAATGCCATCTCCGGCATCACCATCGTTGGGGCGCTGGTAGCAGCCGGCACCGCCGCGGGTGGCACCGTGGGGATTATCCTCGGCACCTTGGCCGTGATATGCGCCACCATCAATGTCGTCGGCGGCTACCTGGTCACCGACCGGATGTTGCAGATGTTCAGTGGCAAGCAGGACCACCATGGATAGTCTTATCAACCTGAGCTACCTCGTCGCTTCAGTACTTTTCATCTACGGTATCAAGATGCTGGGCCGCCAGACTACCGCCCGCCGTGGCAACCTGCTCTCAGCCATCGGGATGCTGATTGCGGTAGTGGCGACCTTATTGCTGGCTGGCATGAGTTACGAATGGATTGTGCTGGGCGTGGTGGTTGGCTCAGCCATCGGTACCTACGCGGCCCGTACCGTCAAGATGACGGCCATGCCTGAACTGGTAGCGCTCTTTAACGGCTCGGGTGGGTTGGCGAGCTTGCTGGTGGGGTGGGCTGAATATCATGCCGAGCCGGTAACGGGCGTCTTTCGCGCTACCGCTATTGTCCTGGCGGTGCTGATTGGCGGCATCGCTTTTACCGGCAGCGTGGTGGCCTACGCCAAACTGGCTGAGCGGATCACCGGGCGGCCGATCCTCTTTGCCGGACAGAATCTAGTAAATGCCGCGTTGCTGCTGGTCACATTGGTGCTGAGTGTGCTGTTTGTCCTCAACCCCGGCGATAGCTACCTGCTCTTCCTGCTGGTGGTGCTATTAGCCCTGACGCTGGGTGTGCTAGCGGTCGTCCCCATCGGCGGGGCCGACATGCCTATCGTGATCTCGCTCCTTAACAGCTACTCAGGCATCGCGGCTGCCGCCGCGGGGTTTATTATCCTCAACAACGTGCTGATTGTGGCCGGAGCGCTGGTGGGAGCCAGCGGCCTGATCCTGACTGCCATCATGTGCAAGGCCATGAACCGCTCACTGAGCAATGTGCTGTTCGCAGGTTTTGGCGCTGCGGGTGGGCGGCAGGTGGCCAGTGTGCAGGGGCAGGTGCAGGCGATTAGTGCTGATGATGCCTACTACATCCTGGAGGCGGCCCGCTCGGTGGTCGTAGTGCCGGGTTATGGCATGGCGGTAGCGCAGGCCCAGCACGCGGCCAAAGAGTTAGCCGATCTGCTTACCGGCAACGGCACCGAGGTCAAATACGCCATCCACCCGGTAGCAGGCCGTATGCCGGGGCATATGAACGTGCTGCTGGCTGAGGCCAACGTTCCCTATGAGCAGCTAGTTGAGCCTGGCGATGTGAATCCCACTATGAGCGCGGTAGATGTCGCTATCGTTATCGGTGCTAATGATGTGGTTAACCCTGCCGCGCGCGAAAAGGGGAGCCCGCTTTACGGTATGCCGATTATTAACGTAGACGAGGCGCAGACCGTCTTTGTGCTAAAGCGTTCGATGGCGGCGGGTTTCTCCGGGGCCGATAACCCGCTCTTCTTTAAGCCCAACACCCGCATGCTGTTTGGTGACGCTAAGGCGAGCCTGTCCAAGCTGGTAGCGGCCTTTAAGGAGGCGGCATCATAAAAACGCTCAGCGACT
>JAGXSO010000152.1 GCA_018333775.1 Truepera sp.
GCTTGGCGGAGCCCCCCGCCGATCTAAACGCCGAAGCCGACTTTCGGCACTACTTGGCCCAGTACCCCGCCGGGCAGACTCGGCTCCGCGAGGTCGATGCTGCTCTAACAGAGGTCGGCGAGATTCTGAGCAAGGCGCTGACACTAGAGCGAATAACTGCTGAGCTGCTGCCCCGTGTGGCGGCTTACCACCGCCTGCGCGAGCGCCTGTTCGAGGACGGCCCCGGCACCGGCTGGCTCAGAGCGCGGGTAGCAGCGATGGCCGAGCGGCTGCTGACGCTGCCTTATCAGCGCGTGACGGTGCTGGCCTGTCTCGATCACCTGCCCTTCTTGTCAGAGGAGTTAGCCGGTCGGGTCGAGCTTGCAACCCCTCCCGAGATAGCGGCTAGCGACTCGGCCCGCGAGCGGAGCCTGCTCGACTTCGCCTTCCTGGGCGAGGCGGCGGATCCGGTCAGCCTAATAGCGCAGCTGCGGGAGGTCAGCAGCCCCGAAGCGCGCTATCACGAAGCCAACCTGCTGTTAGCCCACGGGCACGCTGTCGAAGCATTGGAGCTGCTAGAGGCTGCCAGCCGCGGCGACTTCAGCCGCCCCTACTTCCTGCCTGGCTACCTGCTGGCGCGCCTGGGGCAGCTTTACGACTTGGCGGGCCGGCGCGATCAAGCCATCAAGGCCTACCGGGCGGTACGGGCCCTGACCTGGGCCCCCGCTGAGGCGCTTCTGGCCGCCCAGGAGGGGTTGCAGTCGCCCTTTAGCGGCGCCACCAGCGCGCACTAACGGTCATCTCCGGAATCTTTAGCGCTAGCGCCAACCCGGCATAGACCAGTCCAGCTACCACGCCACCGACCCCTACCTGCATCGCCCACCCCAACCAGCCGACGGGCCACGGGAGCCACGCCACCAGCGCCCACGCTGCGCCAGCGGCCGGCATTGCCGCTGCCCAGACCCGCCCAGCGTGAGCGGCGAAGGCTGAGGGTGAAAAGCCCTCAGTGCGCCGCAGCCAGTACAGCAGCACCAGCAGTTGCAGCCAGCCCACCGCCACGCTGGCCCAGGCCATGCCGGTAAGGCCGTAGCGCGGCGCCAGCAGCACAAAGAGCAGGCCGTTTAAGGCTACGAAGCTGAGGCTGATAATGATCGGCGTCCGCACCCGCTGGCGGATATAAAAGGGGCGGAGCAAAAGGTTGTTGACCCCCCACGGAAAGACTGCTAGGCCTAACGGTGCAACTGCCCAGATGGTGAACAGGATGGTCTGCTCCTGCCCGGCGGCGGGGCTTAAGTTCCAGATGGCGTTTACCGCAGGTGCGGCCAAAAGAAACATCAGTAGCCCCGCCGGCACGGTCAGGAAGGTAATCAGCCGCACGCCGCTGGTTAGTGTCGCCAGGAAGCGCTCCGGCGCGGTGGCTTCGCCGCTGAGGCGCGAGTAATAAGCCAACGCCGGCGAGATGCTAAAGAGCCCCAGCGCCAGGCTAAAGAGCAGATTAGCGTTCTCAAAGGCCGTGATGCTCCCCCCCGGCAGTCCTGACAGCAGGTTAGTAGCCAGCAGGTTTAACACCTGCCGCGCCCCGGTAGTAAGGGCAAAAGGAGCCATTAAGAGCAGCACTAACCCCAGGCTCGGGTGCCACAGCCCGCTTAACACCGGCAGCAAGCGCCCACGCAGCAGCGCTGGCAGCTGCACCAGCAGCTGTGCCAGGCCGCCTAATACCACCCCCAGCGCCAGTATCGGCGCCTGGCCGGGGTAGAGGAGCATCACTGCAATCACCACCAGATTGAGCGCTACCGGCGCCCAGGCGGGCGCGAAGAAGCGCTCTTCGGCGTTGAGGATGCCCATCGCCAGCGCTGAGAGCGAGATAGCGGCCAGGACCGGGAAGATGATCCGGGTAAGCTGCACCGCCAGCGCAAAGTCCACCACCGAGTCTGGCTGCAACAGCAGCCCGACAAGCCACGGCGCAGCCCAGATGGCGAGCCCCAGCAAGAGCGCGTTGAGTAGCGCTAGGGCTGCAAAGAGCGCCCCGGCCAGTCGGCGGCCTTCTTCGCGCGGCAGCGCCTTGTAGATGGGGATAAACGAGTTGGTGAGCGCCCCCTCGGCCAGCAGCTCGCGAAACAGGTTGGGGATCTTCCAGGCTACGTTGAAGGCGTCGGTCGCCGCTTGGGGGAAGAGCTGCAACAGCAGCGAGGCCCGTACCAGCCCGCTCAGGCGGCTCGCCAGAGTGCCGATCATCAGGGTCAAGGCGTGGCGCGTGCTGCTCCGCGGCACAGTGTTGGAGACAGAGTCTGCCTGGTTAACCGTAAGCCTCCCAAGGGGGTCGCGCAGAACCGACCCCGCGCCTCAGGATACCAGCCCTGACAGCGGCGCCTCTCTGATACGGCGTGGCTGCCGAGATTAGCTGCTATCAATCTCACCCCTGCGCGGTAGACTATGGTGGTGCGCCTGCTTCTTTTCTACCTTTTATTGTTGATTCTCCAGGGTGCGCTCACGGTGTTGCTAGCCCCTTGGCCGACACCGGATCTGTTCTTGCTGGCCATGTTGACCATGCTGTGGCGGCTCCCCGCCTGGCAATTGGTAGTGCTCGGCTACGGGGTAGGTCTGTTGCAGGACGTAATGGGCCACGGAGCGCTGGGCTTTCACGCTTTGGGCTTAGCCGGCGCGGCGCTGGTGGCCTCATCAGCGCGCTCCCTAATCAGCCATGGGGGCCTGCTCGAGCGCCTGCTGATTGTTGGCTCCGCTCAGCTTGCCAAGTGGCTGGTGTTCCTAATCCTGCTCTGGTGGCTGCACGAGCCTGGCGATGTCGTTGGTATCTTGATGCGAATAGCTCTCCCGGAAACCGCCCTCACCCTGCTGGCGGCCGTCTGGCTGCTACCGTGGGGCGAGGCGTTGGTAGCCAAGAGCTCGCTGTTTCGCAAGGAGCTGCTGTGAGCTATCGCCTCCGCCTGTTCTTGGCCCTGATCTTGACGGTGCTAGCGATCTTTGTGGTACGGCTAATGTACTTGCAGTTTGCCCTGGCCGAGGAGTTTCGTGCCCTCAGTGCTGAGAACTTCTTGCGCCAAGAGCGGATAATGCCGCTCCGGGGGCGGATTCTTGCCAGTGACGGCACAGTGCTGGCCGATAACCGGATCGCCGTGGACTTGATGTATCGCGGCGGGGAGATTCTGAACTGGGAGCGGATTCGGTTCTTACTGGGCCTACCGGGCGACCCGCGTCCGCCAGACCCTAACAACGCCCGTGAGCGGCTTGAGGGGGCGGCGGTCGTAGCCTGGAACATCCGCGAGGAGCTGATCCCAGCGCTCCAGGAGCTTACCGCCGGCCAGCCCAACCTCTACCTGCGCCAGCGGATAGAGCGCACCTACCCCACCAATCTGGCGGCGCACGTGGTGGGCTACACTACCGAAGCCGATCCACAGCGCTTCCCGGGTCATGCCCTGGGCGACCTGGTGGGTCAGATGGGGCTCGAAGCCGGCCTGCAGAGGGTGCTGTTCGGAGTACCTGGCGCCGCGCTAGTCGAAGTGGATAACCGCGGGACGGTGCTTAACCGCCGCACCATCTTGCCGGCCCGGCCGGGGCAAGATGTGACTTTAACGATCGATCCGACCGTGCAGCACCTGGCCGAAGAGGCGCTGAAGAACGCTCTGCCTTACGTAAACGCTGATCGGCGTAGCCGGGGCTTGCCGCCGGAGTCGGTAGTGCGGGGGGCGATCATCGCCCTTAATCCTCAGACTGGCGACATTTTGGCCATGGCCAGCCACCCGACCTTTGACCAGAACCTCTTTACCCGCCGCCCAAGCCCGGCCGAGCAGATTACGGCGCTGCTTAATGACAGCGTCAACTTCACGCTGCTCAACCGGGCGGTGGAGGCCTACGAACCAGCTTCGACCTTCAAGTTGGTAACCAGCTCAGCGCTCTTGGAAGGGGGATTTATCGCTCCTGGGAGCCGCTTCTCGTGCTCTGGGGCCTTCACCTTCGGCGGCATTACCTGGCGCAACTGGGCGCCGGGGTTTCGCGGTAATCAAGATACCAGACAGGCCATCGCCGACAGTTGTAATACTTTCTTCTGGAACGCGATTGCCGGCACGCCTAACTGGACAGTGGGCTGGGCGCCGTTTGTGCGCAGTCTGACCGAGCGCGCCCGAGAGTTTGGCTTTGGGCAGCCCGTGGGGGTGGGCTTGCCGGAAGAGAAGGCCGGGCGCGTGCCTACCGACGCCTCCTCGCGCGCGGTCAGGGGGCACCCCTGGCGCCCCGGCGACACGCTTAATATCGCTATTGGGCAGGGCGACATGCTGGCCACTCCGCTACAGGTAGCACAGCTCATCTCGACCCTGGCCTTGGGCGGGACCAAGGTGCAGCCGCGATTGATTAAGGCCATCGGCGATGAACCGGTGGCTTCGGAGGTGACCACGGTGCCGGGGCGCCACTGGCGGACGCTGCAAGAAGGCTTGCGGATGCTGTTTACCCACTTTCCGGCGCAGCGAGTGATGGGTCCGCGCGTCTTTCCCGTGAACGTGGCCGGAAAGACCGGCACGGCGCAGAACCCACGCGGCGACGGCTACTTCCACGCCTGGTTTATGGGCTATGGCCCCATCGAAAATCCTGAGCTGGCTGTGGTAGTCTTTATCGAGCACGGCGGCTCGAGCGCCACGGTGGCGGTCCCTACCGCCCGCGATTTTATGGCCGCTTTCTGGGGAGTCAGTCCATGAAGACCCGCGGTACGCGCGGCGGCATCGTCCTTAGCCTCGACGCACAAGATACCCCCTCGGCAGTGCAGGATGCGGTCGCCGAGCAGCGCGAACTGCTCAGCAGAGTCCATCTGGAAGTAACCGAGCGGCTGCCCTGGGAGCTGCTCGCAGCGGCGGCTCAAGCGGTTAAGGAGGCTGGCGGTGAGGTGCTGGAGGTGCGCCCGCCCGGCGCGGTGACGGCCGCGCGCGGCGAGACGGTGATCATCACCCGCACCGTCCGTAGCGGGGCGCGCGTCGAGTCGAGCGGCTCGGTCATCGTCCTGGGCGACGTCAATTCGGGCGCCGAGCTGATCGCCGAAGACGACATCATCGTCATCGGCACGCTGCGCGGCCTGGCGCATGCCGGCGCCGGCGGGAACGAACAAGCCTTTATCTGGGCACAACAGATTCTGTCGCCACAGCTGCGCATCGCTGGTGCCTTAGCTCAAGCTGGTGACGCCGCTAGCCGACCCGCCTTGCCGGAGATCGCCCGCTTGCACCAGGGGCAGATCGTGCTGCGAGTGTGGGAGTTCTAATTGGTAACAACCATCCTCTCCAACGGTTATGGCGAGGATGCTGTCGGCGCGCTGTTGGCCGCCGAGCTGCTTAAGGCCGCCCCGTTTTGGCAGGTACAGGCCTACCCGGTGGTGGATGCGGGCCGGGCCTACGAGCCGCTGAAGATCCCTATTCTGGGGCCACGCCGGGTAATGCCGGGTGGCGGTTTGTTGCTGCACCATCCGCGACTGCTGGTAGCCGACCTGTGCGCCGGCTTCCTGGCTATGACCTGGCGCCAGCTCCGCGACCTGCGGCGGCTTAAGACCGACCTGCTGCTGGTAGTGGGCGATGTGTACGCACTGCTGCTAGCCAGCCAGGTCAGGACGCAGCGGCGCTACCAGGTGCAGCCGCTGATCTCGGCCTACCATGCTGCTGAGGGCCGGCCTCCCCCGCACCGGCTGTTCATGGAGGAGTTCACCGGGCTCGAGCGCTTCCTGATGCGCCGCCTGGTCCGGCAGGTCTACGTCCGTGACGCGCCTACCGCGGCGCTCCTCAGAGCCAAGGGGGTGCCGCATGTCACTAGCCTGGGCAACCCCATGCTCGACGCGCTAAACGTCACCCCGCGGCCGTTGGGCCTAACACCGCCGGTGGTAGCGCTACTGCCGGGGAGCAGGGGCTATGCCGCCGAGGCGCTAGCGCTGATGCTGAAGGCCATGACTAACTGGCCGGAAGCGCAGGGGGTAGTGGCTTGGGCCCGCGCTCTGGACGATCTCCCGCTAGTGGCAGGGTGGCAGCGCGAGTCACTGCCTGGGTCGGTCAGACTAAGCTGTGGCAGCACTGCGGTACTCGTCTTGTCTGGGCGCTTTGCCGACATCCTGCACGCCTGCGACCTGGTCATCGGCACCGCCGGCACCGCCCATGAGCAGGCCGCGGCACTCGGCAAGCCGGTAGTGGCGTTTCCGGTCGCGCCCTATTATTCACGCGGTTTTTTGCGCAACCAGGCTCGCTTGTTGGGCGCGGCCCTAACCGTGGCTCCGGCGGAGCCGGTAGCCCTGGCGGCGGCGCTGCGGGCGCTCTGGTCCGACTCCGAGCGCTATCAGCGCGCCGCCCGCGCAGGCCGCGAACGGATGGGGGAGGCGGGTGGCAGCGCGCGGATCGTGGCCGACATCTTGCAGCGGGAAGGGCTCATGCCAGTCGCTGCAGAAAGCCGCGCAAGGCGGCGTTAAACACTTCCGGCGCCTCGAGGTTGCTCAGGTGCCCTACGCCGGGGATAACCGTTAGACCGGCCCCTGGGATACCTTCAGCCAGGCTCTCGGCCAGCGTCGGCGGGGTTAGCGGGTCGTGCTCGGCGCCGATCACCAGGGTCGGAACGGTAATGTCCGCTAACAGCTGGCGGGAGTCAGGGCGGATGGCCATTCCCCGGAGCGCAGCGGCGACCGCCTCCGGTGGCGCTTCGGCCAGAGCGACCTCGAGCTTAGAGCGCAGCGCTGGGCTGGGCGCGTGGACCAGCTTCGGCAGCAGCGTCTCGTACAGCACCGCGCTCCCTTCGTCAAGGATGCGCCGCGCCGTCTGCCGGCGCCCTGCGGCAGCTTCCGGGGTATCGGCCTCGGCTTTGGTGTTAGCCAGCACCAGGCCACGCAACATCTCGGGGTGGCGCTGAGTTATGCGCAGCGCGGCATAACCGCCCATCGACAGGCCGACCACCACCGCCGGGGGGAGCTCGAGCGCTTGCCACACGGCATAAGCGTTATCGGCGTAGCGCTCCATGTCGCAGAGCCCCAAGAGGCTCGAGCCGCCAAAGCCCGGTGCGTTTACCGTCAGCGGCGTAAAGCCTAGCTCCTTGACAACCTCTAACTGCGGCGCCCACATCCGGCCGTCGAGCGGGAAAGCATGCAGGAAGATCACCGGCGGGCCGAGGTCAAGGCCTACCGTGACGATGGCGTCGCCGAGCGCCAGCTTCACGACGGCTCCGACACGGTTGCGGTGGCGGGGTCGTAACGGTAGGCCGTAAGCTGCGGCGCAGCACGCTTAATCGCTTCGACCAGGGCAGCGTCCTTGACCACGACGTAGTTTATCCCTTGCACCGTGACGGCCAGAACATCGCCGCGTTGCGAGGCGGCTCGCCAGTCTTTCATCAGTGCAGCTTCCTTTAGCAGCACTGCGCCGGTCAGGTCGCGGGCCTCAAAAGCTGGGTAGGTCATGACGCTACTATAGCCCGAAGCCGTTAAGGTGGCCTTAAGCTGACAGCCGCATACTGCCACTTGGAGGTAAGTTATGAAGAAGCTGGCAACCATGCTCCTTATCAGCCTTAGTCTTAGTCTCGCCTTGGCGCTCGAGCTCCCCTTTGGAGCGGTGGAGTTACGAGACGACCACGGCAACCTAGTCGGTGTTGGAAAGTTAGTCTACGATGAGTTCGAGGTGGATCTGCTGCAGGGCTTTAACGACTTTGCCGTCATGACCATCCGTCAGCACGACGGCACCGTCACCTCCTTCGAAGTGATGGTCACCGAGACCGGCGACATTGTGGTGATTGTCGGCGCGGAGCTGGTGTCGCTGCGCAAGGCCTTCTTGGCGGCCGGCCTGGAGTTTGAGGTCTCGCGTGAAGACGACGATGACCTGCGCCACGACCTCGCGCAGATAGAAGAGGCGGTGTGGGCTCTGGCAGCAGAACTTGAGGCCCTGGGAGTCACGCCGGAGGCTTTTCGGGCGGAGTTTTATACCCTGGTCTTTGCGGTAGCAGACCTGCTGGAGGTGGGGCTAAGCCAGGCCGAGGCGCTGGAGGTGCTGCGCCAGGCCATCTGGATCGACCCCAGCCTGGAAGAGGTAACCACCATCGTAGCCGAATTCATCGATCAGCATGAGTTGCGCGACGATGATGACTACCGCGATGACGACCGGGGCCGCGGCCGTGACGATGACAACGACGATATGCGCGATGATGACGATGATCACTACGATAACGATGACGACGATGACGACGATAACGATGACGATGATGACAACGATGATGACGACGACTACGACAACGACGATGATGACGACAACGACGACGATGACGACCGCTAACGCCTGAGAGTTGCCGGTGCAGGGCGGATAGTAACTGTCCGCCCTGCGCGGTATGATGAATGGGGATATGTGACGATGTTGCGATCAAGGTTGCCACTGGTGCTGCTGCTTTTTTGCCTGCTGACGGGCGCGGCGCTGGCCGTATCGCTGCCAGTCGGCAGCGAGCTGATCATCACCGATAGCCGCGGTGAGGTAGTGCTGGGCTATGGGCGGGTGGTGGAGAGCCGACTCGAGCTGATGCTGAGCGAGCGCGCCCAAGACTTTGTCATGCTGATCCTGGCGCCGATGGGCACCGTTGAGGTGCGCCAGGGGCGGGTCGGCGCTGATGGTATGCCGCTGTTGCTTGACGACGCCGGGGTGTGGCAGCCGCTCGCAGCGCTTGTTTCTGCTGCCGAGTTGAGATTGTTGCTGCGGCGCGTGCCGGAGGGGACCTTTAGCGGGCGCCTGGACTTTGATGATGAGTTCCTGGACGATGACGAAGGCCGGGGCCGCGACGACGATGACAGTGATGACGACCGCCCGGGAGGTGGCGATGATGATGACGGCGGCGACGATGACGACGGCGACGATGGCAATGACGATGATGACGATGATGACGACGGCGATGATGGCGATAACGACGACGATAATGATTGAGCGCGGCTGAAGATTGGGACGAGCGTGTGACGACTGCGCGGGTGTTATGGCTGCTAATAGCGCTCTCGGCTTGTGCCCCGGCAGTGCAGCCCGAGGCTGTCCAGGTGCTGCACTTGACCTTCTCGGCGGACGCCTGGGGCGGCCTCCCTTTTACCGCCGAGGCCAGGCAGCGGGCGCTGGTGCAGGCGCTGTTGGACAGGCGCGTGGAGCGGCTCGAGCAGGCGGTAGCTACCACCGTTGACATTCAGCCGGCCAGTGTACTGCTCAGCGTGCAGCGCTTTACCGCCTTTTTTGAAGTCGATGCGCGCGGTGGCTTGCCCATCGTTAGCAGCGGCTATCACCTTGAGCTCCAGCTGGCCCAAAGCGCACCGGCGGTGTATGCCCGGCTCACCAACCGCGCGACCGGCATTACCCGCGGCCTGCGCCTCGATCCGGCCAGACTCGCGCTCAGGCAAAGCGAGAACCCGTGAAGGCCCGGATCCTGGTGGTGGAGGACGATCTTAAGCTGGCTCAGCTGCTGGTTTCTGAACTTGGGCAGGCCGGCTATCAGGTGACAGCGGTGCATACCGGTATCGATGCGCTGGTGCAGGCTGAGAACGAGCGCTTCGATCTGGTGATCCTCGACCTTAACCTTCCCGACGTGGATGGCATCGAGGTGGCTGAGCGGCTGACCCGCGCGGCGCCGGCCAATATCCTGATGCTGACCGCGCGCAGCGATGTCAAGAGCCGCGTCGAAGGGCTCTACGCCGGCGCCAGCGACTACCTGACCAAGCCGTTTAGCGTGCCGGAGTTGCTGGCTCGCGTGCATGTGCGCCTCAGAAGCCGCGGGGCCGGGATGCAGCTGCTCCAGCATGGCGCGCTCTCACTTGACCCGCAGTCGGGGGCGTGCTACGCCAACGGTGAGCTGCTGCCCTTAACCGCCCAGGAGTTCAAGGTATTGCTGCTGCTGTTAGAGCAGCGCGGGCGGATCTTTTCCAAGGAGGGCCTCGAGGAGCGCCTTTATGAGGGTGAGCTGCCCGGCTCGAACACGATTGAGGTGTTCATCTCCAATCTGCGCAAGAAGCTCGCCGCCGCCGGGGTCGAGGGGCTAATCAGCACCGTGCGGGGCCTGGGCTACGTGGTGCGCTAGCTCGTGACGCTCCGCCTCCGCCTGAGCCTGCTGTTAAGTGTGCTGCTGCTGGTCGGCCTGGGTTTGTTCGGCGGCCTGGCCTATCTGCTGTTTATTAGGCAGCAACAGGCGCAGCTTGAAGACCTGCTGCAGCGCGACCTGCAGCGGCTCGAGCTGCTGACCCAGGAGGTCGAGGTTGGCGCCCGGCTAGTGGGGGGCAACCAGGGCGCCTTGGTAGTGCAGATGGTCAGTACAGCGGGGCAGGTGGTGCTGCCGTTTGGGGCAGGCGAAGTTTTGCCGCTCGCTACCGAGCCGACCTCTGTTAGCCTGGGTGGCCAGCCGCTGTTGGTGGCGAGTGTCCCCTGGAACTCGCCTGGTGGCGCCGCGCTGGGCACTATTCGGGTCGGCCTCGCCCTGGATGAGGCGTTGTTGGTCAGGCAGGAGCTGCTAAGAGCGCTATTGCTGAGCGGCGCGATCATCGCGCTGCTAGCGCTGCTGCTCGGACTGGGCTTACTACAGCGAGCGCTCTATCCGCTCGCCTCGCTGGCGACTCAGGCCCGTGCCGTCGATCCGGTCAGGCCGCAGCTGGCCAGCTATCAGGGGCCGGACGATGAGGTAGCGTCCGTTGCTCATGCTTTAAATACTGCCCTGGAGGGGATTCGCTCCCGGCAGGAGGCCGAGCGCGCTGCGCTGGCCGAGATCGCCCATGAGCTGGCCGCGCCGCTGACCCTGGTAGCGGCGCATCTCGATCGGCTGCTGGCGCAGCGCCCTGATGACGTGGGGGTCAGCGCCGCTCATAATGCCGCGATCGAGCTGCTCTATACCTCCCAGGACCTGCTGACGCTGGCGCGGGGCGAGCTCGAGCTCAACCTGAACTGGGAGGTTGTCGATCTTGTGGCAGTGATGCAGCGGGTAGCGCGTGAATATCCCGGCGTAACGGTGGCCGTGGCCGCTACGGCACCGGTGGCGGGAGATGTGCAACGCCTGACCCAACTGGTGCGCAACCTGGTGCGCAACGCCGTACAGGCTGCCGGTGACCCGGCTGCCGTGACTATGCGTCTTGACGCCGCTGGTGAGACGGTCCGTCTGGCGGTGGTTGATGGGGGCCCTGGAATTGCCGAGCGCGACCTGCCCAGGCTGTTTGAGCGTTTTTACTCGAGCGGCCAGGGGGCAGGGGTCGGCCTGTATGTGGCCGAGCAGCTTGCCCTGCGGCATGGCGGACGCATCGAGGTGGTCAGCGCGTTGGGCCAAGGTAGTACCTTCACATTGGTATTGCCGACGCTAGAGTCACAGCTCGAGTCGAATTAGCAGCGAAACATAAGTTTCACGCGCAGATAGTATCGTGAAAAGAATCACGCATTAGTATGATAGCACCACCCCTAAAACAGTCGCGCTTGCGAACTCAGACTACTGTCGGCCTTCGCCGAGCAGCTCGAGCAGGCGCGAGAGGCAGCGGAAGTGCTTGGCAGCATAGGCGCTATGGCGGTAGCTGGCGTCAAACAGCTCGCTCACTGGGAGGTCTCCGCTGATTCGCAGGCCGCGTTTTAAGTCGTAGAGCTTGTCAACGAAGTGTACAAAGCGCAGCGCGCTACCCTGATCCTTTAGCTGGGTCAGGTTAGCCAGATAGACACTACCGACCGGCCGGAGTAGCTCACCGTAGCGGATGGGGTGGTAGCGGCTTAACAGCGCTAAGAGCTCGAGCCACTCCAGGCGGAGGACCGGCAGCCGGGTTTCACATGCCAGCAGCGCAGCAAACTCCTGTTGGGACAGCAGCGCGCCGGCTTGTGTGCGGTGGCGGTAGTCCGGGCCCTCAAGGCGTAGCACCGTAAAGCGCTCGGCGATACTCTGAATCTCGCGCTTGAAGTCTTCGGCGTTGAAGCGGCCCTGGCCCTGCGCTTCGGGCGGGGTGTTGGAGGTGGTGATAACCGCCGTACCGCGCGCGAATGCTGCCGCCAAGAAGCTCTTGACCATCAGGGTGTTGCCGGGATCGTCGAGTTCGAACTCATCGAGGCAGAGCAGGCGGCTATCGCGAAAGGCTTCTTGTGCTCCTGTCATGCCTAACACACCGATGCTGTAGACCAGCTCCTGAAAGCTCAGATAAGTCTTGACGCTGCTGCTCTCGTGATAGGCGGCGGCTAAGAGGTGCGTCTTGCCGACGCCAAAGCCGCCATCAAGGTAGAGCCCGCTGCCGGGTTGCGGCCGCTGGCGAGGCCGCCAACGCAGCCAAGAGCCTGTTGCCGAGGGTCGCGGCGCGGCGATGGCGAACTCGCGCACCGTGTCGCGCGCGGCGCTCTGCGATGGGTGCTGCGGAGCGTAGTTTTCAAAGCTGGTGGTGCTGAAACGCGGCGGCGGTATGAAGTGTAGCTGTGGCGGCCCGACCGGTAACGTGAGGTTAGACGGAGCGAGAAGCGGAGTCACGGGATTACGGTACCACTATGACCGCACTCCGAGGCCGGTTGACAAACGCTCCAGACAAGCTCTATTCTGGCGCTAAGCCAGCATCCTGGCGGGCTTGTCGGTCGGGGAAGTCCGGTGAAACTCCGGCGCTGTCCCGCAACGGTAACAGTCCGAGTACCGACCCACGAGCCGCAGCACCCCTTGCGAGGACAAGGCTAGGGCGCAACGCCCCTACTGTTCTCGCAGGAGACCCGAAGGAGGTTTCCTGTGTTGCTTTTTCGCACCCTGCTAATCATGGCCCTGTGGCTGGCTACCGCGCTGGCCAGCCCGTACCCATTAACGCTGACCGACGAGCTGGGCTACACCCTGACCCTGACTGCCGAGCCGCAGCGGGTGGTCAGTATGTTGCCAAGCCACACCGAGACGGTCTGCGCGCTAAACGGCTGCCTGACGCTGGTAGGGATTGACGATTTTAGCGCTGGAGTTCCCAACACTAGCGGCCTCCCCACGCTGGGCGGCGGCCTCTTTGGTTTTAACTTAGAGGCGATTGTGGCGCTTAAGCCAGACCTGGTACTGGTCTCCGAGTTCGGCGAGTTAGCCGGAGCGCTGCGCCAGGCCGGTCTCACGGTGTTCGCCGGGAGTCCGCAGAGCTTTGAGGACGCCTTCAGCTTCTTTGAGATTATCGGCCAGCTGGTCAATCGTCAGGAAGAGGCCGCCCAATTGGCCACCAGCGTGCGCGCAGAGGTCGCAGAGGTCGCGGCGGCGGTCGCCGGCCGCACGCCCCCGACCGTCTATTACGAGCTCGATGCTACCCCCTTTAGCGTCGGCCCCGGCAGCTTCATCGGCGTGCTAATCGCTAAGGCCGGGGGGCAGAACATCGTCTCGGCGGAGCTAGGCGACTTCCCGATGCTCGATCCGGAGTTCATCGTCAGCGCCGACCCGGAGATTATCGTGCTGGCAAGCCATCCGCACGGCGAGAGTGCCGCCACGGTAGCGGCGCGGCCGGGCTGGGCGACGCTGAGCGCGGTGGTTGAGGGGGCGATCATCGAGTTAACGTCGGAGCAGGTTGACCTCATTAACCGCCCCGGCCCCAACTTAGGCGCGGCGGTCAGATTGCTGGCAAGCTTCTTCCATCCTGATGCTTTCTGATCCTGCCGCGCTGAGCACTGCGACTGCGCCGCGCCGCCTGCCGCTGAGCCTGCCGCTCTTAGGACTGGCTGTCCTGCTGGCGGTAATTGGGCTGGCGGCCAGCGTCGGGGCTGTCCCAATCTCGCTGCGCGAGGTGGTCGGTGCGGTCTGGCGCGGCCTAACCGGAGAGCTGAGCGGTCCACTTGATACCATTATCTGGCAGCTGCGGCTGCCGCGGGTCCTGTTAGCGGCGCTGGTAGGCGGCTCGCTGGCGTTGGCTGGCGTTGCCTATCAGGGGCTGTTTCGCAATCCGCTAGCCGACCCCTATCTGCTCGGGGTAGCCAGCGGCGCGGGCTTCGGGGCCAGCCTGGTGCTGGCCTTTTCGGCTACGGTGCCCCTGTTGGCGCAGCTTGGCGTGCCGCTGGTAGCCTTCATATGCGCACTGGCCGCGGCCCTGCTAGTGACCGTGCTGGCCCGGCAAGGGGGCGGCCTGCCGCTGGTGGCGCTAATCCTGGCGGGGGTGGTGGTGGGCTCGATACTCACCGCCGCCACCTCGCTGACTATGCTGGCGGCGCGGGAACAGGCGGCCGGGGTGCTGGCCTGGCTGCTCGGCAGCTTCGCCTTTGCCGGCTGGGCCAAGCTTGCTTCGGCCTTGCCGCTGGTCCTGGTGGCGGCCGTTGTCATCTGGCTCAGCCATCGAGCGCTCAACCTGCTGGCGCTCGGCGAGGAGCAGGCGGCGCAGCTCGGCTTGCCGGTTGAGGCCTTTAAGCTGCTGCTGATTGGGGCGGCTACCCTGGCTACCGCCGCTGCGGTCAGCGTATCGGGGGTGATCGGCTTTGTCGGGCTGATGGTGCCGCACGCGGTGCGGCTGTGGGTTGGGGCTGATCACAAACGGTTGATTCCGCTGGCTGGCCTGGCGGGTGCGGTGTTCATGGTGCTGGCCGACCTGCTGGCTCGCACTGTGATCGCACCGAGCGAACTGCCGGTCGGGGTGATTACGGCGCTGGTGGGGGGGCCGTTCTTTCTGGCAGTGCTGCGGCGCTCGAGCCTGCGCCAGCGGGAGGGCTGATGCTCTGCGCCCAGCGCCTCACCTTCCGCTACGGGCGGACGCCGGTCGTAGCCGACCTCAGCTTCAGCCTGGCAGCAGGTGAGGTGTTGGGGGTAGTAGGGCCGAACGGGGCAGGGAAGTCAACCTTGATCCGCCTGCTGACTCGTATCCTGAGCCCTGACGCCGGCATGGTGACGGTGGCGGGTCGCGAGCTTGGCAGCCTGAGCAGGCTCGAGCTAGCCCGGATCGCCGCCGTAGTGCCGCAAGCCGCCGGACTGCCAGACGGTTTTACCGCGCTGGAGCTGGTCGCTATGGGTCGCACGCCGCACCTGGGCTGGCTCTCCCAGCCCTCGCGCCGCGACGAGGCGATAACTGAAGAGGCGATGCGCCGCACCGACACCTGGCGCTTCCGCCACCGCCTAGCCGCTACCCTTTCCGGCGGTGAGCGGCAGCGCGTGGTGTTGGCTCGAGCCTTGGCCCAAGAACCGCAGCTCGTGCTCTTGGATGAACCCACCAACCACCTCGACCTGAGCTATCAAGCCGAGCTGGTGGCGCTGATCCGCCGCGAAGCACAGGGCGGCCTGGCAGCGCTGGTAGTGCTGCACGACCTCAATCTGGCGATTCGGGCCTGCGACCGGATGCTGGTGCTAAACCAGGGCCGCTTGGTAGCCGAGGGCCCCCCGGCCGAGGTCATTACCCCGGCGCTGCTGCGCCAGGTCTACGGCGCTGCTGCCGAGGTGCTGCACCCGCCTGGACTGGGGCCGGTGGTAGTGCCGAGGCTCTAGGCATGTCATGCTAGGGCCATGCCCTCTCCACTACCTTCCCCGCTCGTGGTGATCGGCCTCGATCCCGGCTTGGCTAATCTGGGCCTCGGCGCGGTGCGCGAGGCAGGCCGGGAGTTGACGCTGCTCGGCAGCGCGCTTGTTCGCACCAGCCCGCGCAGCCCACAGGCGGAACGGTTGCTGGCGCTCTACCAGGCGACCGAGGCGTTTATTGTGGCCCACCGGCCTGATGCCATAGTTATTGAAGGGCAGTACTTTCACCAGCAGCGCGACCTTGCGTTCAAGGTCGGCCAGGCGGTCGGTGTGGCGCTGTTAGCTGCCGCCCGCCACAGCGTGCCGGTCTTCGAGTACGGCCCGTTGCAGGTCAAGCAAGCGCTGGTCGGTTCGGGCCGGGCCAGCAAGGCGCAAGTCACCTTCATGGTGCGGGCCATGCTCAAACTGCCCACTACCCCTGACCCGAGCGAAGCGAGACGCCGTCCCTTCGGAATTGTCGGGCGAAGCCTTGAGCTTCGCGAACCCGAGCAACGCGAGGGAGTAAGTTTTGACAGCCATCACGTGGCCGACGCCTTGGCATTAGCGCTGACGCACCTCAGCTATCGGCGGATGAAAAAGCTCGTGGCTGGTGGCCTGTAGAGTTGTCCCACAGGCTACAGGCCACCAGCTACAGGCCCTAAAGTGCCTCATCGCTGATGAGCTTGTCAAGCTGATAGCTCGAGCGCCCCTCGATCTCCCTAAACTGTTGCGCCAGAGTGCGCAGCGCCTCGCTCTCAGCCCCGGCCAGAGCCGCCGTCTGCACTAGCGCGGCGACTAGCTCGCGGTAGGCCTCGCGGTTAAACCAGCGGATCCCTTGGTGCTCGTTGACTAGCAGCAGTTTAGCTGCTAGGGGGTCGTCCAGGAACCGCTGCCAGAAGGCTGTTACGGCTTCGGCGGAATGGTTGGGCGAAGCCTTGGGGTCTTCCAGCAAAGGCTTAACATGGCGCCGGACTGCGGCGGGCAGCTCGGCGCGGCGCGCCGCCTCCTCAGCCGACATGCCGAGCCGCTCCAGCGCACGGCAGAGCGCCTGCACTAAGCGCCCTCTCTCGACCCAGCCCGGTGTGACGTCTTCGAGCTGGGAGAGCAGCTCCCCGGCCAGAAGCACCGCGCAGCCGCTGGGCTCGAGCGTCAGATAGGGCTGTAGCGTCTCCTCACCGGCCAAACGCTCGAGCATAGCCGCGAGGCGCCCCCTGATCTTCTCAGTCAACACCTCGGCGTCACCCGTAAAGCCATAAGCCGCCGCCTTGTGCCAAAACCAGGCCAGTGCCTCCTCTAGCGGTGCCAGCACGCCGGCATCACCCTCGGCTAGCCCTTGCAGCAGCGAAACGGCAAACAGCCCGGCCCAGGCTTCATGCAGCGGCCGCAGCTTAAGGTCCGACAAGGCCAACTCAATACTCGGCACGCCGCGCCCGCCTAGCTCACGGTGGAGCTGCGCGTAGAGCCCATCAACATCGATAACCTCGCGCACCTCCCAGTAGACCTGATAGTCGAAAGCGCCAAGCTCTAGGTAGAGCCCCTGTTCGAACAGCTCGCGGTTGCGCCGCAGGTACTCCAGGCCGGACAGGTGCTCGCGCATGGTGCAAAAGCGCTCCTGGCCCCAACTTAGCCCTAGCCCCTCGGCCAGCAGCTTGGTCTGACTCCGCCCCAAGGCTTCGCCCGACAATAAGGCTTCGCCCGACAATGCAGCCTTGTATGGCAGCGACTGCCGGAGCCAGCCCCGCGCCGTCTCATACTTGTTGTTATAAACCACCAGCGAGGCCTGGCCCTGGTGCAGATTGGTGTAGGCAAAGACGTTTTCGTTGACATAGCCGTCCTGATAGAAGTCGTATAGCAAGAAGTTCTCGACCTCGGCAAACTGGCTGCGGCGCTTCAGTAGCGGCACAATCTCGCGCCGGTGTCGCTCGATCAGCCACTGATTGGGCTCCTCGTCCCACTTGGCGCGGCGGTACTCCATGCCGTACTTCTCGTGATAGCCCTCCAGCTGGCCGTGACCGAACATGGGCAGCCCAGGCAGCGTAGCCATCATCACGCACACACCGAAGTACTTGCCGTTCTGGCCGAACTGCGCTACCGCTGTCTCCTCGTCGGGGTTGTTCATGAAGTTGACAAAGCGCTTTAAAATCTCCGGCTCGAACTCGATGATGTTCTTGATGGTCTGGCGGTACTTCTGATTCTCCTCGCGCTTCAGCATGTTCATAAAGGCGCTGTTGTAGACGCGGTGCATCCCCAGCGTCCGGACGAAGTAGCCCTCCAGCATCCAGAACGCCTCAGCTAACAGCAGCGTATCGGGCACCTCCGCTGCTACGCGGTCCACTACCTCGCGCCAGAACTCGTTAGGCATCAGCGCCTCGAACGCCTCATGGGACATGCTGCCGTACTGAGCGCGCGAAGGGATAGCTCCGCCCTGCCCCGGCTCGGGGAACCAGAGCCGCTGGATATGCTGCTTGGCTAGCGTCATGGCGGCATCGAAGCGAATGATCGGGAACCGTCGGGCTACCGCCAAGATGGTCTGGATTACCGCCTCGCGCACCTCGGCCTGGAGGTAGTTGAGCTGAGCGGTGTCGTTCCAGGGCATGCTGGTGCCGTCGTTGCCGTGGTAGATATACCTGGCTTCGCCGGAGCGGTCCACGCGCTTAAAGACCACCGCCGCGTCGCTTTTGTCGTAGTAGTGGTCTTCGATAAAGATGCCGACGCGCGGGTCGCTCGACAGGTCAGGGCCATTAAAGGTGTAGCCGGGATAAGGCGGGTGCGACAGTGACAAGAACCAGTCGGGGTGCTCGATGACCCAGCGCGAATCGATCCCCATATGGTTGGGCACCATGTCCGAGGCCAGGCGGATGCCGCGCTGCCAGGCGCGCTCGCGCAGGTTCTCAAAGGCGCTCTCGCCGCCCAGGTCGTGGGCGATGGTGTAGTCGTAGAGCGAATAGGCTGAGGCGACTGCGTCGGGGTTGCCCATTAAGTGCTTGATCCGCGCCGAGGCGGGGCTCCGCTCCCACAGGCCGATCAGCCACAGGCCGCTAAAGCCGAACTCGGCCAGGCGATCGAGCTCCTCGTCGGGGATCTGATCGAGCCGGTGAATGGGACGCCGGTACTGCTTAGCGAGCTGCTCGAGCCAGACATAGGTACTTTTGGCGATCATCACCAGGCGCGGCATCCACGACTGGTCGGGGCTGAAGCGCTCGTAATGGTTGGGCGAAGCCTTCTCGACCGGGCCGCGGCGCAGCGGTCCACGCAAAGCGGCTTCGTCTAGCACTACCGTTTCGGGTTCACCGCCGACAAGGCCCCACTTCGCCTCCTCTTTGAAGATGTCCAGTGACTGCAGCAAGCGCACCATGAAGCGCTCGAAGCGCGCTCCCAATAAGGGCGTCCAGTAGGCGCGGATATACTCTAGCTGGCCCGCCAGTGTGGTCGGGCTATGAAGGGCGGGGGCGCGGAGCAGAGCAAAGACCGATGCGCCATTGGGGCCAAAGCCCGGTTCATAATCGAAAAAGCGCTTAAGCTCCTCGATAATCGCCAGATAAGCCGTGGTGTCGCGCAGCTTGTCGTCGTCGAACAGCTCGCGGTAGCGCTTGCAGGCCGGATTCTCGTTATCGAGCCAGAGTATCAAGAGCTCTTCCAGCACGATCTGGCGATGGGGTACACCGGCGGTCTGGCCGGTTAAGTAGCTATCTAGCGTCTGTTCACCCCGAAAGACCGCTGCTGCCGGGAACTGCTCGGCGAACTGCTGCAAGGTTTCTAGCGGCTGCTCGCCGAGCGCCTGCTCAATGTGGCGATAGGCTTTAGCCAGCACTTCAGGGTTGACCTCTTCGCGATAGGCGTCAATTAGCAGGTGATAGAGCTCGTCCAGCAGCCCCAGCGCTGCCAGATCACCGGCGCTGACCGCGGCCTCCGGGTGGCGCACGGTGTTGATGGTATGGGCTAGCTCTTGCGCGGCGCGGTAGTCGGCAAAGAGCACGTTGCCGTAGGTGCCAAAGAGGGTGCTCGCAGCCTTATAGCGCTGCCTGGCGGCTAAAGTCATATGAAACTCGCGCTCCAGCGCCTGATTCGGCTTGAGGGGGTCGGTTAGTAGGCTGTACTCTGGCATGGCAGCTCCTTGCCCAAGGCAGGCTGGGGGTTTTGGTCAGCTTACCATGTACCTTAGCCGAGTCGCCGTTTTAATCCTGCGCCATACATCATTACATTACATTACATTACATCACTCCCCTTACGCAGGCACCGTGCTGTAGGCCCTTTTTGTCATTGCGAGGAGCGACAAAGGAGCGACGTGGCAATCTCGGTTTGTGTGCAGCACGCGCATCTAGAGATTGCTTCACTACGCTTCGCTCCGTTCGCAATGACAACGTGTGTAAGGTGAGTACATCATTCAAATACGCCATCTGTTAGGCTACAGCTATGCGCATGCGCCTAATTCCGCTTGTGCTGCTGGCGCTGCTCATCGCCTGCGGTGAGGTCAGTACGCCAGGGACTCCGCTCGAGCTGCGCGCTACCCGCTTTGACACTGCCTACCTTAGCGAGCCTTACAGCGTCACCATTCAGGTCGCCGGCGGACTATCGCCGTATCGCTACGCGCTCAAAGACGGGGAGCTACCGCCCGGACTAAGCCTGCAAGGCGGCACGGTGCGCGGCATCCCCACGCAAGTTGGGAGTTATACCTTTACCATTGAGATCTTTGATGCCAATCTGTCCCGAACCTTTCGCGAGTTCACCATCCAGGTCACCGAGCCGCCCCCGGCCGCGCTGGTCTTAAACGTGCCGCTCACTGAAATGCGCCAACCCTTTACCCTGCGCGTTCGGGTGGCCCAGGCTCGTCAGTTGCAAGCTTTGCGCACCCTCTTGAGTTTTGACCCTAACCGCTTCAGCCTGATTCCGGACAGTATCCGGCCCATCCGCCATGACTTAGCGCTGTTCTGGCAGCTCGAGGGGGGTAACCTGCATGTCGATATAGCCGTGTTGGGCGGCAGCTTAAACGGTGAGCACGGCGTCTTTGAGCTCTCCTTTGAGCCACTTGCACCCAGCACCATGGAGCTGACCGCCCGGACCGAGTTCCTCTCGCAAGGGGGCAGGCACGCCTTCAGCCAGCTCCGCGAGGGGATTCCTGCGGCTAGATTGGTTGGTGAGCCCACCGAACCTGAGCAGGAGCGCATCCAGCCATGAGGCAACTTAGCTTACTGCTGGCGGTACTCAGCCTCTCCTGGGCGCTAGCTACCACTTTCACCGCCCTCACTCTTGAGGAGCTGACACAGCAAGCCGACCTGGCCGTATTCGGGGTGGTCGAGAACGTCGCCGTAGAGGCCCGTGACGGCGAGCCCTGGACGGTGGTGACCCTGACGGTAACCCGCCCGCTAGCTGGAGAGCTCGGCGAGAGCCTTAGCCTAGCCTTTTACGGCGGTGTGCTAGAGACGGGCCTTAGTGTCAGCGTGGTGGGGATGCCCAGCTTTACCGTCGGCGCTGAGGTGTTGCTGTTGGCCTACGATGCCCCCTATTACTCGCCCATTGTCGGCTTCAACCAGGGGCTGTGGCGCCTCACTGAACTTGGTTTTGTGGACGCTCAGGAGCGCCTGCTCAGCCTCAACGAGGCGGGTGCGCTGACGCTAGACGGCGAGGGTGGCGATACCGAGGCGATTCTAACGGCGCTTTCACAACTGCTGGAGAACCGATGAGATACTGGCCGGTTATCCTCCTGCTGGTTAGTAGTGCTCTAGCGCTTACCTATCGCGTCGACCCCCGCGGCGGCCCGCTCGACTTAGAGGAACGGGTAGCCGGCGCCTTGGCCGCCTGGGCGGGCGCGGAAGGGGTAGAGGTAACGGCGAGGCCGACACAAGACGCCGCTACCGTAATCGGCTACGGCAGCGCCACCGCCTTCGGGCCTGACACCCACTCGCTGACCGTAGCGCGGACCGAGGCCGGACGGCGCGCGCTCGAAGTCCGCCTCAATCCGGCCAGTCCCTTCAGAGAGCGCGCTCTGCTGCACGAGGTCGGTGTCTTGCTAGGGCTATCGCCGAGCGACCGTGGGATCATGAACCCGCGCTTTACCCACGATACGCCCAGCGCGCCGACCGCCGATGACTTAAACGCCCTGCGGGCGCAGCGAGAGGTGGTTCCGGAAGATGTCAACCGCGACGGGGTGGTGGATTTTTACGACCTGTGGCTGTTGGCGCAGAGCTTTGGGCGCAGCGGGGTGAACCTCCCGGCGGACATCAACCGCGACGGAGTAGTAGACCGCGCCGACCTAGCGCTTTTGCAAGCCGCTTATATCTTTGCTGCACCGGCGGAGACGCCGCCGGCCACGCTAGCGCGCCCACCGCAGACCGCACCGCCGGCAGCGCTGCCCGAAGGCGAGGAGGCACCGTGAGAGCTACCCTAGCAAGGCGTCGATCTTTTGAGCCAGCGCGAAGTCGCGCGCCGTGATGCCGCCGGTATCGTGGGTAGTCAGGTCGATGACGACGCGGTTATAACTGTTATACAGCTCGGGGTGGTGGTTTAGCTTCTCAGCCCACAGCGCCACCTGGCTGATAAAGCCGAAGGCCGAAATGAAAGACGGGAACTTGATGGCGCGGTGCAGCTTGCCGCCTTCCAGCGACCAGGCTGGATGGGCCGCAAGGCGGGTGCGGATCTCGTCATCGGTCAGTTTCATAGTTTCATGCCTCCTCCTACCTCGTTAATCAGGCAGACACGCCCCCGCATAACGCTAATGCTCGAGCACGGTCGGGATGATCAGCGGGCTACGGCCGGTGGTCTTGCGCAGGTAGCGGCGCACCGGATAGAAGATGTCGTCGCGGATATCGCTGAGGTTGCGCTTTTCCCGCACGCCGCGCTTAACGCTCTCCAAAACCATCCGCTCGATCTCAGCATGTACGTCCTGGTGGTTGTGCATCACGCCGCGACTGATGACTTCCACACTGGGGTGCTGTCCGGCGATAGCCATAATGATCACCACCCCCTCTTCAGCTAACGTCTGCCGGTCGCGGATGATCGGCTCGGTCACCTCGTCACCGGTGCGGCCTAGCCCGTCGAGATAGACCACCCCAGCCGGGACCTGCCCGACGCGCTTCATCTCGTTGCGGCTGAGCTGGATGACATCGCCATTAACCGCCACCAGGCTGCACTGCGGCGGCGCCACCATCCCCTCAGCCAGCTTGATGTGGTTGATCTGGTGGCGCGGCTCGCCGTGGAAGGGGAGGAAAAACTTCGGGCGGGTTAAGTCCAAGATCAGCTTCAGCTCCTCATGGCTGGCGTGGCCCGAGGTATGCACTAGGTAAGTAGGCGGGTAGTAGACATTCACGCCACGCGAGTAGAGCTGATTGATAACGCGCCCCACGTACTCTTCGTTGCCGGGGATAGGGCTAGATGAGATGATCACGGTATCGCCGGGCTTGAGCTTGATCTTGGCATGGGTGCCTGCTGCTAAACGCGACAGCGCGGACATCGGCTGACCCTGCGAGCCGGTGCATAAGAACAGCACCTTGTCGTCGGCTAAGCTTTCCATATCGTCGCTGGCCACTAGCGGCTGCTTAATAGCGAGGTAGCCAAGCTCATGGGCAATCTCGGTGGTCTTGATCATCGAGCGGCCCTCCACCACTACCCGCCGGTCGTGTGCTTCGGCTACCCAGATGACGTTCTGCAGACGATGGATGTGTGAGCTAAAGGTGGTTACGATCACCCGCCCGCGGGTTTTGGCGACAATCTGCTCGATCGCCGCTTTGACGTCCCGCTCACTGGGAGTGTAGCCGGGCCGCTCGGCGTTGGTGGAGTCTGAGAGCAGCGCCAGTACCCCTTCTTGGCCTGCCTGAGCAAGCTTGTGCAGGTGGCTGGTCTTGCCGTCGGCGGGATGGTAATCGAGCTTGAAGTCGCCTGAATGGACGATCCTTCCGATCGGGGTGTGGATGATCAGCCCCGAGTTATCGGGGATGGAGTGGGTCATGCGAAAAAAGTCAACGGTAAAGAACTTGCTGAGTTTGATCCGGTCGTCCGGCGAGACTTCGCGTAGGTCTACGTCCTGCTCGGTGAGCTTGAACTCCTCGAACTTGCTGCGCAACATCCCCAGGGTGAGCTTGGCGCCGTACATGGGGATCTTGGGCAGCAGTTTGATCATGTGCGGTAGCCCACCGATGTGGTCTTCGTGGCCGTGTGTGAGCACCCAGCCGACGATGCGGTGGGCCTGTTCTATCACCCAGTCGATCTTGGGCACCAGGATATCGACGCCCAACATGTCGCTGTTGGGAAAAGCGAGACCGCCGTCGACCAGCATGATCTCGTCTTCGTACTCGAAAGCAAACATGTTCTTGCCGATTTCGCCCATTCCCCCTAAGGGGATGAACTTGAGGTGCTTCTCGGCTCCGCCGTTAGGCGGCGCCGGTTGCCGATGTGATTTTGCCATAAGCCTCCCATTGTCCCTAGTTCATGCCGCTGGGACCAGCGGCCATGCTTTACAGTCTACCCCTGGTACCTGGCGGGGTTGGTGTCCTATTAGCTACCCGTTCGGATAGGCAGAGATAAAGTTGAGGAAAGAGTAGCCAGGATCTGCCCTGAGCGATAGCGAAGGAAAGAGAAAAGAGTGGGTAGTAGGGGTCCCACAACCCACTGGCTACTGCCCCCGATAAGCTCGGGACAGTGTCCCAGGTAGTGCTTATTTCTCACTCCTCTTTGCGTGCTTCTCGCTGCTGACAGGCTGATTAGCGCGAGTAGGCTACCAGCAGATCATCAACGCCGCCCGCCGCGCTCCTCCCGGCGATCGCCGCGTGGCGCGGGCGGCTTACGGGGCGGCACGATCCCCTCGAGCTCAGGCCGGATCAAATCGAGCTTGCCGCGCTCATCAACCTTGTTGACCTTAACCTTGAGCTTGTCACCTACTTTGAGGTGGTCTTCGACGCGGTTGACGCGCCCCTGGGCGATCTGCGAGATATGCAGCAGCCCGTCGGTGCCGGGGAACAGGGTAATAAAAGCACCAAAGTCCACGATCTTGGCTACCGTGCCTTCGTAGATCATGCCGACCTCGGCGCTGCTGGTCATCCCCTCGATAGCGGAGCGCACCTGCTCGGCGGCAGCCGCATCGGCGCTGTAGATACTGACCAGGCCGTCTTCGGCAATGTCGATCTGGGCGCCGAGCGCTTCAAGCTCGCGGATCTGCTTGCCGCCGGGGCCGATGATGGTGCCGATCTTATCCACCGGGATGCGCACGGTGAGGATGCGCGGGGCGTTCTTGGACAGCTCGGCGCGCGGCTCCGGCAAGGCTTCGGCCATCACCTCCAGAATGTGCAGCCGACCTGCGCGGGCTTGCTCCAGGGCCTCCTTCATGATAGGCGGGGTGATCCCCTTGATCTTGATGTCCATCTGTAGCGCGGTAACACCGTCGCGGGTGCCCGTCACTTTGAAGTCCATGTCACCCAGGGCGTCTTCGGAACCCAGGATATCGGAGAGTATCTGGTAGCGCTCACCTTCCTTGATGAGGCCCATAGCGATCCCCGCTACCGGCTGCTTGATCGGCACGCCGGCGTCCATTAGGCTCAGGCAACCGGCGCAGACCGTAGCCATCGAGCTCGAGCCGTTGCTCTCGAGCGTTTCACCGACTACCCGGATGACGTAAGGGAAGCTCTCAAAGTCGGGCAGTACCGGCAGCAACGCCCGCCGCGCCAGGTTGCCGTGGCCCAGCTCGCGCCGCCCCACGCCGCGCAGCCGCTTGACCTCGCCGGTCGAGTAAGGCGGGAAGTTGTAGTGCAGCATGAACTCCTCAGTCTCTTCGAGGCCAAGGTCGTCTACCAGGCGGTTGTCTTTGCGGGTGCCGAGCGTGGTTACGCCTAATACCTGGGTCTCGCCGCGGGTAAAGACCGCCGAGCCGTGGGCGGCGGGCAAGAGGCCGGTTTCGATCCAGATGTTGCGGATCTGCTCGGGGCGGCGCCCATCAGAGCGGATGCCGTTTTCTAGTACCATGCGCCTGGATTCGCGCTGGACGGCCTTAGCAAAAGCTTCTTTGAGCTGATCGACGCGCGCGGCTGCCCCCTCAGCGCTGGGGTCAGGTACGTGCCGCGCCATGATAGCCTCACGCAGCGCCTTTTGCGCTGCACTCCGCTCGTGCTTGCCGGGGGTCAGCAGCACGTCGTAAAGCCCCGCAGCCCTAGCTTCCTGGTAGACGCGCTCTATCTCGCCGTCAGGCAGCCCCACTGGCGGTTTAACAGGCGCTTTAGGCTGGCCTAGCTCGGCGCGCAACTGCTCGATCAAGGCGATGACCGGCTGCAGCTCGCGGTGCGCTAGTTCGATGGCACCCACCATCACCCCTTCGGGCAGCTCATCGGCGCCGGCTTCGACCATCAACACCGCATCCGTGCTGGCGGCAATCACTAGCTCGAGCTGCGAGGTCTCAAGCTCGGACAAGGTCGGGTTAACGAGATAGTGGCCGTCGCGATAGCCCATAGTCAGGCAAGCGGTCGGTCCATCCCAGGGGATGTCACTTAAGCTCAGCGCAGCGGAGGCGCCGATCGCCCCTAAGGTGGCCGGGTCGTGCTGCCGGTCGGCGCTGAGCACGGTGATGATGACCTGAATCTCGTTGCGGAGCCCTTTGGGGAACAGGGGTCTGATCTGCCGGTCGGTTAAGCGGCCGTTCAGTGTCGCCTGGGTGCCGGGGCGCCCTTCACGGCGCATGAACGAACCGGGAATCTTGCCGATGGCGTAGTGCCGCTCTTCGTACTCCACCGTTAGCGGCAAGAAATCGCCAGGGCTAACCTCATCTGACATCTGGGCGGTGACCAGCACTATAGTATCGCCATAGCGCACCGTCACCGAGCCTGAGACCTGCTTAGCGTACTTGCCGGTCTCAATCACCAGCTCGCGACCACCTAGCATGGTGCTGTACCGTTTACCTGCCGGAATATTCACGCCTTCTCCTTACTTTGCCTTAAAAAAGCGAGGCACGGCGCCTCGCTCGCAAGGTTAGCCCATAGCGGTTGCGCCGCTGATCCAAGCACGTTCTTAGCGCCGTAGGCCCAAGCGACCGATGAGCGCTTTATAGCCTTCGTAATCGCTCTGCTCAAGGTACTTTAACAGCCGCTTGCGCTTGCCGACCATCTTAAGCAAGCCGCGCCGCCCGTGGTGATCCTTGATATTTTGCTGTAAATGGCCGCTCAGTGCCTCAATGCGGGCAGTGAGCAGCGCTACCTGAACTTCCGCCGAGCCGGTGTCGCCCGGCGTTTTGGCGTACTCGGCCATGATGCTTGCCTTATGCTGTGGGTCTAGTGCCATGCAAATACCTGCGCTTTCGGGTAGATTAGAGCCGGCGTTCAATAAAGGCGAACGCCAACCCCCGTCTCCAGCCGCTAAGTGTAGCACATCGGGGCGGGAGTGTCTAAAACTCCGCGACGTGCGACGTTGGGTGCCCTTTCCGCTTCGGAGGGTGTGGGTTGCCCTACTACCCACTACCTACAACCCGTTTGTCTGAGCGCTCGAGCCCTTGACCCTCTGGCTTTAAAGCCGCTCAAGGGTGAGACTCAAACCAGCCTACGATCGCCTCCAGCCGCTCGAGCCGCCGGTCAGGCCGCCCCGAGCGCGATAGCTCATGGCACTCACCGGGGAAGCGGATGAAGCGGACCTCGGCCCCGCCGATCCGCTTAAGGGCGATATAGAACTGCTCGGCCTGCTCGATCGGGCAGCGGTGGTCTTCCTCGGAGTGGATAATCAGGAGCGGGGTGGTGACGTTGGCAACGTGTTTGAGTGGACTCTGTGCCCAGAGCTTGTCGGTATCGGCCCAGGGGTTACCGCCCACCTCATATTCGCTAAAACGGTAGCCGATGTCGGAGGTACCATAAAAGCTCAGCCAGTTACAGATCGAACGCTGCGTCACTGCCGAGCGGAAGGCTGCGGTCTGAGTGATCAGCCAGTTGGTCATGAAGCCGCCGTAGCTGCCGCCCGTGAGATGGATGGGAGCCTCGGGGTCGGTGTGATTTGAGCGGGCTGAGTCGGCTATGGCCAGCACATCGGCAGCATCCACTGTGCCATAGCCGCCCAGGATGCTCTGGGCGAAGCCGCTGCCGTAGCTAGTGCTGCCGCGCGGGTTGCCGTAGGTCACGGTATAGCCGCGTGCTGCGAGCAGTTGAAACTCGAAGTAAAAGCCGTAGCCGTAGTTGGTATGAGGCCCGCCGTGGACCTGCAACACCAGCGCCTTATCCTTACGAGGCTTGCGTGGCGGCAAGGTCCAGTAAGTCAGCCTGGGGCCCCGCTCGGCACGGGTGGCGTGCTCGCCAGCCTCGGCCAGGCGGTAGCGGGCTACAAAGTCGGCGTTGACCTGACTGAGCTGCGTTTCATGCCCGCGCCACAGGGTGAACAGCTCACCGGGCCGACTCGGCGTCTCGGCCAGGAACACCAGGCGTCCGGCAGCGTAGCTAAACGCCGTCACCGCTCGGTCGCCGCTGTGCGGCGCCCGGATGTTGCCGCTCGCTAGCGACACACGGCTAAGCGTGCTCCTTCCAGCCCGATTGACGTTGATGACTAGGCTGCGGCTGTCCTCCGACCAGGCGGGCCGGTTGGGATAGTCGCCGTAGCGGCTGTCGCCGCCGATGCCGGGCTGCGCGTCGAGCTCGCCGGTTAGCAGACTTAAGCGGCTATCCTGCCAGAGCCACAAGCCCATCGGGCTGGCTAAGTTGCCGGGTTCGGCAGGCGCCATCAGGGCCAGGCTGGCGCCGTCTGGTGAGGGTACCACATCACTTACCATCTGGCTGCTGTCTATCAGCAGGGCCGCCTCGCCACCTGTAGCCGGAAGCTGCCACAGCCCGCTATGCCAGCGGTCCTCGTCGGCCAGGCTGGTTGCCGCGCAGACATAGAGCGAGCTACCGTCAGGACGAAAGACTATCTCGTTAGGATTGGCAGCAAAGTTGCTGAGCCTCTTTGGCTCCTTATCGCCTAGCGAGATAAGGTAGACCTGAGCGATCTCGCTAGGCCGAAAACCACGCCCGTCCGCTTTGTAGTGCATCCGTTCGATAACCCGCGCCCGCTCTTCTTGGGCTGCCCGGTCTTCCCAGTCACCGCGGGAGATAAAGGCTAATTGCCGGCTATCAGGGTGCCAAACATACGACAACACCCCCGATTTTAGTTGGGTCAGGCGCTCGGCTTCGCCGCCGCTAAAGGACATTAAATAGAGCTGCGGCTGCTTGTCGTCGCCGCGCTTGGCCAAGAAGGCCAGCTTGCTGCCGTCAGGACTGAAGCGCGGCTTGCTGTCGCTTGTCCCCTGCGTAAAAGCTTGGTGGCCGGACCCATCAGTCTGATACCGCACCAGGCGACTGTGATAACGCGGAGGCTGGTAGCTTTTTCCTTCACCCTGGCCCGGCTCGCTGGTGGTGCTGACCGCAACGAGGAAGCGCCCGTCAGGGCTGAGCTGAGGGTCTGATAAGAAAGTGAGCTCAAGCAGGCTGTCTGTCCGGAGTTTGGCCATAACCCAATTCTATAACTTGTCTATTGCTGTCATGCCGAGCGATACCTGGTACCATCTTGGTCATGGCGAAGGCTCTTTACCTGGTGTCCGCACTCGCTCTGATATCGTTCCCGCTAGCCTGGGCACAGCACCTGGAAGCCACGGCCAACCTGGCGCCCTACTATCGTCCGGGGGATGAGATAGAGATCACTCTGACCTTCCGCCTGGTCAGCGAGGAGGTAGTCCCGATAGCCGTGGCGTTCCTCAACGTAGTCGCGCGCGATACCGCCCGGGGCTACCCCCAGATGGCTCACCGGCTCTTTCGCAGCGCCGAGAGTCAGAACCAGGTGTTCCAACTAGCCAAGCCTGGCGAGGTCTGGCAGCGCGGGGTAGAGACGGCCCTCCGTGCCCGCTTGCGCGATGATGCGCCCCCCGGCGAGTACGCGCTGGTCGTGCAGCTATTTCGCGGCAGCAACACTAATCCGCACCGGGTACGGAGTGAGGATCGGTTGGGCATTCGGGCGTTTAATTTTTCGATCATGCCGCGCTAGGGCAGCACCCGGCAGACCCAGGCGGGCAGCGTGAGGGGCTGAAGTCCAATTTCGGCTAGCAACAGCGGAGGGATGACCGCGTCGGCTAGGTAAAGATCGCCCGCAGCGCGGTGCTGTAAGCCTGGTTTTAGTAATCCGATGCAGAGTGTGGCATCGGCTTGCACCACCTGACCGGGCGTAGTGCCATCGTTAGCAGTTAGCCCGGTAGGAATATCGAGGGAGATCACGGTGCAGGTGTCCATGGCGTTTAGCACCGTCAGCGCGTCGAGCGTGCGGCCGCGCGGCGGACCCTCTAAGTTAGCGCCTACAGCGGCATCCAGGGCACAGGCGAACTTCATCTTGGGGATACTGCTCTTGACCTTCACGCTGGGGTAGTGCTTAAGCGCCTCGAGCTGCTCCTTGGGGAGGCCCGAGTAGTTCTCGGCCTCGTGAATAGGCGCTACCCAGACAGCGCGGCCGCGCCCGGCCAACAACCGGGCGGCAGCCAGGCCCGCCCCACCGTTTCCCCCTCGGCCGGCAACCACCAGCACCGGCCCCTCCGGTACCAGATGCTGGCACAGGTCTGCCGTACTCCTGCCGATATGCTCGATTAGCACCCGCATATCAAGGCCGTATTTGCCGGTGGCCAGCGTGATGAGATGCTCCATTTGCGCCGTGCTGACTTTAGGGAGATCATTCCAAGAGAGGGTGGGGATGTGCATAAACTAGCTAGCCTCAACTACGTCGGCAAACTCCGCGGTGCTATAGACGTTTTGTACGTCGTCAAGCTCTTCTAGCGCCTCGATTAGGCGCAGCACCTTGGCGGAGTCCTCAGGGCTTAGCGCTGTGACAGTTTGCGGCACTTTGGTCAATTGGCTTACCTCGGGCTCGAGCCCTGCCTCTTGCAGCCTTTCTAGCACAGTATAGAGCGAGCCGGGATCGGTGTATAAGGTCAGGGTGTCGCCGTCAAGCTCCAGATCCTCAACCTCAAGTCCGATGACCAGCTCCTGGACCTGCTCGCTAGTGTCGCGCAGCACGATAACCCCTTTACTGTCGAACTGCCAGGCGGTGCTACCCGACATGTTGCCGCCGTACTTGGTGAAGACGTGGCGAACCTCCCCCGCGGTCCGGTTGCGGTTATCGGTCAAGGCCTCAACCAACAGCGCTACCCCAGCCGGTGCGTAGCCCTCGTAAACAACCTCATCGAAGCCGCCCCCTTCGCTGCCGCCGACCGCCCGCTCGATAGCGCGGTCGATGTTGTCCTGCGGGACGCTGTCAGCTTTGGCTGCCGCCAGCGTATTCTTTAAGGCCAGATTAGCCGCCGGGTCACCGCTGCCACCCGAGCGCACAGCAGCCTGAATGGCGCGGATGTGCTTGCTGATGATGGCTCCGCGCTGCTTGTCGTTGGCAGCCTTTTTGCGTTTGATCTGAGCCCATTTACTATGACCTGCCAAGTAGACCTCCTGTCCTTAGTCTACCGCATCGGTCGCCTACTTAGCGCCGCCGGACAATGACGAAGCTGGTTTCACGCACGTCGCGGGCGGTGACCGGGAAGGGCTCGAGCTCTACTCTGATGCTCTGTGTCCAGTCGCTATCACTCCAGACGCCGCGGTAGGTGACTCGTCCGCGGGTGGGTTCGGGGGTAAAGAGGGCCCGGACGCGATTGACGCCGTAGTCGCGGCCTCCGCGCGAGCTGACGATGAACCTGCCGCGAGTGGGAATGATGTTATCTATCCCGCCACGCACGAAAATGTTGCGCTGAAAAACGTCGACGGTGCCGTCAGGGCTGATCGAAGTGAGGGTGATGTAGCCGTCGCTGGTGGTGCGGATCAAGAAGGAGATGGAGTCGCCGGGGCGATAACGGGCGCCGGCTCCACGGGTAGGTTCAAAGCGGGTGATAATATCGCCGACTTCGACGCCAAAGCGCACGGTGCCACGTAGGGTGATGTCACCTGGGACAAAGGTGATGGTACAGGCCGTTAACGCCAGGGTTAGTGCCGCTAGGGAGATGAGCAGCCGACTTTGCTTGAAGGTCATAAGTGGTCCTTTCTATGGCAAGTTCGTAGCCTAAGTGTAGCAGAGGTGGATGATAAAGTTCGGATTTATTAAACAGAAATTGCACAATCAGAGATATCGTGAAATATAGCACATATAGATCAACAGCAAGTTGTGGGTAGCCAGCTAGTTGTGCTCGAGCTATAAGTAGGGGAGACCTGCCCATGATGAAAATGGGCGACCACGTGGTCGCCCCTACTGACTACTGGAATACGGCTTTTTTACTCCACCTTCTCTTCAGCGATTCGTTCTGCAAAGACTTCGATCCCTGGGCCTTCGCGGTAGGCGCGGATTAGCGCAGCCAGCACCTCCTGCTCAACCGCAGCGCGCACTCGGGCCTCAACCTCGGACAGCGGAGGCAAGTAGGCCGGGGTGCGGTTGTAGGGCAGGATCAGGTGGTAGCCAAACTGGCTCCTCACCGGTGCGCTGACGACGTCTAGCGGGGCGTTAAAGGCGACCTCTTCAAACGGGGCTACCATCGCCCCGCGCGGAAAACAGCCGAGGTCGCCACCCTGAGGGGCGCTGCCGCCGTCTAGGCTATTGGCCTGAGCTAGTGCGGCGAAGTCAGCTCCGGCCTGCAATTCGGCTTTGAGCACATGGGCTGTGCCTTCGTCAGCCACCAAGATGTGGCGCGCGCAGGCTTGAGCCGGTTGCTCGAGCTGGGCCCGATTGTTGTCATACCAGAGCTGAAGGTGGTGACCTTTAATATCAAGCTCGTTCTGCAGTGCAGTGATAACCTGATCCAGCAAGCTTGCCTCGCTGATTAGCGTGGCTAGCAGCGCTTCGTTGGCAAAACCGGCACGCGCCAGGGCCTCCTGGTAGGCCTCGTCCGAGGCAAAGTTAGCGCGAATGCCGGCTAGCTGCCCTTCGACATACTCCGCCGGCACCGTGAAGCGGCGCCGTTGAGCTTCGCGTAGCAGCGCTTGCTCAGTTACTAGTTGATCTAGATAGATGGGTCGCAGCGTGTTAAGCAGCGGCATGGTTTCAGCGTTTAGCGGCAAGCCTTGTTGCGCGGCGACGTTAGTTACAAACACCGTAAAGCGCTGATCGAATTCGGCTCGCGTGATGACCGCCTCACCAACGCGCAGCACCACCGCACTCTCATCAACCCCTTCCTGGGCGCTGGCTAGCGCGAGGCTGAGGGTCAGAATTGGTATCAATAGTAGACGCATGAGACTCCTTTCAGCCCCTACAATAGCACCGCCCCCCTCCATTGCTACGCCTTAAGCCACTTTAGCCGGATGATGCTAACAGTATTAACATGATCAGGCTCAGGTAATGTATAGTGAAGCTGTGACGACGGCACGCGACCCGTATGAGCTGTTGGGGGTCTCTCGCCAGGCCGGCCCGGACGAGATCAAGGCCGCCTATCGCCGCTTGGCCATGCAGTACCACCCCGATCGCAATGCGGGCGATAAGGCTGCCGAGGAGCGGTTCAAGGCGATCTCGGAAGCCTATGCTACGCTGCGCGACCCTGAGCTGAGGGCGCGCTACGACCGTTACGGCGACAGCCCGGCCCGGCCCGATTTCAGCCATGTCGATTGGCAGACCGTTTTTCAGGAAGCCGACATCCGTATCGACCTGGGCAAGATGGGTATGCCGCGCACCGGTAACGTAGTCTTTGACGCACTGTTTGGGGTGATGGCGGCGGCTTGGCGCCGCTCAGGGTTGCTCCCTGGCGAGGATCGCACGACGAGTCTGGATCTTAGCCCCGAGGAGGCTCGAGCCGGAGCGGTGCGCCGAGTTCAGCTGCCGGGGCCGAGCGTCTGTCCGCAGTGCCGAGGGGCTAACCCGGCGTGTCCGGTCTGCAACGGCCAGGGCGTGGTGCGCAGTGGAGCGGCAGTAGAAGTCACCATCCCTAGCAGGATTAGGCCCGGCACTAAGCTGCGCCTAAGAGGGCTTGGTGGGCCGGGGAGCCCGCCGGGGGATGCTTTTATTACGGTACAGGTACGGCTCCCGGCCGGTGTTCGCTTCGATGGTCAGGATCTTGTCACCGAGCTGCCGATTACCGCGCTCGAGGCCGCGCGCGGGACCGCGAGCCGGGTGCTTGGGCTGAGCGTCAAGATTCCCGCCCAGGTCAAGGACGGCCAGGTAGTCCGCATTCCCGGCGGCGGGTTGGCCGGGGGAGACCTGCTAATTAAGCTCAAGATTGCCGTCTGGCAAGGGTTATGGCGCAAGTTGCGCGACGCGCTAACCTAAGGAGTCTGCTATGGCTGAGTCTGACAAACGCCGCCCTGAGCCTGCCGAAGGGCGGCGCGCCGAGGATGACGAGGTGATCGCTAAGGATCGCCCGCTCTACGTCATTAGCGTGGCGGCAGAGCTAGTGGACATGCACCCCCAGACGCTGCGCCTCTACGAGCGCAAAGGGCTGATTGAGCCCAGCCGCAGCGCCGGCAAGACCCGGCTCTACTCACAGCGCGACATCGAGCGCCTGCGCGAGATCCGCCGCCTAACGCAAGAGCTGGGTGTCAACCTGGCGGGGGTAGAGGAGATCATCCGCCTGCGCAATAGGCTTGACGACCTGCAAGATCAGCTTGAAGGGCGGATCGACTATCTGCAGTCGCGCCTCAATGAGCGGATGCTCAAACTTACCGCCGCGCTCATGGCGCCTAAAGGTGAAGAGGGCAGCGGCTGATATACTCGCTCATGCTTAAGGACTATTTAAGGGCCAACCAGCAGCGCCACCTTAACGAACTGCTCGACTTTTTGCGGATCCCTTCGGTCAGCACCGACTCGAGCCGGCAAGGCGAGGTGCGCCGCGCTGCTGAGTTTGTGACGGACAGGCTAACCGAGTTAGGCTTCGAGGCGCAGCGGTTTGAGACGCCGCGCCACCCGGTGGTGGTGGCCCGCTATCGCATTTCCGATAGCGCTACGACCGTGCTCGTCTACGGCCATTACGACGTGCAGCCGCCTGAGCCGCTGGCCCTATGGACCTCGCCGCCCTTCGAGCCGGTGGTCGAGGACGGCTTGATTGTGGCGCGGGGCGCGTCTGATGACAAAGGGCAGCTCTACGCGCATATCAAGGGGGCCGAGGCGCTACTGGCTACTACCGGCACACTGCCGGTCAACCTCACCTTCTTGATCGAAGGGGAAGAGGAGATCGGCAGCCCTAACCTCACCCCCTTCATCGAGGCTCACCGCGAGCTGCTAGCCGCTGACGTTGTGCTCATCTCCGACGGGGCGATGGTGGCGCCTGATACCCCCACTATCACCTACGGCCTTAGGGGGTTGGCCTATGTCGACGTGGTGGTGCGCGGTGCCGGGCGCGATCTGCACTCCGGAGCTTACGGCGGCGGCGCACCCAACGCTATAAACGCTCTAGCCAAGATTATTGCGCAGCTTCATGACGAGCAGGGGCGCGTCACGGTGCCGGGCTTTTATGACGCTGTGCTCGAGCTTACCGATACCGAGCGCGAAGCCTTCCGGCAGGTACCGTTTGACGAGGCGCACTTCAAGCGCGAAGCCGGGCTGGCAGCTACCCCTGGCGAGCTTGGCTATACGCTGCTCGAGCGCCTGTGGGCACGACCAACGCTCGACTGCAACGGCATCGGCGGCGGCTTTCAAGGGGAAGGTGCCAAGACCGTCATCGCTGCCGAAGCGCGGGCTAAGATCTCCTGCCGCTTGGTGCCGAACCAAGACCCGCACGATATTGCGGCCAAACTCGCCGCGCACCTTAAGAGCCTGGCCCCGCCAGGAGTCGAAGTTGCCGTCACTGAGCTGCACGGCGCGCTGCCGGCGCTGACGCCGCTCGAGGCACCAGCAGTAAAGGCAGCGGCCCAGGCCTTAGCTGCCGTATTCGGTCGCCCCGCGGTGTTCGCCCGTACCGGCGGCACCATTCCGGTGGTCAGCACCTTTCAAGAGTTGCTCGGTGCCCAGGTGGTGATGGTCGGTTTGGGTTTAGAGTCGGACAAGGCCCACTCACCTAACGAGAAGTTCGACCTGATTAACTACTACCGTGGCATCGAGGTAAGCGCGGCGCTGCTGGCAGCATTGGTAAATGCTTCGTAACCAAACTCGTACCGACAAGGCTTCGCCCGAGTAATAAGGCTTCGCCCGAGTAATTCCGATTTGCTACACCTGCTATGACCTGCGGGCAAAACTGTGCGCTGGAGAGCGCCTCTAGCTCATCGAGGGCAACGCCTAACGGCTTGGCGCATCGATAAGGTCGGCCGGCGGTCATCACCTCAAGAGCATCAGCTACTGCGACTACTCGCGCAGCTAGACTTATCTGTGAACCACGTAAGCCCCAGGGGTAGCCGCCGCCATCGAAGCGTTCGTGATGTTGTGCGATGATATCGAGATAGTCCATTAAGCCGAGTACGGGTGCCAACTCCGCAGCGTTTCTATCCGCCACTGTCCCCGCACCTTTACCCCTTAAATCGTGCTGGAGGCCCCTTAAAACGCATTACAGCGCGTCGGGGCAAAAATGCTGTCAGGGACGGTATGTCTGTGGTGGGTAATGATTAATGGGTGTGGCAGGCCGACCAGCATGTTGCTTGGCGACGCTAAATCTCATCCGGTCACGGCAAGGTGCGAGTCAAACTCACCTCGATTTGACTTTTAGGCTGCCCCAGCTCTACCCTACGATAAGAAGTGTTATCGTAGGGTGATGATAGACCCACTAGACAAGGCTTCGCCCGACAGTTTAGTCATCGCCAGCCACGACCAGGTAGGCCGCGCCCGCCATTTAGCTAGCCTCAGCACCGCCGACCTCCGCCGCCTAGCTGTCAGGGCGGCAGCGGAGCGCGACTTTGAAACGCTGTGGCAGCTAACTGAAGCGCACCTAACGCTGCACGGCGAATCGGGCGCGCTGGTGTCGATCAACACCTATAAAGCCTATCGCCGCGGCGTCAAGGATCTGCTGACTGCTTGGCAGGGTGAAAATCTGCTACGCCCTAGCCGTGACGCCGCCGCCGTCTGGCTGCGCACCATGGAGCGCCGCGGCCGCAAGCCCGCCACGGTGCGGGTCAAGATCGCTGCCGGTAAGGCCCTTTACAAGGCGCTGCGCTGGGCGGGTGCTACCGAAGCTGAGCCGTTTGCTGATGCCAAGGCTGCCAAGGACAAGACCGCCCCGTGGGAGCGCCAGGGCGCTTACAGCCAGCTTGAAATTACTCGCCTGCTGGCGGTAGCCGATCCCGTCACCAAGCTACTGATCCTGCTGGGGGCGCACGCCGGCCTGCGGGTCAGCGAGATGTTGGCGCTGCGCTGGTCGGAGGTTGACCTGGTGAATCGCAAACTTGTCGTCCAGCACGGCAAAGGTGGCAAAAAGCGCACTGTTAACCTGTCCAGAACGCTTACCGAGACTCTCCTACTCCTCAGGGAGCAGGTTGTAGGAAGTAGGAAGTGGGATGTGGGTTCGCGAAGCTCCCCGAAGGGACAACCCACAATCCACAGCCCACAATCCACAGCCCATATCTTGCCCTTCCGCTCGCGCCTTAGCGCCCGCGAACGGCTAGCCCGTACCTGCCGCGCCGCCGGCGTTAGGTTTCAAGGGCTCCACGCCCTGCGCCATGCCGCCGGCACCCTCTTGCAGCGCCAGACCGGCGACATAACCAAGGTGGCCGATCACCTGGGACATGCCACCCTGGATATGGCCCGCAACTACGCCAAGGCCGATGACCGAGCGCTTAAGGCGATAGTGGATGAGTGGTAAGCGTGAAACTTGCCATTGACGCGCCGCGCTGAGGGTAATATGGTGCGTAGTAAGGAGGCTATCGTGAAGCTTCTAAAACGTTTCGTGCTCTTGGGCCTGGCGTTTCTCTTGCTGGCGGCCTGTGCCCCCGCCATAACCGTGCAAGACAACATCCTTCCAACCCTTGTTTCAGTGACGGTTAGGCAGGATGTGATCGTCCTACAAGGCCGATATTTTGGCGCTCCGGGCGAAACCAGCTATGTGGTCATAGGCGCCGACAGCTCAGGGCAGGGCGGCTTTCGCATCCCCGATGTGCGGGAGTGGAGCCCTAACCGCATTGTGGTCGGTGCACCAAGCGGTGTTGGAATTGGCTTTGCGCTGGTCGTAGTCGATGGTGTAAGGAGTAACGCGCTACCTAGCAATCGCTGAATAGCAGGTTGTGGGGTGTGGGTTGTAGTTCGTAGGGATTTTTCTACTTCCCACAGCCCACTACCCATCTACTACCCACAAGCCACAACCCGCTCACGCTGGGTTAGACTGGGCCGGTATGAAGCCTCAAGCCGGCAAGAATCACTCCCTTCGGGGCGCTTCGCGAACTCGCTTCGCTCGGGTCAAAAATCACTCTCGCTTCGCTCGGGTCAAAGGGACGCACGACACGCTTCCCGAAGCGCACGCCCAGTGGGCCAGGATCGCCGCGGTCGCCAAACAGGTGCTCGAGCGGGCTGGAGCGGTGCAGCTTACTCCGCCCATCTTTGAATACAGCGAAGTTTTTACCAAGTCGGTCGGCGAGTCGGCCGACTTGGTGGTGCAAAAGGAGATGTACACCTTCGTTGATGCCGGCGCTCGCTCGCTTACCCTCCGCCCCGAGTTTACCGCTGGTGTGTTGCGCGCCTTTATCGAGCACGGCCTGCATGTCCGGCCCTCCCCCATCAAGCTCTGGAGCATCGGCCCGGTCTTTCGCGCCGAGAAGCCACAGCGCGGGCGCTTTCGGCAGTTCCATCAGGTCAACTGCGAGCTGCTGGGGCTGGACGCGCCGCTGCTGGACGCCGAGGCTATCGCCCTGCTGTATCAGATCTTTAGCGAGCTAGGCTTGCGCGAGCTAGTCGTCAAGCTCGGCTCGGTCGGCGACCCCAAGGACCGCCAGGCCTATAACCACTATCTACGTGAGGCACTGACACCGCTGGCGGATAGGCTTTCCGAGACTAGCCGCGAGCGGCTGCGCCTTAATCCGATGCGCGTGCTAGATAGTAAGAGTGCCGAAGATCAGGCGGTTGTCGCCGACTTAAAGCGCCCGCTGGACTTCCTGGGTGAGGCAGCCAGGGTGCATTTCGCCCAAGTCCAGGCTTACCTGTCGGATTGGGAGATCCCCTTTGAGCTCGAGCCCAACATGGTGCGCGGCCTGGACTACTACCGCCGCACCGCTTTTGAGTTTCACCACGGCGCCATCGGCGCACAATCGGCACTGTGCGGCGGTGGCCGCTACGACGGCTTAGTCGAGCAGCTCGGCGGTCCGCCCACGCCGGGAGTTGGCTGGGCCTTTGGCCTCGAGCGCCTGCTCGATGCTCTGCAGCAAGAGGGGGCGCTGCCAACTGAGTCTGCCCGCCCGCTGCTCTACCTGATCCCCATGGACGAAGAGGCGGTCGGCGAAGTAGCCAAAGCGGCCTTGACGCTCCGTCGGCACGGTATCGTGCTCCATGCCTACGCGCCGCGCAACCCCGGCAAAGGGCTTAAGGAGGCGGATCGAGCGGGCGCTGTCTTGGCGGCGCTGCGCGGCAGCCGCGAGCGAGAGCAACGGGCTTATCAGATCAAGGAGCTGGCCTCGGGAGCGCAATTTGAGGTTCCCGAAGGCGAGTTAGCAGCGTTCTTACGCCATAAAGCGAGGGATAATGAAGCGAACACACTACTGCGGTGACCTGCGTGCCCAGCACGCCGGACAGACGGTGACCCTACAGGGTTGGGTCAATCGTCGCCGAGACTTAGGCGGGCTAATTTTCCTCGACCTGCGCGACCGCGCCGGGTTAATCCAGGTGGTCGCGGTGCCGGACACGGCACCCGTCTTTGCCGAAGCCGGGCGGGCTAAGGCTGAGTACGTGCTGGAGATCACCGGGACGGTACGCCTCCGCCCAGAGGGCCAGCGCACCGCCCGCCTGGCTACCGGCGAGATCGAGCTGCTCGCTACCAACATCGTCATCCTGGCCGAGTCCAAGACGCCACCCTTTCTGATCGACGGCTCGGTCGATGCCCGCGAGATAAGCGAAGAGCTGCGCTTGCAGCACCGCTACCTCGACCTGCGCCGCCCTGAGGCGGCCTACCCCCTCCGCTTACGCCACACCATCAGCAAAGCGATCTGGGACTACCTCGACGCCCAGGGCTTTATTCAGGTCGAAACACCGCTGCTGACCCTGTCCACGCCGGAAGGGGCGCGCGATTATGTCGTCCCTTCGCGGGTGCAGCCCGGCGCCTTTTATGCTCTGCCGCAGTCGCCGCAACTATTCAAGCAGCTCCTGATGATGGCCGGGTTTGACCGCTACTTTCAGATCGCCCGTTGCTTCCGCGACGAAGATCTACGCGCCGATCGCCAGCCCGACTTTACCCAGCTCGATCTGGAGATGTCGTTTATTGAGCAAGACGACCTGCTGGCTTTAAACGAGGGGTTGATGGCCCACGTGGTGCAGACCGCCCTGGGTCGGGAAGTAGCTACCCCTTTCCCGCGCCTAAGCTACCAGGAGGCGATGGCTAGTTACGGCTCGGACAAGCCCGATCTACGCTTTGAGCTGCGGCTCACGGATCTGAGTGCGGTCTTTGCTGCTACCGCGTTGCAAAGCTTTAGCGCTGCGCTGGGGGCCGGCGGGGCGATCAAGGCGTTGCCCATACCGGCTGCGTTGGCCGCCAGGCTCAGCCGCAAAACGCTAACAGAGCTCGAGCTACACGCTAAGCAGCACGGCGCCCAGGGCCTGGCTTGGCTGCGCCGCGAGGGCGACGGGTTTAGCGGCTCGATCGCTAAGGCCTTATCCGAAGCTGAGCAGGCAGCGCTGCTGGCTCAGGCGCCACAGCCGGGTGACCTGCTGTTAATCGTCGCTGACCGCTGGCAGGTAGCTTGTACGGCGCTCGGGGCACTCCGCACTAAGTTGGGCCGCGACCTAGCCCTCTATGATGGGCAGGCACTGGTCTTCTTGTGGGTAGTCGATTTTCCCCTGCTCGAGCGCGACGCTGCCCTGAGCTTGCCGAAGGGCGAAGAGCGGGGCGGTTATACCTATATGCACCACCCCTTTACCCGCCCGCACGACCAGGACCTGGCCAAGTTGGACAGCGATCCCGGCGCGGTGCGGGCCTGGGCTTACGATCTGGTCTTAAACGGCCACGAGATCGGCGGTGGTTCGCTCCGTATCCATCGCTACGACGTGCAGCTCAAAATGTTTGAGGCGCTGGGCTTTAGCGAGGCTGAAGCTAAAGAGCGCTTCGGCTTCTTTTTGGAAGCGCTCTCCTACGGTGCTCCGCCCCACGGCGGCATCGCCTGGGGGCTGGACCGCCTGGTGATGCTCTTAGCCGGCGCTAGCAGCCTGCGCGAAGTAATCGCTTTCCCCAAGAACCAACGTGGTGCCTGTCCTCTCACCGGGGCACCCAGAGCGCTTACCTCGGCGCAGTTAGCGGAGCTGCACTTGAAAGTTGAGGAGTTAGCGTGATTCCACTCGTTATCGTGGATCTCGACGGCACCATGATCGGCAGCAGCGGCTTAGTACAGGAGTGTCTCTGGCAAGCGGTCGAAAAGGCTAAGGTGGCGGGTGTCAAGGCGGCAGTCTGCACCGGCCGCCCCTGTGGCGGTGGCGCTCAGAAGGTGGCGCAGCGCTTAGGGCCGAACAATCCTCATATCTTCCATAGCGGCGCGGTAATTAGCTACCCTGACGGTCGGCCGCTTTCGGTTCACGCCTTGCCGGGGGCGGTAACCGAGCAGGTGATCGCCTTCTCGCGCGAGCACAATCTGGTGCTCGAGCTCTACACTCCCAGCGAGATGTTCGTCGAGCGCAAGACCCCCTTAAGCGAGGCGCACGCCAAGATGATCGCTATGAGCGCCGTGGTGCGCGACCTTAAAAGCGTCTTGGCCAGTGAGCCGATAGTGCGTGCGCAGTGGGTGGTAACCTCCGCTCAACTCAGCATCGTAGAAGCGCTTAAGTTTAACAACATGCAGATCAGCCGCGCCAGCTCGCCGGTGCTGAAAGACACCTACTTTATCAGCATCACGCAGGCGGGGGTGTCCAAGGGGACGGCGGTGGAGCACTTGGCCAAGCACCTCAAGATCGATCTGGCTAACATCATGGCGGTCGGTGATAGCCGCGGCGACCTGCCCATGCTCGAGCGAGTCGGTCATCCGGTGGTGATGGCTAACAGTGAGCTCGAGCTGCTGGCACGCTACCCGACCGTGGTGGGCGATGTCGAGGACTGCGGCGCGGCACAGGCCTTCGAGCTGGCCCTGCGGCGGTAGCTTGATAGACTCTCTTATGCCACACGTCTACATCGCAGCGTTATCCAGGCATATCGGCGAAACAGTAGAGCTTAAAGGCTGGCTGACCGGCTCGCGCAGCAGCGGCAAGATCGCCTTCTTGCAACTGCGCGACGGCACCGGCTTTGTCCAGGGAGTCGTGGTCAAGAGTGAGGTCGCCGAGGAGGTCTTTGTCACCGCGCGGTCGTTAGCGCAAGAGACCAGCGTGGTAGTCACAGGTACGGTCCGCGCCGATGAGCGCTCGCCCTCCGGGGTCGAGTTGGCGGTAACTGGAGTCAGGGTTGTCGCCCCGCCGCATGAAGAGTACCCGATAACCCCCAAAGAGCACGGCGTGGACTTTCTCATGGAGCGCCGCCACCTCTATCTGCGCCACCGTGGGCCGTGGGCGATTATGCGCATCCGTGACGAGCTCGAGCGGGCCATTCACGATTTTTTTGCCGAGCGCGGCTTCTTGCGTTTCGATGCGCCGCTGTTTATGCCTACCGCGGTGGAAGGGACCACTAACCTTTTCGAGATCGACCTGTTTGGCGAGGATACCGCCTACCTGTCGCAGTCCGGCCAGCTCTATGCTGAAGCCGGAGCGCTGGCTTATGGCAAGGTCTACACCTTTGGCCCGACCTTCCGCGCCGAGAAGTCCAAGACCCGCAAGCACCTGCTGGAGTTCTGGATGATCGAGCCGGAGGTCGCTTACCTGGAACACGAAGAGAGTATGCAGCTGCAAGAAGAGCTCTTGATCTATCTGGTGAGCCGCGTGCTGAATAAGCGCGCGCAGGAGCTGGCACTTTTGGGGCGCGAGGTTAGCAAGCTCCTGCCCAGCGCCCAGGGTAACTATCCGCGGCTTAGCTACGATGAGGCCCTAGCGCTCCTGGCCGAGCACGGCGAGCCGCTGGCTTGGGGCGACGATTTCGGGGCACCGCACGAGACCATCCTCGGTAATGCCTTTGATCGGCCCCTCTTTATCCACTCCTGGCCGGCTAAGACCAAGGCATTCTATATGCAGCCCTATGACGGCGATCCGACCCGCGTAAAGTGCGCCGACGTCATCGCCCCCGAGGGTTTTGGCGAGATTATTGGCGGTAGCCAGCGCATCCACGATTATGCCCTGTTAAAACAGCGCCTGGCCGAACACCAGCTGCCCGAGGAGGCGTTCGCCTGGTATCTCGACCTGCGCAAGTACGGCAGCGCCCCTCATTCGGGCTTCGGTTTGGGGCTCGAGCGCACCCTGGCCTGGCTGACCGGCGTGACCCACCTGCGCGAGGTCATCCCCTTCCCGCGCATGTTGACGCGGATGTATCCGTAAGGGTGTGCTACACTAGCGCTGCACGTTGTCGATAGGAGGCAACTATGGAACCCTCTCCGCAACCCGTAGCCCAGACAGCTAAAGCCGATCTGGGCAAGCGCTTCATTGCCGCTGTCATCGACGGCGCTATCGCCGGGGTGGTGGGTCTCATCCCCTGGATAGGCGGCATCATCGGCGGCCTCTATATCCTCCTGCGTGACGGCCTCGACTACGAATACCTGCGGGGCCGCTCGGTTGGTAAGACTCTGATGAAGCTCAAGCCGGTCCGCCTGGACGGTCAGCCAATGGACACTGCTACCTCCATTAAGCGCAACTGGATGCTGGCGCTGGGCCTTATCAGCCTAGTCCTGGTGCTAATTCCGGTTATCGGCTGGATCGCGCTGGCGCTTCTGTGGGTGGCCGCGCCGGTTATCGGCCTGATCGAGGTCATCCTGGTAGCCACCGACAAAGAGGGACGGCGCTGGGGCGACCGCTTGAGCGGCACCAAGGTGGTTGAGACTACCGACTAGCGAGCCCCGTGCAGGAAAGCCCCTATGCCGGACATGCTGGTGGCCTGGTAAGCGGCCTTGCTGATGCGGTAGGCAGTGAGGCTCAGGAGGGGATACCGTGCGCCATGCGGCCGAGCAGCCTGATCAGGTAGTCGCTACCTTCGGGCGTGCGGGCAAACTCGAGCGGGGCCTCGCCGCCTAGAGCCATCTTCTTATTTAATAGCCAGCGCCTGGCGGCCTCCCGATCGCCTTCGAAGTAGGCTTCGGTGGCCTCGACCACCTTGGCGAGGCGATACACGCGGCTAGACTCCTCGGGAGAGAGCGGCCGGCGCTGGCGCTTGCGCTCGAAGTAGGTGCTGCTCTTGATGCCGGTTAAGGCGAGCAAGTCACTCATGCTGATCCCTAAGTGCTCGGCGAGGTGCTCTAGCGCCGTAGGCGACAGCCCGTCGTTGATGTATTGGGCCACCCGCAGGTCACTCTCTGCCTCAAGGTGTAAGATGCGCGCGCCCAGCGGCATAGCTGGAGAGCGGGTGGGGGTAAAGATCTGTCCGGCTAATGAGTCTCTCCAATCTTGGTGTCATAGTACTACATCTACTATATTTTTGGAAGGAGATGTGCTATTCTTACTAGTCCAGGCTGCGCCTGAGGGCCAGATGATTGATAAACACCGGGCTGGGATGGCCGTTGATTAAAATCCGCATCTCCCCCACCCCGTGCCGCTGCAGTGTGGCGGCTAGCGAAGCATAAAGCTGCTGCTCTTGACTGATGGTGACGGTGGGCCGCTGAGCTAGCGAATCCGAGCGAAGCGAGAATGGGTTCTCAAAGTTGAGCACTGCTACGGTAACCCCGCGGCGCTCGAGTATGAAAACTTGGGGGGCCGGGAGCTCCGGCGGCCACCGGCCGTCTTCTCGCAGAGCCTCCCGCAGCGCCGCCAACAGGCGTGTTAGCCGCAGCGCGGCGTCCGGCGAGGCGGGCAGTTCTACCGAGCGCGTGCTCTCGCCGGCATCGCCAACTAGCACGAGCTGCAACTCTGCAAGCGGTTCGTCCGGTACGTTGACCATCTCCAGCGTAACGGTGGCGCGCTCAACGCGCTGACGCGGCGGCACGGAGCAGAGACTCACCACCCCGACCAACAGGATTAACAGGCCAAGAAAGGTGACCGGGTGGTAAGCCGCGCGCAGCGCAGCGCCGAAGTGAGGCCGCTCGAGCCGAGGCACTGCTTACCTTGCGGCAAACTGCTCTAACGCCTGGCTTAGCCCATCAACCAGGCGTTGGCGCACCGCCGCGCTAGCTAGATCGCTGCTGCTCAGCTCGAGCACCACCCCGCGCCCAGCGGCACCGGTGAGAATCAAGAGGGGAGCGCCTTCGACCGTTAGCGGTGAGAAGTTGCCAGCCTGACTCAGTGCGGCAGTCATCACTTGGGCAAGCTGTGGCCCGGCCATAAGATCCGGCGCCAGGCCGAGCAGTAGCCGGCGGCGCAGGCTATCGGTGGCTTCGCTGCGCGCAGCGGCTTCAGCATTTTGGCGAATGGCCGCGTTAAGCACCTCTAGGTCAGCCGCCTCTGCCAGGTAATAGGCCCGATACTGGCCGGGCGGCAAGGTGCTTGCCTTTAGTGAGATGAACACCCCAGCCCCGATGCCGGCGTTAGCGCGTGCCATAAGCGGAACCTCCACCTCGCTGTCGCGGGTCAGCCGTACCTGATAGCCGTTAGCTTCCAGACTGGCTGCCAACTGCTGGGCCAACATCAGGGTACCCGGCCCCGGATCCAGCACGACGCTGGGCCGAGGACGGTCGGTGATCGTCGGAGCAGCGGTCACGGCAGCGCTGAAGATATCGATCACGATGCTGACCCCCTGGGGGGTTGGCGTCACGAACCACTCATAGCGGCTATCGGGCGTTAGGGTGAGGCGGAAGTCGATGCGCCCAGCGTTTGGGACCAGCACCGCCTCAACAAAGTAGCGGCCGCTGAAACGCCGCTCGGCTGTAAGGTCGCTGCGGTCGAAGCGGAACTGCACGGTGTTCAGCGCGGGCAGCTCGCGCGTGTCGATCGGGGGCAGCCCGCTAAACTCAAACACAAAGCGCTCGTAGCGGCCGCCGGGCGCTGGGCCTAACTCGGCGCGCTCCAGTCTGGCTCGCGGCAACACCACCGTGACGGCGTTGTGCTCTTGCACCACGGCGGCACTCCCACCGAAGGCTACAGCCAGCGACCGCACCGGGGCAAAGACTACGCCTTCGATCAGAATGCCACCTGAGCTGGCGAACCGGCGCCCGTCGAGGAGGATAGCCTCAGTGGCGGCAGCAGCGCTGCGGGCATCGCTAAAAACGTTTAGCAGCACCACCCGCCCGGCTAACTGAAACAGGGCTAGCTGGTTAATCGGGTCGAAGCTGAAGCTGGCGCCCAGGGCTCGAGCCAGCGGTTCGGCGGCGGCGTAAGAGCTACCGGCTACCAGCGTGGTGGTAAGTCCGGGGACCTCTACCCCATTGACTATTAGCCGCTGCTGCGCCATACCTAAACCTAGCGACAGCAGCAGAGTAAACACCAGGGCACGCATCATCGGCGTACTCGCTCCATCTCCCGCTGAGCCTCTTTCTTGGCTACCGCCTGGCGTTTGTCGTGAAGCTTTTTACCTCGAGCCAGCGCCACGGTTAGCTTAGCCCACCCCTCCTTAAAGTAAAGGCGAGTCGGGATCAGGGTCAACCCTTGGCGCGTAAGCCCGCGCTTAATCTCAGCGATCTCACGCCTGTTTAGCAGCAGCTTGCGGCTGCGCAACGGCTCGTGGTTGTTGTAGCTGGCATCCTTGTACGGCGCGATGTGCATCCCCTCCAGCCAGACTTCGCCCCCCTTAAGGCGGGCAAAGGACTCAGCCAGCGTCGCGCCCCCCTGCCTTAGCGATTTGACCTCACTGCCGGTTAACACCAGTCCCGCTTCGAAGGTTTCGAGCAGCTCGTAGTCAAAGGTGGCGCGGCGGTTCTTAATCATAAGCTGTGTCCATGATACGCCACAGCGCCTGAAAGGTTGGTAACCAGGTGATTAAAACGTGAAAATAATCACGATACTATCCTCGCGTGAAAAACCTATTCTATTAGATAACCGATATCCCGCGGATCGACCTCAAAGCGCACCCGTGCCTCACCACGATACTCCCGCGCCGCCACCAGCAAAGTCCTTAAGCGGTCCTCGTCAGCAGCGCGCACCAGCAATTGCACGGTGTAAAGCCCTTTCAGGCGCAACGCTGGGGCCGGGCCCAACAGCTCGCTTAGCTCAGCACCTAACGTCCTCATCGCCGAAGCTAACCAGTTTGCCACGCGTTCGGCGGCAGCCCGCTCCTTCGCCAATACCTGCACCTTAGCTAGCCGGGTAAACGGCGGATAGCCAAAGCGGCGGCGGCGCTCCAGCAGCTCGTTCATCAAAGCGTCAAGCAGCATTGGCCTCTGGAGTGCCTGCAGGAGCGGGTGATCAGCTTGAAAGGTTTGGATTACCGTCAGCGGGCGGCGCGATTCGGTCAGCTCGGCCAGATTAAAGAGCAACCGGAGGGTCTCCTCTTCGCCACGGTAGTCACCCAAGTAAAGCAGTGTATCGAGCAGCGTAACAGCGAGCAGCGAAACGTTAGGTAGCGGCGGCTGGCGCAGCAGCGCGGAAGTGCCTACCACGACACCAGGCTGGCCGTTCTGGAGGCTGCTCAGATTGTCGCGCTGGTCGCTGTCGAAGCGCCAGCAGTTAAAGCCGGGTAGAAGCTCCTTAATTGCGCTCTGAATCCACTGCGTCCCGGCGGCACGGGCTGGGTGCAAGCGGTGACCGTTGCACTGCGGGCAGTTAGGCGGCAGTTCGGCGCTAAAGCCGCACTGGTGGCACCGTAAGCGGTAGCCGTCGCGGTGGTAGCGCAGCGGCAGATCGCAGTGCGAGCAGGTCGCCAAGTAGCCGCAGTCTTGGCAACTCAGCCCGGCTGAAAAGCCGCGCCGTGGGGCTAACAGCACCGCCTGGCGCTCCCGCTCCGCGACCTGTTTGAGCAGCTTGATCAGGTCGGCGCTGAGCGGCCAGTTGGCCTGGCCGTTAAGGTCTACCACGTGGAGGCGGGGTTCCGGTCGCGGCAGCTCATGGCGGCGGCCAGCGCTGCGTACCCACATTTCGGCACTCGCTAGCGCCTCGCTCTCGAGCAGGGCCGCGCTGCTAGCTTCGGCCCGAAAACGCGCCGCAGTCGGGACAAATGCACGGCAGCCGGAAGCGAGTTTGTAGCTTGGGCTGGCCGCTTCTAGCACCACCACCTGCTGCAAGTTCCTAAGGGGCGCTAGCAGGGCTAGATAGGTACCGACCAGCACCACCGCTGTGTAGCTAGGCAGCTCGAGCCACAGGCGCCGGCGCTGCGCATCGTTCAGCTCGCCGCTGAGCACCGCCACCGGCAACTGTGTAGCTAGGCCACCGGCAGTTTCAGCGATAAGCGCCTGCTCCGGCACTAACACCAGCGCCGAGCCGCCGGCGGCAACAGTCGCTGCTAAGCGGGGTATAAGCGCTGCCAAGCGCTCGCGGCGGCGGCCGCCGCTGAGGCAGATCGCCTCAGGTGGGATAGGCGGCACAGGCTCCAGTGCAGCGCCCGAATAGCTAGGCAAAGCGGGCGGCTCGGCCTCGACCTGCCAGTAGCGGGCGTATCCCTTTGTTATCAGGGCCCGCACCACCCCCTCAGAGACCACAGCCTCACGGGCTACCGCCGCTGCGCTAAGCGCCGGCCCCAGCGCCTGCAGCGCCGCTAGTGCCTGGCGCTGCTTAGGGCTCAGTTCAGCATCTGCGTCACGGCAGGCGATGAGCCGCGTGGCGGTCGGTTGCAGTACGCTTACTCGCTCTTCGATCAAGCCCTGCCGCCGGCAGAGCTCGAGCTGTCCGGGTTTAAGCTCTAACGCTGGAAGCCACTCCGTGCCGATCGGCACCCCGGTTACCCCCGGCAGTGCCCGGACTTCGTGGCTTAAGGTTTCGCTCAAACCTATCGGCAACAAGTCAGCCAACACCGTGCCAGCCGGAGCGAGGGTGTAGTCTGCCACCCGCTGGAGCGTTGCCAGTGCTGCCGGGCTAAGAAACGGCCCGGTGTCGAGAGTGCTGATGACCTCTCTCAGCTCACCAGCCAGCCGCCCGCGCTCTTGGGCGATACCGACCACTATGCCGATCCGGAGGCTCTGCTGCCACGGCACCACTACACGCTGGCCTACCTCGGGGAGGGCTGCGCCGTGCATGGGTAAAAAGTCAAAGGGTGGTAGCGGCAGCGGCAGCAGCACCTGAAGGATAGGTGACACGGAGCTATCATAACCTAGGTGAGATAATTCACAATACTCTAGTGTGTGATTTTTTTGTTACGTTGATGGAGTGTTTGTAAGCATCTCTCGGTACAATCACCTCATGAACCAGGAACTGAACCAAGAGCGTCGCTATCAAAGTGCAGGGGTTGACCTCAGAGCCAAGGCGGAAGCCCTGGCGCTAATCACGCAGGCAGTTAAAAGCACCTACACTCCGGAGGTGCTAGCCGGCATAGGCGCCTTCGGCGGACTCTACCAGGCCACAGCCCTTCAGGGTTTAGTGGAGCCGGTGCTGGTCGCCTCCACCGACGGCGTAGGCACCAAAACCAAACTTGCCACCGCTCTAGGGCGCTACCATAGTATCGGCTACGATATCGTCCACCACTGCATCAACGATATTTTAGTGCAAGGGGCGCGCCCGCTCTTTTTCCTCGACTATCTGGCTGCGGCGCGGCTACAGCCCCAGATCGTCGCCCAGATTGTGACCGGGG
>JAGXSO010000153.1 GCA_018333775.1 Truepera sp.
CCGCGACAGCGGAACGCTGAGGGGTCATCGTGGGGTATGGGGTGGTCGGGCCAGTGTCCGCAGCAGCCTCTATATGGCGGCTTTGGTAGCAACTAGATTCAATCCCGCTATTCGTGCTTTCTATGAGCGGCTCCTCAATCAGGGTAAGGCTAAGAAGGTTGCCCTTGTCGCTGCCATGCGTAAGCTGCTCGTCATCCTCAACGCCATGCTTCGTACTAACTCCCCCTTTCGTACTGCTTCAGCAACCGCAGGGGCTTGACTTTTAAGACGGTTGCTTTCGCTTGAACTTCGGTCGAATGCCCATGCTGCCCAAGGCTCAGCATCAGCGGCAGCGCGCAGCGCCGGCCGCTGGCTGCCATTGTTAGGCGACAGGTGCTAAGGCTAGCCCTTCTTGTTCCCGAAAAACAGGAGCGCGCCGCCGATCACAATCGCCCCCACGCCAGCCCAAATCGGGACGTTGACCGTGTCCGTCTCCTTTACCGTCAGCTCGATCGGCCCCACTTTCGTCGTGTGGGTGTCCTTGGTGTAGCTGAAGCCTCCGTACACCAACCCCAAGACGCCGGCCACGATCAGCACGATTGCCGCAATTTTGACTCCGCTCACTTTGTCTTCTCCTTGTCAAGGTAACTCATCAGAATCGCTACAGAGTGGCTACACACGTCGACCTCGAATGACACGAAGCAGAATCACCACGACCGCGATGACCAAAAGGACATGAATGAGTCCGCCCATGGTGTTCGCGGTGACGAAACCCAGAAGCCAGAGGACGATCAGGACAACTGCAATGGTCTCAAGCATTTTGCTTCTCCTTTTTCCATGACTTGGCGAATCGCAAACCTAGCGCTCCGCTGCCGCCAAACTCTTGTTTAAACCTCAACTTGCTGGATATTGTCCCGTTTGGGGAGATAAACCGCAATGTCAAAAGCCGAGATGCCGAGAAGGTATTCAATCATCTCCTTTTCTTAACGAGGTTCACAAGGCCATGCGACTGCTTCACATAAGCCGTAAAACCGAAGCCTCGTGCTTGCACTACATTATAGACTTCATCAGGTTTTACTGCAAGCGGAATCGTACATAGATGGAAGCGGCTGAAATCAGGGGTTACCTCTCTGTGCCCAGCAGGTCGTCCAAACGAGTCCGAACGAAGCGAGAACACGTTTTTGCGAGCACACGCTTTATGGCGGCCATATCTGCGCTGGTGTGGAGTCATCCGAAATTCGCTTTGAGGGGCAGGGGGTGCCGGTCATGGCCCAAGCGCCAGCAAGGCCCGGTGCTCGCTCTCCATCCCCAAGCGCTCGGCTGCGGTGAGTGCCTCCTGCCACAGCGCTTCGTCCCAGGCTAGCTCCAGGCTGGCCCGCAGGATTTTGACCTCCAAAGGTTTGTGGGGGGCCTGAGCCGCTACCTGCCGCGCTGTGGCCAACACACTCAGGTCGCGCGTTGCCAGCCCCAGCGACAGCAGCGCCCGGCTTTCGCCGACGCGATCATTGACCAGCTGGGCACGATCCAGCGCCTTGCGCGCCAAACCTGCCCCTTTGCGCGGATTTTTCCAACCCAGATGAGCCTGAGCCAATCCGGCCAAAGGGGCGATGCTCAGCCCAAGGTCGGTCGCTAGTTCGGTCAGCCCGAGGGCCTGTCCGAACCTTTCGACCGCTTCACGCGAGAGCGCTTGGTCGAGGGCCAACTCCCCCTGAACGCATAAGGCGGCTATGGCCAGCGCACCGTCGGCACTGCTGCGGGCTCGGGCCAGCGCCGCAGCCAGCGCAGGGGCGGCCCCGGCCACGTCGCCAAGGTAACGCAGCGCGTTGCCGAGCTGAAGGTAAGCGTAGCCGTCGCCCATCTCGGTAGCCTGCCGCAAGACTTCGACGGCGGTACGGAGCTGTCCCAGGCGGATGCGGATAGCGCCGAGGCGGGTCAGTAGCCGGTGGTAGGCGGCCTCCTTAGCGTAGGGCAGGAGGCGGGCCAGGCGGTCGGCGGCCTCGTCGAGTTGGCCGCTGGCAACCAGCGCTGCTACCGCCTGCTCTTGGCTTGAGAGCTCCATGCTAAAAGCGGAAGCTGTAGCTCATCAAGAGACTGATGGGGGGCAGGTCGCTGGCGGGCGCTACCAGCAGGTGGAGGCTTAGCTCCCCCGGCCCGGCCGGGCCTTGCAGCAGCGCCGTGGCGCGGTAGGGGAGAGCGTCGGTGCGGTAGGGCTCCAGGGCTAGCTCGAGCCTCCCCTGCCAGCCCTCCTCCACGGGACCGCTGAGGTTAAGCCGCACCCCCGGCCACAGGCCGAGGCTGCCGTAACCCAGCCACAGTGAGGCGCTAGTAGCCGGCAGTCCACGGCGCCAGCGATACTCGAAGCCCGTAGCCACGTAGCCGCGCACCGCGCCCGGTGCCAGGTCAGCCAGCAGCAGCACCCGCCCGTCATCTTGCTCGACTAGCCGCCGCAGCTGCAAGGCGGCACTTAAGCGCCCGCCAAAACCCTGTCCGGTTAAATAACTCAGGTCAGGATCGAGTTCAAGGATGATGTTGCGCTCCAGACGGTAGGTCAGGCCCGCCCCCAGGCTTAGGCCAATCCCACCCGCCCACGCTTCAGGGAGGCGGGGCCGGGCGTCGGCCTCGAACGCTTCGCGCAGGTCGAACTGGCCGGGATCGGTGTTAAAGGCTGCTATGCGACCGCGCACCGCTACCGCGCCGATGACCGCCGCACCGTGCAGCCGGGTGCTGAATTGTCCGTCGGTGGCCAGGTCGCTGCGCCCAGACAGCACCACATTGCCGACAGGGCCCAGGCTCAAGGTGGTGCGCAGCCCCAGGCCGAGCTCGAGCGGCCCCGACACCGCCCCGGCAGCGCGCAGATCGAGTCGGAGGTTGCCGAGAGCCAGGTTATAGAGTGCCACTTCGGGTTTGGGCGCGTCGCTGCTGACCGTTAGCCCCAGCGAGGCGCTTTGCGCCCAGGCGGCAGTGCTTAGCAGGGCCAACAGCACTAGCCAGCGCTTCATAGCGTTGAGCATACTGCGTGGAAGGCAGCTTCAAATGAGGCCGCGCCGACATAAGCTCATAGAAGCTGTGCGCCGAACGTGTTACACTCACCAACGGCATGCCATTGCTTGGGTGCTAGTGATTGAAAGTTGGTTGACCATGTGGGGCCGCCCCTGCTCGCTCCTGGCTTCTAGCTCCTGTTTTCGGAGGAATTGTTATGAGCATTCTTGGACGCGTGACCATCCTACCGCAGTTACCTAAACGCATTGCCAGGCTTAAGGAGTTGGCCTATAACCTCTACTGGACCTGGAACCCGGAAGCGCGCGCCTGCTTCAGGCGCCTCGACCGGGAGCTATGGGAAGCCGTGCAGCACAACCCGGTTAAGCTGCTGCGCGACGTGAGTCAGGACAAGCTCGAGCCGGCCGCTAAGAGCAGCGAGTACCTGGAGCTTTATGATCGGGTAATCGCCGCATTCGACCGCTACCTCGGCAAGACCGATACCTGGTACCGGGCAGAGCATGGTGGGCTCGAGCACAGCTATGCCTACTTCTGCATGGAGTACGGCTGGCACGAAGCGATGGCCATCTATTCGGGCGGCCTGGGGGTGCTGGCAGGTGACCACACCAAGGCGGCCTCTAACTTAGGCGTGCCGTTGGTCGGGGTAGGGCTCTGGTACCCTGAGGGGTACTTCCATCAGCGCGTTGCCGATGACGGCCGGCAAGAAGCCATCTACCACCGGCTGAGCCCGCTGGATGTGGCTATGACGCTGGTTCGCAACGACCGTGGGGACGAAGTAAGGGTCAAGGTCAACCTCTCGGGTCGCGATGTGGTAATCCGCGCCTGGCGCATTCAGGTGGGGCGGGTGCCGGTCTACCTGCTTGATACCGACCTGCCCGAGAACGATCCTAGCGACCGGGCGCTGCTGGCCAGGCTCTACGGTGGCGACCAGCGCACCCGGATAGCACAGGAGATAGTGCTTGGCATCGGCGGGGTGCGGGTGCTACGGGCTATAGGGATTAACCCCACTACCTGGCACATGAACGAGGGCCATAGCGCCTTTATGGTGCTCGAGCGCTGCCGCGAGCTGATTGAACAGGGTCTGACCTTCGATCAGGCGCGGGAGTTCGTGACTGCCGGCACGGTCTTTACGGTCCACACCCCGGTTCCGGCCGGGAACGACGCCTTCCCCTTTGATCTCATCGGCCAGTATTTTAGCGGTTATTGGGGGAGCTTGGGCTTAAGCCAGCAGCAGTTTTTTGACCTGGCCCGCTTTGATCACGGCTGGGGGCCGGTATTTAGCATGCCGGCCTTGGCGCTGCGCTTCTCTTCAGGGCGCAACGGCGTCTCCAAGCTTCACGGCGAGACCAGCCGCCGCATCTGGAACGACCTATGGCCGGAGGTGCCGACCGCCGAGGTGCCGATCGGCCATGTGACTAACGGGGTGCATGCACCGACCTGGGTGAGTCCGCAGATCGAGGCGCTGTGCGATGAGGTCCTCCCCCAAGACTGGCGAGCCCGCCGGGAGGATATGCAGCTGTGGCAAGCGTTCCTGAAGGTAGATAATACCAAGTTCTGGCAGGCCCGCCAGGATATCAAGGAAGAAGGGGTCAGATTCTTGCGCCGCCGGGTACTAGCGCAAAAGACCCGCCACGGCGCCAGCCCGACCGCACTGCAAGATGCTAGCCACCTTTTTGATCCGCACGCGCTGACCATCGGCTTTGCCCGGCGCTTTGCCACTTACAAGCGGGCCACCTTAATCTTCCGCGACCTCGACCGCTTGGCGCGGCTCTTAGATCAGCCCGAACGGCCGGTGCAGCTAGTCTTTGCGGGCAAGGCGCACCCGGCTGATAAGCCGGGTCAGGAGCTAATCGCCCAGATTCACAACCTTTCCAAAGACCCGCGCTTTGTCGGCAAGGTCCTTTTTGTTGAGGACTACGACATGGCGGTGGGACGGACGCTGACCCGCAGTGTCGATGTCTGGCTGAATAATCCGCGGCGCCCCAACGAAGCTTCGGGAACCAGTGGCGAGAAAGCGGGGATGAACGGCGTCCTGAACCTGTCGATTCTGGACGGCTGGTGGCCCGAGGGCTACGACGGTCAGAACGGCTGGGCCATCGGCTTACCGGTGAACCACGAGAATAACGAGCTAGGGGATGCCTTTGATGCCGATGCGCTCTACGGGTTGCTCGAGCGCTCGGTGGTGCCCCTTTACTACGACCGCGATGAGCACGGCATCCCCCAAGCCTGGGTAGAGCGGGCCAAGCGGGCGGTAGCCACCCTGACGCCGGCATTTAACGCCCGCCGCATGGTAAAAGACTACGTTGTGAGCTACTACGCGCCGGCCTCGCAGCGCGCTGCGGCCATGGCGGCTGAGGGCTATGCCGCGGCCACTGCCTTGGCCAGCCGCCGCCGCCACCTGCAAAACCACTGGCCGAGCCTTTACTTTAGCGCAAGGCCTTTCCAGGACGGCATCTATCATATTGGCGACGAGCTCGAGATCGAGGTGGTGTTAAACGGGCGCGAGATTGACCTCGACGAACTTAGGGTCGAGCTGGTCTACAGCCGTGAAAGCGATCAGCTTAATCACAACCTCCATACTGTGACGATGGCTTGTCAGGAGCGTTATCCCGACGGCGGCGGCCTGTATAAGGTGCGCTTCAAGCCGGTAATCAGCGGGCGCCTCGCCTATGGGGTGCGGGTAATCCCGGTAGTGCCGGAACTGCCTAGCCCCTTCGACCTGGGCCTGATCCGCTGGGCCTAGGGCGCTTTGGCTTTATACTGGCCTTGAAAGGAATGGCGCATGAAAGCAGGGCGAACTTCAGCGAAGCTTCGACCCGAACGAAGTGAGAGCGGTAGCGGCGTAGCCGTCCAAGGCTCGCCCCTACTGGCTCCTGACTCCTGGCTTCTAGCTCCTGGTTTTTAAGGAGTCTCCTTGCCGATCTGGTTAGCGCGTCTGCTGCAGGTGGTGGGGGCGCTTATTGCGCTGGCGGGCTTGAGCGGCTACTGGCTCAGCCGTGACGTGCCGCGCAGCCTCCTCGGTGAGGCCGAGCGGGCGCTTATCAACCCCCGCGGTGAGTTCCAGGTCAGCTTCGTGGTGGCGGGCCGCGACAAGCTCTATCTGGAAGCGGCAGGCGCCCCTATCTACGACGCTCGGGGTCGGATCATCGGACGGAGGGCGCCCGCCAGGGCTACCGCCTACGGCGTCGAGACCGACACCATCTTGTACGTCACTCTGGTGGGCAACGATCTCACCATCGTGGCCATCCCCCGCGATATCTACCTGCCAGAGTACGGCAGGCGCATCAACGCGGTGTATGTCAGAGGCGGCGCTGACACCTTGCGGCAGGCGGTCAGCGGCCTACTGGGCCTGCCGGTTGACTATTACGCCATTATCAACATCGACATCTTCCAGCGCCTGATCGACGCGGTAGGTGGTGTGCGGGTCAACGTTCCCTACCGGATGCGGCATACTGACCACGCCGCTGGGTTATTTATCGATCTACAGCCCGGCCCGCAGTGGTTAGATGGCGAGCGAGCCTCGCACTTCGTGCGCTACCGAGGGGCGGTCGGCGACGATTTTCGGCGCATTGACAACGTCAAGACCTTAGCCGGCGCGTTTTTGGCGCGACTCAGAGAGCTTAACCTAGCAGTGATCGGAGCGCTGCCGCAGCTAATCGATACCTACTTCGACGAAGTTGAGACCAACGCCTCACCGATGTTGGCGGCGCAGCTGCTACCACAGCTGGGCAGCTTGCGGCTGCAAGCCTTTACCCTGCCGGCGCGGGCGCAAGAGGGGAGTGCGGCGCTGCGTACCGATCCGCACGAGGTCGAGGCGTTTTTGGCCCAGGTCTTCGGCGGTCAGGCCAGAGCGCTTACGCAGGCCCCCGCTACCACCCTGCTCATCACCAACCGCAGCGGCGTGCCGGGGCTAGCCGAGACGCTAAGAGCGCGCCTGGTGCAGCTTGGCATCCCTGAGGCGCAGCTGCTGACCCGAGATGCCTCGCTTGACCCGACCCCCTCTAGGGTGTTGGCCGAGGCCGGGCAGCTACCGGCGGCGGCCTATTATGCCGAGCTGCTACACCTGGGCTGGCAGCAGGTCCATCGGCTCGAGGCGCCCCGCGGCCATCAAGGGCTCGAGCTGGTGCTGAGCCAGGACGTCGCTAATTGGCTGGGGGAGCTGGTGCTGGCAGGCGCCGAGGGCGGCCCTGGCAACTGATTAGCGAAGCATTGCGCGGTAGACTAAGGCCATGACGCTCTCCCGTGCAGCTGCTTACCAACTGATGACCGAGTGGACCGAGTCGGATAGTCTCCGCAAGCATATGCTGGCGGTCGAGGCGGCCGTGGTAGCCTATGCCGAGCGCTTCGGCGAAGACCAAACCAAGTGGGCGGTTACCGCGCTCCTGCACGACTTCGATTACGAGCGCCATCCCACCATCGGCGAAAACGGCCACCCGGTGGTGGGGGTGCGCCATCTGCGCCGGCTTGGCTACCCGGAGGATGTGCTAGAGGCCATCTTAGGACACGCCGACTTTCTCGAAGTGCCGCGCACTTCGCTGTTGGCCAAGACCCTCTACGCCTGCGACGAGGTGACCGGCCTGATCACCGCCGCGGTGCTGGTTAGGCCGGACAAGGATATCGCCCACCTGGAGGTAGGCAGCCTCAAGAAGAAGTTCAAGGACAAGGCCTTTGCCCGCGGGGTAAACCGCGAGGACATCAGGCGTGGCGCTGAGGAGTTGGGCATCGAGCTGTGGGAGCATGTCAGCTTGGTGCTCGCGGCCATGCAGCAAATGGCCGCAGTGCTGGGGTTAGACGGGCGCCTGGCGCGCTAAAGTGGGCGCAGATTCAAGCGCCACTGGCCGTTATCGCGCACCAACAGCGGCCAGATCACCACCGTAGCGCGGCCTGAGAGTGACTCCAGCGGGATCGGCCCGAAGCGCCGCGAATCGACGCTGCCAAACGGCCCGCGATGGTCGCCTAATACGAACACGTGCCCTTCAGGAACGGTGATTTCGGCCAGGTTGCTGCTGCCCCTATCGTCCAGATAGGGCTCAACCAGCACCTCGCCGTTGAGGTAGACGACCCCTCCTTCGAGGCGCACCAGGTCGCCGGGTAGGCCGATGATCCGCTTGATGAAGTAGGAGCGGTAACCGAGGCCGAGCGGCAGTTCGATCCGCGCTTCAGGCACGCCCTCCGGCGGGCGGAAGTAGACGATGTCGCCGCGCTGAAACTGACCGAGGCCGAGCCGCCGCAGCCAGGTCTCATACTTAGGTACCAGCGCCCGCTCGCCGTGGTGCAGGGTGGGGGTCATCGAATCGCCGGAGATACCGACCGTGGTGGCGATAAAGGTCACGAACAGCCCTGCCACCACCACCGCCTCCAACAGCGGCCTGACGGTGCGGCGCCAGAGAGTCTGACGCTTCTGAGGGGTGGCTTGAAGCATCTATCGGGGGTCGGGGATGGCCGCAAAGGCCTCCGGTGGGCCGAGCCGCCGCCAGTTCCACTCGCCGTCGCGCATGGGCGGCCAGATCACCGCATTGGCGCGGCCTGCTACGGTGATGGTTCGGATCGGTCCAAAGTAGCGCGAATCCTCGCTGCCACCCCTGGCAGCTTGGCGGTTGTCGCCCAGGATGAAGTAGTGGTCTTCCGGGACGATCAGTTCGTGTACGAACGGCACCCCTTCGGGCGCATCGGCCGGGATAGGCGCTAAGGCAGCGATGGTGCTGCCGTAGAAGAGCTGTACATTAGGGTGAGTCACCGGGGCTGGTTGACGCCCGGTCGCCGTGAGGCGCCAGGTGTTGGGCGAGAGGCCCAAGAATCCCACCACTTCACCGTTCTGGACGGTGATGACGGGGAAGTTGACCGGATCTGGGATAATCTCGCCGCTCTCAGTAATAAAGCTCTGATCGACCGGATGGCCATTGACGTAGACCTGACCTTCCACGATCTTGATCCGGTCGCCGGGGATGCCGATCAGCCGCTTGATGAAAAAGGGCCGGTGTGCCCGAAACTGCGCCGAGGGGGCGTTGGGGGGCTCCCTGACGACTACGATCTCGCCGCGCTCAAAGTGGCCGAGGATACCGGCGCGGCGCAGCCAGTTGTCGTACTTGGGGATAAACACCCGGTCGCCGGTAATTAGCGATTCTGGGAGGCGGCCGCTCCCCCCGTCGAGCGTGGGGCGCATCGAGCTGCCCACCACCCCCACGGTGTTGAAGAGGAACGTAACCACCAAGAAGGCGATAAAGAGCGCTTCGGCGTAGCCGCGCACCTCGCGCCAGAAGCGCTGCTTCCTGGTCAGTTTTTTAGGATCGAGAGCTGCCTTGCGGGCAGAGGTTGCCATAGCTTCAGTTTACCACCCTACCGTAGCGCAACCTGGCATCCAAGTACCAGACTATCCCTGGCGCTTGCGGCGTTTTAGAATCATTCTCGCTTAGCTCGGATGGGGCTGGGCAGCTCGGGTTCGGGGTGGCTGGTGATGGTTTTGACTGCTGTTCTATCTAGCTGAGCTGTCAGGTTGGTAGCCTTGAAGGTTGCTTCGGCGGCCTCTTCACCAAGAGCCACGATCTCGTCTAACTCCCAAAACGATTCCACCAGGATGTGCGGCATTAAGCAGCGCACCCGGACATCGGCCGGGTGGAGGCTGTATTTGATGTCGGTCAGGATGCACTGCATGATATCGGTGGAACGCAGCAGCATCTGTGCCATCGGGTTGCGGCGCTCGAGCTTGATAGTGGCGAGCATCCGTTCCCACCACTTCCCCTGCTCCTTGTTGTCCTTAAACTCGGCCCGCCGCGGCGAGGTAACGTCCGAAGCGATGGTGAAGTTGGCGTTTAGAAACGACACCGCATCGACTGGCAGGTTGTTGACGATGCCGCCGTCGGCCAGGGTGCGGCCTAAGTGCTTCACCGGCTCAAAGGCGCCGGGGAAGCAGCTGCTGGCCCGGACGGCGGTAATTAAGTCGCCCTCTAGCAGGAACACCCCTTCGCCGGTCTCAATGTCGGTGGTAGCTACCGCTAGGGGTAATTTTAGCTCCTCGAAGTGGGCCGGTAGGTATTCGGCTAGCAGGGCGTGGAGCTTCTCGCCCTTAATCAGACCGGCTTGCAGCGACAGGTCGAAGACATCGCGCCAGGAGGTCTTGCGGGCGATCTCATAACAGTCGTCGGCGCTGTAGCCGTTGGCATAGAAGGCGCCGATAATCGCGCCCATCGAGGAGCCCGCAATGACATCGACCTTGACGCCTAAGCGCTCGAGCACCCGGATCACGCCGATATGCGCAAAGCCCCGCGCCCCGCCACCGCTGAGGATCAGCCCTACGCGCTGGGATTTGGGATCGTCGGCTGCCATAACTCCTCCAGTCAGTATTCAAGTATTCAAGTAGGGGCGACCCCACGTGGTCGCCCTATTTTCATCCCTCGTGGTGCAGCTTGCTTCATGGGCACTACTCTACCATTGCAGCGCCTTCTGAGCGAAACGAGAGCGCCAGTACCCGCGCCGAGCGCGCGGGGATAGTCAGCGCCAGCCTACTTTGGCTCACCGGAAACGACTCGTGGGACAGCAGATCGGTCGCTGTCCCGCTCTCGACGAACAGCGCATCAAGCGGGAGAGTAAGGCGGGCAGCCGCGCCCCGGTTGAGGACGGTAAGCAGGATCTCGCCCTCCAGCAGCCGGGCAAAGGCCAGCAGGTCGCCCTCGGCGTAGAGGTCGAGCAGTGCCCCGCGCTGCAGGGCGGGCTGAGCCTTGCGCAGTGCGATGAGCCGCTGGTAGTGAGCGCGCAGCTCAACATCCCAGGCCGCTCGGTCCCACGGGAAGCAGCGCCGGCAGTCGGGGTCGCCTTCGCCTTCGAGCCCGATCTCGTCACCGTAATAGATGCACGGCACGCCGATATAGGTCATCAGCATGGTAACTGCCGCTGTCATGAGCGCCTTGTCGCCAGCAAGCAAGGTCAGCAGCCGCGGCGTGTCGTGCGAGTCGAGCAGGTTGAGCTGCGAGAGCTGGTTCTCGAAGGGGATAGCGGCGCGGGCTCGAGCCAGCAGCCCCTGGAACTCCGCGGCATCAAGCTGCACCCGGTGTCCGCGGAAGTCGATACCGGCCAGAAAAGCCCACAGCGGCAGGGTGAAGCCCCAGTAGTTCATGGCGCCGTCTTCCTGGTCGCCTTGCAACCAGCGGCTGGCCTCGAAGATGTGCTCACCCAAGACATAGGCTTCCGGGTTCTCCTGGCGCAGCGCCTGCCGGAAGTGTCTCACGTAGGTATGGTTATTGCGTGCCCCGGGCCCTTCGCCGAGCATATGGATCACATCGAAGCGCCAGCCGTCGATCCGATAGGGCGGGCGGAGCCAGGTGCGCAAGATGGCGTCGTCCTGCTCGTAGACCCTGCGGCGCAGCTCAGGGCTGGCGTAGTTGAGCACCGGCAGCGTCTTGACGTTATACCAGCCGACATAGGATAAGGCTTCGCCCGATAATTCCGGGTCAGCAGGGTCGCTAAAGGTATAGAAGTCGCGGGTAGGCGCTGCGGCGGACTGATACGCCCCCGGCGTGGGATGCTCGCCGTAGCGGTCGAACCAGGGGTGGCGCTCGCTGGTGTGGTTGACTACTGCGTCGAGGATAAGGCGCATCCCGCACCGGCGCAGCTCGGCGCACAGCTCAGCGAACAGCTCGTTATTGCCGAAGTGCGGATCGACCTGGGTATAGTCCACCGTGTCGTATTTGTGGCTGCTCGGCGAAGTGAAGATCGGGTTGAGGTAGAGAGCCGTGACACCTAGCTCTTGCAGGTAAGGGAGCCGCTGTAGTATCCCCGCCAAGTCGCCGCCGAAGAACTCGCGCGCCCCCTGGCCCTTGGTGGGCAGCTCGCCCCAGCGCTTGGCCACGACCGGCTTGCCGTCGTAATTGTCGGGCGAAGCCTTGAGGTACTCCCCGCTGCGGACGTTGTTGCTCGGATCGCCATCGCAGAAGCGCTCCGGGAAGATCTGATAGAAGACCTGCGACCAGACCCAGCTTGCGGGTTGGTAGTGCGGGTTGAGGTGGAAGTGGCGAGAGCATTCCGGCAGATACGGCGCGGTACCGCAGGCGTCCAGCCAGAGCTGCACCCCATCTACTAACAGCTTGAAACAGTAGATAGTAACATCCTCGGCGTGGTTAAGGCGCAGGTCGCCGCGCCAGGTGACGCTGAGCGCATCTTCAGCCACAGGCGTTAACGGGCTTAACACCTCTTCGTTGTCGGGCTCGCTGCGCACCCAGGCCTGACTCACCAACAGGCTGCGCGGTATCCGCAGGCTTACCCGGTAGCCGCTTGCGGTCTTCTCGAGATAGCCCGGGATGGGGGCGTGGAAGGGCTTAGCCGACACGCTCGAGCCCCAGAGCCAGCGCCTCGCCGCCGCCGATGCAGATGCTAACCATGCCGCGCACTTTACCGAGCCGCCGCAGCGCATGCAAGAGGGTCACCACAATGCGCGCCCCCGAGGCACCGATGGGGTGGCCTAGTGAGACCGCGCCGCCGTGGACGTTAACCTTCTCCGCAGGCAGCTCAAGCTCGGCCATAGCCGCCATAGTCACTACCGCAAACGCTTCATTGATTTCGAACAGGTCAACGTCGGCAGGTGTCCAGCCGAGCTGCTGGAGGAGCTTGCGCATAGCGCCGACCGGTGCGGTGGTAAACCACTGCGGGTCGTGGGCATGCGTGCTATAGCCGACGATGCGGGCCAGCACCGGCCAGCCGTTAGCCATAGCCAGCTCCGAGCTGGTGATAACCACCGCCGCGGCGCCGTCGCTAATAGTTGAAGCGTTGCCGGCGGTGACGGTCCCATCCGGTTCAAATGCCGGCTTAAGCGCGGGGAGTTTGGCAAAATCGACGCGGGCGGGCTCTTCGTCCGCGCTCACGGTGACCGCGCCGCGCCGCCCGGGGACTTCGACCGGGACGATCTCCGGCGCAAACCAGCCGTTGGCGATGGCCGCTTGCGCCCGTTGATAGGAGCGCTCAGCGAAGGCGTCTTGCGCTGCGCGGCTAAAGTCGTAGCGGCGGGCGCACAGCTCGGCGCAGGAGCCCATGTGCTGGTCGTAATAGGCGTCCCACAGGCCGTCGTGAATCATCGAATCAAGGAGCTGCGCGTGACCCATCCTTAGCCCCGCTCTGGCTCCCGGCAGCAGGTATGGCGCGTTGCTCATCGACTCCATCCCGCCTGCCACCACTACCTGGGCATCGCCCAACGCCACGGCTCGAGCCCCCTGGATAATGGCCTCCAGCCCGCTGCCGCACATCTTGTTGATGGTTACGCTAGGGGTGCTATGCGCCAGCCCGGCGTAGATGGCTGCCTGGCGAGCCGGGGCCTGGCCTATGCCGGCCGGTAGCACGTTGCCCAGCAGCACCAGCTCGACCTGGTCATGGCCGATACCGGCGCGCCGGACCGCCTCCCGGACGGCGGCAGCACCCAAGTGTGAGGCTTTAAGCGGGGAGAGCGCCCCCTGAAACGAACCGAGTGGCGTTCTGACCGCCGAGGCGATTACCACCATAGCTCCCTCCTTTACCTGGCTAGCGTAGCACGCGCCTAGCGGCGGAACTGGATCACCCCTTGCACCTCACCCCAACTCACCGTGATGGGGCGTCGCAAGTTCAACCAGTCCGGGAGCAACACTACCCCGGAGGCCGGACGGGTAGGGCTGACGGTGCCGGCCTCACCTTCGAGCACGCTGACGGTAAAGGGGTAGCGGGCGGCAAAGCTCGAGCCGTCCTGGGTAAAGATCAAGCTGGTCTCCCAGGGTGTCTCCACCACTGCGGTGACGATGAAGTATATGGGCCTGCCGTGCGCAAGCCCGCCGATAAAGGCGTCGATCGCCAGTTGCTGCTCGGGGAAAGCCAGCGACAGCAGCGCTACATCCAACAGCAGCAGGCTGAGCGAGTCCTGACCGGCTGCGCCCGAGGCGTACAGAGCCAGCCCGGTGACGTTATGGCCTAACTCGACCACCTCGCTTTGAGCGCTCTCGCCGACGGCCCACGGGTCGCGTGGAAAGGCCAGGGTGTACGCCGCGCCGCTCGGCAAGGTGACGACCTCCCCGGCCACCGTGATATCCAGCAGTCTGAGCAGCTCGAGCGGGACAAACCACCGCTCCTCGATGCGATGAATCGGCGCCGCTAAGCTCAGGTCGCCTGCTAACAGCTGGCCGCGGGCCGCAGGCTGCCAGAGGATATCGGGTGAGCGGTCGAAGACCACCAACACACCACCCGGCGCTCGCACTGTGAAGCTCTGGCTGGCATCGCTGGTTTCTAACCCGAGCACACGGGCGACATCGCTCAGCGAGACGTAGGTGCTTCCGGCTAGCCGCAGCGCGGGGAGCGACTCAGCCAGCGCCGACGAGAACAACCAAACGATGAGAACAACCGTGCGCACACCTCAGGCTATCATCTGCGCTGGTGTACTATGGTCGCTATACTAGTTAGCGCTTAGCAGCGCGAAGTGAGGTGACAACGTGCGTGTGGCACTGTTTGTGACTTGCCTAGCTGATCAACTCTTCCCCGAGGTGGCGGTGGCGGCGGTTAAGCTGTTGCGCCGTTTAGGAGTTGAGGTGACGGTCCCTGACGGCCAGACTTGCTGTGGTCAACCGGCCTATAACGCGGGCTATCAGCAGCAGGCCCGCGAGATCGCGGCGCACCACCTGGCGGTGTTTGCCCAGGCCGACTATGTTGTGCTCCCGTCAGGCTCTTGTACGGCGATGGTAGCCTGCCACTACCCCGAGCTGTTCGATGAGCCGGGGCAGCGCAGCGAGGCTGAGCGGCTGGCCACCCGCAGCTACGAGCTGTGTACCTTCATTACCCAGGTGCTGGGAGTCAGTGATGTCGGTGCCGATCTCAACGGCTTACGGGTAACGTTTCACGACAACTGCCACGCGCTGCGCGGGGTGGGCATCAGCGAGGCGCCGCGCAAGCTGCTGCGCGCTGCCGGAGCCGAGTTAATTGAGGCTGATGGTCACGATGTCTGCTGCGGCTTCGGCGGGCTGTTCAGTGTCAAGTTCCCGGATGTCAGCGCTGCCATGGCCAGGACCAAACTGGCCGGGATCGCTGCTACCGGGGCAACGGTCCTGACCTCGACCGATGCGGGCTGCCTGATGCAGCTGCAAGGGGCGCTGCGCCGCCAGGGAGGTAGCGTCCGGGTGCAGCATGTGGCTGAGGTGCTATGGCAGGGGGTGGCATGAAACCTACCACTGAACGCTTTTTAACTCATACCGAACAGGCGTTGCAGAATGCCGAGCTGCGCGGGGCAGTACAGCGAGGCACAGCGTCGTTGGCGCAGCGGCGCCATGAGGCCGTAACAGACCGACCGGACTTCGAAGAGTTACGTGAGTGGTGTGCCACCGTTAAGGCTCATACCCTGGACCATCTCGACCGCTATCTGGAGCAGTTTATTGCCAGCTTTGAGGGGCGCGGGGGCCAGGTCCACTTCGCGGCTGATCATCGGGAGGCGCGCAACGTTGTGGCCGAACTTTGTCAGGGTTACGGCGTGCGGCGCGTGGTCAAGGCCAAGTCGATGCTAAGCGAGGAGATCGGCCTTAATGAGACGCTGCAAGGCATCGGCCTGGAGGTGATCGAGACCGATCTGGGCGAGTACATTTTGCAGCTAGCGAACGATTTTCCTAGCCACATCGTCGCGCCGGTGGTCCATAAGACCAAAGAGCAGATCGCCAGGCTCTTTCACGACAAGCTGGGCACACCTGGTGATGCTACGCCCGAGGTGTTGGCGGCTCGAGCCAGGGCTATCTTGCGAGAAGCCTTCTTAACGGCTGAGCTGGGCATTAGCGGGGTCAACTTTGCCATAGCTGAGACCGGCAGCCTGGTGCTGGTGGAAAACGAGGGCAATATCCGCCTGACCACCAGTGCGCCGCGGGTGCATGTGGCGCTGATGGGTTTGGAGAAGGTGATCCCGCGCCTGAGCGACCTCCCGGCCTTCCTGGCGGTCTTGACCCGGAGCGCTACCGGCCAGAAGATTACCAGCTACGTCTCGGTAATCAGCGGCCCCAAGCGCAGGGCTGATACTGACGGCCCCGAGGTGCTGCATCTGGTGATCGTCGATAATGGGCGCAGCGCCGTGCTGGCCGATCCCAAACTGCGCGACGCCTTGCGCTGCATCCGCTGCGGCGCCTGCCTCAATAGCTGCCCGGTCTATCAGCAGATCGGCGGCCACGCCTACGGCTGGGTCTATCCGGGGCCGATCGGGGCGGTTTTGGATCCGGGGCTCTTGGGGCTTAAAAGTACCAAGCTGCTCCCGCAGGCCAGCAGCCTGTGCGGCGCGTGCGGCGAGGTCTGCCCGGTCAAGATCCCACTCCCCGAGCTGCTCATTGAGCACCGTCGGCGCAGCGTCGAGCAAGGGCTCACGGCTACCGGCGAGCGCTTAGCCATCGGGGCCTTCAGCTTTCTGGCACAGCGTCCTGCCCTGTGGGGTGGTGCCACAGTGCTGGGTCGCGGCTTGAGCCAACTGCTCAGCCACCAGGGCTACCTGTCGGGGAGTTGGCTCCCGGCGCTAGGGGCGTGGCTCAAAGAGCGAGACTTCCCTGCACCGGCCAAGCGTTCGTTCCAACAGCGCTGGCGGGAGGGCTTACGTGACGAGAAGTGAGTTTCTAACACGCATCAGCTCGGCGCTGGGGCGACAGCCCGGTCAGGTGACCGAGGAGCCGCCTCTGCCGCTGTGGTGCCCGCCCGAGGACGACCGCCAGGAGCTGATAAGGCGCTTTATCACCGAACACGAGCGGGTCGGGGGCAAAGTCTATCTGGTGCCCGACTGGGCCGCGGCCAAAGCCGTGGTAGTGCGCCTGCTGAGCGAAGCGGGTGCCAGCTGTTATGCGCGGACCCGCGAAGAGTTGCTAGACCCGGTGCTCGAGGGGCTAGCACTCCCTGAGGCCGCTACCGCAGCCGAGGCCGAGGTGGGGGTGAGCGGCGCGGCTTTCGGCCTGGCCGAGACCGGCACGGCGGTGCTGAGTAGCGATTTCGGGCGCTTGGCGACGCTGTTGCCGATGACCCACGTGATCTTGCTGCCGGCCAGCCGCCTGGTGGCCGGCCTGTCCGAGGTGCTGAAGACCGGCGCGCTGCCGAGCGCCTGGATGCTGGCCACCGGGCCGAGCCGCAGCGCCGACATTGAGGGGGCGCTGGTTACCGGCGTACATGGCCCTGGGCGGGTGTTCGTGGTGCTGGTTGAGAGCCCCTGAGTTGCCTGTGGCGCGCGTCTATCCCCGCTGATTGCCTGAGACAGCGCGGGATTGCCGAGGTAGTCGACCTTATAATCCCTAGTTAGGCGGCACTTCCGGGAGGCAGTGAAGTGAATCGACGGGACGTTCTTTCAGAGATCCGCAATCTAAAGCTGCCGGCCGGTGAATATATCGTTGTGGGCGGCGCTGCTTTGGCGGCTCGCGGCATTCGAGATACAGATGACATCGATATAGTCGTGACCCAGTCCTTGTTTGCAGAACTTGAACGGGCCGGTTGGGCTCTGAAGATTCGCCCCAATGGAAAGCCTGGGCTGCACAGAGGCCGCGTTGAGGCGTATCTCGATGTGAACTGCGGAGACTTCGAGCGAAGCACGCCGTGGTTGCTAGCCCACGCTGAGCTCGTCGACGAAATCCCGGTCATCGACTTGGAGACATTGGCCCGCTTCAAAGCGGGTTACGGTCGGGAGAAGGACGTTCAGGACTTGAGGTTGATCGCGAAGCACCTTTTGATGAAGGACGCGGCGGGCGAAGGTGCCGCCTAACAATGCGATGCAGCCAGACAAAGCCAATCTGTCCGGCCTTTTGCGCAAGCAAAAGGTGCACCAGCTCGTCTTTGCCGCTGATCGTGGCCGTTAGCTGCCATAGTACGGAGGACTATGCGTAGCGAATCAGAAATGCTTGCGCTCATCGTACACACAGCCCAAAACGACGACCGCATCCGGGCGGTTATGCTCAACGGTTCCCGCGTCAATCCGAGGGCGTCACGGGACATCTTCCAGGATTTTGACGTGATCTATTTCGTGACCGATCTGGCGTCGTTTACGAATAACCACCGCTGGCTCGAGCGCTTCGGTGAACTGATGATCCTGCAAATGCCCGATGCCGGTCCCGAGCAGACCTGGGATCCGCACAGTGGCCCTGGAGGTGGCTGAGCATTGCAAAAAAAGACCTCTGGCGAGGTCTTGGTGGTCGGGGCGAGAGGATTTGAACCTCCGACCCCATCGTCCCGAACGATGTGCGCTACCAGGCTGCGCTACGCCCCGACGCATAGGTACTGTACCGGACTTGCGGCCGGCCGTCAAGCTAATAGCCTACCGCCTGACCGTCTTTGCGGTGGTCGGAAGCGCCCACGTAGCCGTCGTCCGTGCGCAGGATAAGCTGCGCCCCACCGAACGAGAAGCTCTCCTCGGGGGCGGTCTTGATGAGGCGGTGCCCACGCGCGGCCAGCTCATTAAGCACAGTGTCGCCAAAGCCGGGCTCGACAGCCACCTCAAGCCCCTCGAGCACCCGCCAGCGCGGTGCGTCGGAAGCGGCTTGCGGGTTCTGGCTGTAATGGTCGGGCGAAGCCTTGTCGCGCAGGCGCACCACCATCTGAAGGTGGCCCTGTGGCTGCATCGGTCCGCCCATCACTCCGAAGCTCAGCCAGGGTCGGCCCTGTTCGGTGACAAAGCCGGGGATGATGGTGTGGAAGGGGCGCTTGCCCCCCGCTACGCGATTGGGGTGGCCGGGGATCAGCACAAAGCCGGCCCCGCGGTTTTGGAGGCTGATGCCGGTGCCGGGCACCACGATCCCAGAGCCGAAGCCGTAGTAGTTGGACTGGATGAACGAGACCATCATTCCTTGTTCGTCGGCAGCGGTCAGGTAGACCGTACCGCCGCGCTGAGGGGTACCGTGGTCGAACACCTGGGCGCGCCTCAGGTCGATCTGCCGCGCTCGAGCCGCCAGATAAGCGGGTTCAAGCAGGGCTTGAGCGGTAATCTCCATGCTGGTCGGATCGGCGATATAGCGGTAAGCGTCGGCTAAGGCCAGCTTCATCGCCTCGAGCTGCAGGTGCAGGCTGTCCGCCGAATCGACCGGCAGCTCGGCCAGCGGGTGGTGGGCCAGGATGCCGATGGCCAGTAGCGCCGCCAGACCTTGGCTATTGGGCGGGAGTTCGTGCAGCACCACACCGTGATACTCCTGAGCGAGAGGGTCGCACCATTCGGGCTCATGACTGGCGAGGTCATCAAGGCTTAGGAGCCCTCCGCCTGCCTTAGCGTGTGCCGCCATCGCTTCGGCCAGCTCGCCGCGATAGAAGGCTTCGCCCTGGCTGGCGGCGATCAGCTCGAGCGTCCGGGCTTGCACCGGGTGCTTAAACAGCTCGCCGGGGTAGGGAGCGCGGCCCTGAGGGAGGAACGCCTGCCAGAACTCCGGTAAGCCGGCGAAGATCTTGGGTGCCAGCGCCCAGGCTTTGGCGGTAATAGGCGAAACCATGAAGCCGTCTCGGGCGTAGCCGATGGCCGGCTCGAACAGCATCTCGAACGGGAGCCGCCCGAAACGCCGCGACAGCGCCGCCCAGGCTGAGACCGCGCCGGGGACTGTCACGGCGTCCCAGCCGCGCAGTGGGACTTCGCTGAACCCTGCAAAACGTTCGGGGGTGAGTGCCTTGGGTGAGCGCCCCGAGGCGTTTAGGCCGTGTAGGGCCTGACCGTCCCAGAGAATGCAAAAGGCGTCGCTGCCAATACCGTTGCTGGTCGGCTCGACCACCGTCAGGGTGATGGCGGCAGCGATAGCTGCATCGACCGCGTTACCGCCCTTAAGCAGCATCCTCAAGCCGGTCTGGGCGGCCAGCGGCTGCGAGGTAGCTACCACGTTGCGGGCCATCACCGGCATCCGTTGTGAGGGGTAGGGGAAGTTCATAAAAACACCATCCCGATCAGTCCTCCCGCCACGATCAGCAAGGCGGGGTGAAGGTGGAGTTTAATTGAGGCCACGAAGCTAGTAACGGCCAGCAGCCACAGCGGCCAATTGACGAGCCAGCTCGCAGGGGGTCCCAGGGCGCTGGGGGCGAAGTCCCACACCACCAGCAGCAGCAGGGCGATGACGATGGGGCGCACGCCGCGCAAGAATAGTACCACTGTCAGGCGGTCCTTATAGCGGGCGTAGACGGAGCTTAGCGCTACCATGGCTAGAATAGTCGGCACGGTCAGGGCCAAGAGCGCTACTACTGCTCCCGGCCAGCCGGCCACCACAAAGCCGACATACCCGGCCAGCTTGGTGGCGATGGGGCCGGGCAGGGCGTTGCCGAAGGCGAAGGCGTCTAGAAACTCCTGCGGGGTGAGCCAGCCGCGCAGCGCCACCACCTCGGCCTGGATCAGCGGGATCATGGCCGGGCCGCCGCCGAAGCCGAACAGACCCGTTCGAGCGAAGCTGATAGCGAGATCGAGCAGATTCATGAGCGCCTCAACAGGGTCAGGCCCACCACCCCACCCGCCACGATCAGTATGGCCGGGTGGAGGCTCAGCGTAACAGCCAACCCGAAGGCGAGGGCAGCCAATAGCCAGCGGGGCCAGGTTGTCCGCCACTGCGTAAGCCTGCCGAAGGCGCTCTCGGCAAACTCCCACACCACCAGCGCCAGCAGTGCGATCACCACCGGCCGGACGCCGTTAAGAAAGCCGCTGACCAGCGGGCTCTCGCGATAGGCGGCATAGAGAGTTGCGAGCAGCACCATAGCCAAGATAGTCGGGGCGGTTAAGGCCAGTAAGCTCACCAGGACACCCGGCCAGCCGGCTTGGCGGTGCCCCACATAGCCTGCCAGCTTGGTCAGGATGGGGCCGGGCAGGGCGTTGCCGAATGCAAAGGCGTCCAAAAACTCATCGCGGCTGAGCCAGCGGCGGCGAGTTACCACTTCGTCTTGCAGCAGCGGGATCATCGAAGGGCCGCCGCCGAAGCCCAGCAGGCCGATCTTGGTAAAGGAGGCCAAGAGATAAAGGAGCTTCATGACGCTTCGAGTGTAACGCGGGCGTGGCCTGACATTGGTCCCGGTTGAACGCCGGCTACCGGCTGCTGGAAGGGGTGTCGTTCATGCACTGGGCCAGCCGGGCCGATCAGCTTTCACGGGGGTCGAGTGCGTCGCGCAGGCCGTCCCCGAAGAGGTTGAAGGCCAGCACCGTGACAAAGATGCTGAGGCCCGGCCAGACGGCCATCCAGGGCGCTTGGACGATGAAGCCCTGGGCGGTGTTGAGCATACCGCCCCAGCTCGGCGTGGGCGGCTGTACGCCAAGCCCCAGGAAGCTCAGCGACGACTCGGCGATGATGGCCCCGGCGATGGTCAGCGTGGCTTGCACCAGGATCGGTGCGAGGCTGTTAGGTAAAACGTGGTGGGTGAGGATGCGCAGGTCGCCCGCGCCCAGGGCTTTAGCGCTCTGTACGTAGTCCTCGGCCCGTACCGCCAGGACCTGGCCGCGGGTGAGGCGGATAAAGGTTGGTGCACTGGCGATGCCGATGGCTATCATGGCGTTGAGAAGGCTGGGGCCCAAAGCAGCGGTGAAGGCGACCGCCAGGATCAGGAAGGGGAAAGCCAACAGCGCGTCGGTAAAGCGCATGATCAGCTCGTCTAAGCGCCCGCCGTAGTAGCCGGAGACGAGGCCGAGCGGTACCCCCAGCACCAGCGCGATCAGTACCGCGATAACACCGGCCATTAGACTGACCCTGGCTCCGTGGAGGACGCGCGATAGCACATCGCGCCCGATTTCGTCGGTGCCCAGGAGGTGCTCGGTGCTGGGCGCCTGACGTACAGCCAAGAAGTTGGCGCTGGCTGGCGAATGAGGCGCTAGTTGTGGCGCAAAGATAGCGACCAGCACAAAGATCATAACTAGGGCTAGCCCTACGATTGAGGATGGATTGGCCACAAAGCGCCGGATTGCTCGATTCCTGAGGGGCCAGCTGCGGCGGACTTGTCCCTGAACGGTAGAGGTCATCTGCCCACCTGGATCTTAGGGTTGATCAGCGCGTAAAGGATATCGACCAGGAAGTTGATGGCGATGTAGGCGGTAGCAGTAAACAGCACCACCCCCTGCACCACGGCGTAGTCGCGATTGAACACCGCATCTACTATCATCCGGCCGAAGCCGGGGATGGCGAAGACCTGCTCGGTCAAAACCGCCCCGGACAGCAGTGCGCCCATCTGCAGGCCGATGATGGTGACAACTGGTATCAGCGCGTTGCGCATGGCGTGTCGCACCACGATAACCGTGCCCCGTACCCCCTTGGCCTTAGCGGTGCGGACGTAGTCCTGGCGCAGCACCTCCAACATCGCGCTGCGCATCTGGCGCATCAGTACTGCAGCCAGGCCGGTGCCCAGCACAAAGGCGGGCATGATCATGCGGCGCAGGCTCTCCACTGGGTCCTCGAAAAGAGAGACGTAGCCCGAAGCCGGCAGCAGTTGCCAATGCACGGCCAGCAGCAGGATCAACATGATGCCGAGCCAGAAGTTGGGGATCGATAAGCCGGACAGGGCAGCGAACGTGCTTAGGTGATCGGCCAGGCTGTTCTTGCGCACTGCGGCGATCACCCCTGCCGGGATGGCGATCACTAGCGCGACCAGCATGCTCCAGACGGCCAGTTGGACCGTTACCGGCAGCTTCTCTAGGATTAGCTGGGTGACGGGCTGCCTGGTGCGGATCGACTCACCGAGGTTGCCGTGAAGAAGCTGCCACATCCAGGCCAGGTACTGCACGGGCAGCGGATCGTCGAGACGGTACTTCTCGCGGATGAAGGCGATGACCTGGGGGTCGCGCTCTTCACCGACCAGCGCTAAGGCGGGATCGCCCGGTAGTAGGCGCTGGATGGCAAACACCATAAGGGTGGCGAACAGCAGCGTCGGAATGGTGGCCAATAAACGCTGGACAATAAAGAGGAGCATGAATATCGATGCCCCTAGACTCTCACCAGAAGCCGAGCTTAGTTGAGGGTGACGCCTTGGAAGCGGATCAGACCGTCAGGGTAAGCCTCAAAGCCCCTTAAGCGGTTGGTGTGCGCGAAGAACAACTGAGGGTGATAGAGGTAGATGATGTGGCGATTAGGCAGAAAGCGCAGCGCGGCTTCTCGGTAGAGCGCTAACCGTTCGGTGGGATCGCTGGTAGTGCGCGCTTCGTTAAGGAGTTGGGTCACGATATCGTCACAGTAACCAGTGAAATTGAAAGTTCCTTCGCAGGTGTGAAACTGGTGAATATTACCGTCGGGGTCAATGCGGCCTGACCAGCCAACTTGAAAGACATCGTACGTACCTTGAGTTTGTAAGTCTAGAGCAGTAACGAACTCGGTGGGGCGCAAACTGATGTCAAAGCCTGCCTCGGCGGCCATAATCTGTATCACCTCGCCCACGCGGATAGCTACCGGGTTGTTGACGACCATCAACTCAAAGGCCACGCGCGTGTGGCCCGCTTCTGCCAGCAGCGCTTTGGAGCGTTCGACGTCGCGTGCAACCATGGGATAGTCGGCGATGTACCAAGGGCTGGTTGGGGGATGGGGCTGATTGCCAGCTAAAAACTGCCCATCAAAAACTACCTGGTTAATGGCATTGCGGTCTAGCGACAGATCAAGAGCCTCGCGCACGCGCACGTCGGTGGCAAGCGGGTGATCGCGTGGTGCGGGGTTGGCCAGATTGATGGTCATCCCTTGGTAGGCAAGGCTCGGCGAGGAAACGAGTTCAAGGTTGGGGTCAGCGCGCACCAGATTGAGGTCGGTAGTGGCGACACCCTCGATCAAATCCAGGTCGCCGGCTCTCAGATTGACCAGCCGTACACTGGCGTCGGGAATAGGGAGGAAAACCACGCGGTCGATCTTGATACGCTCAGCATCCCAGTAGTCGGTAAAGCGCTCGAGCACGATGCGATCTAGTGCCACACGGCTGACGAACCTGAACGGTCCAGCACAAACGGGGTTGGCGCCGAACTGTTCGCCGAGCGTCTTGGCAGCGGTTGGTGAGATCATCATGCCGGCTCGGTCGGCCAACTGGGCGATCAGCGGTGCGAACGGCTCTGACAGATTGAGCTGCACGGTGTAATTGTCGATGGCCTCCACCGAACTAATCTGTTGAATCTCACTGCGGCGCAGCGAGCCAGGCAGGTTTAGGCTCCGCTCGAGGTTGAACTTGACAGCTTCGGCATTGAGCGGGGTGCCGTCATGAAAGACTACCCCCTGGCGGATGCGGATGGTGAGGGTCAGGCCATCTTCGGATACTTGGTAGCCGGTGGCTAGCTGCGGAACCACCTGCAGATCAGGCGTGATCTCGAATAGCTTGTCGCACAGACTAGCAAAAACGATCCGCCCCACCAAGGTGCGGCCCAGGTCGGGGTCGAGAATGTCGGGATCCGCGCCTAGCCCTACCCGCACGGTGACCTGCGCCAGACTGCTGGTTACTAGCCCGATCAGGATAGTTATCAGAAGGACTCTAAGCTTCTTCATAGATACCTCCAGTTACGCACCATATGCGCGACATTTTAATTGATTTTTCGCGCAATGTCAATATTTTGCCTTGACAAACTAACCAATGCGCAGCTATAGTTTTGCTGTTGACTATGGCCCTGGCTGACCTCGATTACCTCGATCGACGCATCATTATGGCGCTGGAGCGTGACGGCCGACGCCCCTATCGCGATATCGCCCGCGAACTTGGCGTGGCCGAGGCGACCATCCGCTCACGGGTGAACCGCATGACTGAGCGGGAGCTGATCCATATCGAAGCGGTTGGCGATCCGCTCAAACTGGGGGTCGAGGTGGTGGCGATCAGCCTCATCCGCGTCAAGCCGGGGCATGTCCAGGAAACCGCTGAAATCCTGACTCGCTATCCCAACGTGCGCTTTGTCGGCATCTCGCTCGGTGCTGCGGATATCATCATCCAAACTCTGCACGCCAGCCTGCGCGACTTGCACGGTTTCATTGCCCAGGAGCTGCCGCGTGCCGCGCCGGCCGTGACCAGCACCGAGACCTTCCAGTTGGCCGAGGTTCACAAGAGCTCCTGGGACTGGCGGGCCTGGTTTGAACAGGGCGAGCGTTTTGCAGGGCGCGCCCCGAACGATAAGGAGACAGTCCCTTGAAGTCACGGATGGGCTACTGGCTACCGGATGTGAAGGTTGCTCTCCCTGCCAGAACCAGCCCTAGCGCATAGTAGAGGCTTAGCAGGCCGAGCAGGATAACCAGGTAGCGCGGTGCGCTGCCGATCAGCCAAGCGAACAGCGCCAGCCAGGCCGGGGTAGCCAGCAGCACTCCCAGCGCGATGCTGGCGGCGATCAAGGCGCCCTTGTCGCCGCTCCGTCCGAGGCGGTGGGCCATGGCTAGCGCTACCGGCAGCTGTAGAAGCGCCAAGGCGATGAGCATCTGGCTCATCAGCGCTGCGGCGGCAGCCTGGGGGGCGGTGATAAGCAGCAGCACCCCGCCAAACAGCAAGGCGCAGAGCGGTTGCAACAAGAAGCTGGCGCTATAGCTTAGCCGCAACCCCCAGACTATTTCCTGGCGGTCTGGTTGGGGGTTCTTGATTAAGCGCTGGATCCGCTGAAGCACTAGCCACCCCTTCCGCCCAGCATGGCCAGTATCAGCAGCGCGCCAAGCGCCAGCCATAAAGCTCCGGCATGATCCCAGCGCATCAGCAGCTGCTCTAGGCTGGTTAGCAGGGTGCGGCCCGGCAGCACCAGAGATAGCTCGGACCGGATGGCGCTAGTTATGCTACGGGCCCGAGCCGAGAGCAAGGCGGTGGCGCGGCTAAAGATAGGCCAGGGCCGCTTGGTTTTGACAATAGCCAGGTAGATCAGTATGCCTAGGCCGGTGCTGATAGCTGCTTTTTGCAGATCGCTGATGCTCAGGAAATACTGCTGCAAGAAGGTGTCAACCCCGGTGGCAGATATCCCCCAAGCGCTTAGCCCAGCGGCGATGGTGCCAAGCGCGACATCAGGTCTGAGGCCGAGAAAGATGATGGGGATAGCCAACAGCCCCATGGCTATTAGCATCCTTGCTGGCGCGTCACGGACCGCCGCGCACTGTGACCGACCGAGAAAGGTAAGGCTGATGAGCTTAATGAACAAGGCTACCGTGCCGCCGCTGGTAACTATTAGCACGACCTCGGCCAAGCGCCACGGCAGCATTGGGTGTGCCTCGAGTACAGCGTGATGGATTAGACTCTTACTGACAAAGCCGTTAAACAGTGGGATGCCGGCGATTCCTGCCGCTGCGATGAGCATGAATATGAAGGTTAGCGGCATCTGCCGCCACAAGCCCCCTAGCTTATACAGGTTGCGCTCGCCGGTGCGCAGCGCTACGGCACCGACACCGAGAAACAGGGCAGCCTTAAAGAGACCGTGATTGACAATGTGCAAGAGCCCACCCGCCTGACCTTGCGCACCCCCCAGGCCGAGATAGCCCGCCGCTCCCAGGCCGGCCAGTACGAAGCCCATCTGGCTGATGCTGCTGTAGGCCAGTAACCGTTTGGCATCGTGCTGTTTTAAGGCTAGCACTACCCCTACCAGCATGGTGAGTAGGCCTAGCCACAGGACAATGAGGCCAAAGGTAGCGCCGTGCTGCCACGCTGCGGCTAACTCATAGCCCAAAGTTGGCCTAAAGACAGCCGTTAGGGAGCGAAAGATGCCATAAGCTCCGGCTTTGATCATCACTCCGGAGAGCAGCGCACTGGCCGGTGATGGGGCGGCGGAATGGGCGCCGGGCAGCCAGCCGTGGACGGGCACCATCCCCGCCTTAACACCAAAACCGAGCAGCAGAAGGCCGAACGCCAGCCAGTGCAGGGGTGTGACTCCGGCCTCCAGCGCCAAGGGGTTGATCGCTACCGAGCCACTGATGCTATAAACCAGCAAGATCCCGGCCAGGAGCGCGCTGCTGCCAGGCATGGTCATCCACAGGTACTTCAGAGCCGCTTGCCTGGCCGCTGCGGTACGGTCGTGAAACACCAGCACAAAGCCCAGCAGGCCGAGCAGTTCAAAAAACAGGTAGAGCGTGATCAGGTCGCCCGCCAGCACCATGCCGAGCATGGCTGAGAGCACCAGTAGCGACGTGGGGTGATAAAGGCCGCCTTGGTCCAATGGCAGATAGTCGATGGCATACCAAGTGACGCAAAACCAGACAAAGCTGGCAAAAAGCGCTAGCAACGCGCTGAAGGCATCAACGCTAAGAGTGAGGCCCAGCATCAGCGGCACACTCATCACCAGGCGCTCTGAGGCGACCAGCGACATTAGCGCTATGGCGCCTAACAGAGTCACGCCGGTAAAGACTAGTGCCAGGGCGTGGCGCAAGCTCCCTGATAGGCTAACCAGCAGCGCGCCGATAAGCGGCCAGAGGACTAGCAGCAGCGGTAAGAGATCGCTCACGGATAGAGCTCTCTCATAAAGTGACGCTATGAGCGCACCGCTCATCTTTAAGGAGAGGCGCAACGGGCGGCTGCATGGTTGAGGTCTAGGCTCTCGGGTCTAGCAGAAAGAGCGCCCCGATCTTTGCTTCGAGCGCTGCCAGTGCCTGGTCCGGCAGGTCAGTGTTTAGCGAGTGTATCTCCAGGCAATCTGTTTCGAGCTCAACGCTGAGCGTACCCGGCAACAGGCTCACCGTCCAGGCCATCAGCAGGCGAGCGGCGTGGGGCTTAAGCTGTAACGGATGGCGCAAGAAGCCGGGTTTTATCGGTAGTTGCGGATGGAGTGCCCGCCACGCCACATCGATACCGCCTAAGAGTGCCTGATGAAAGAAGAACAGTGCAAAGCTCGGGAGCGCCTGCCAGCGAAGCCGCCAGCGCGGCGGCGGCAGGAGGGCTAAGCTGACATAGGTAGCCAGCCCCACCATCGCCAGCGCGAACGGCCAGCGGTCGAGGCTTCCCTCGGCCAGGGCCCACCAGACTAGCGTAAATAGCAGCGCGCGGCGCGCTGCGGCAAGCCAACTAGCCACCATTACCTCCCAGCATGACCAGTATTAGCAGCGTCCCCAAGCTCAGCCACAGGAGGCCGACGTTATCCCAACGGCGCTGCCGCGCTTCGAGTCTATCGAGCCAGGTCAGCGACGGGACCTGTTTGGCGTGGGAGAGCTTGGCAACAGAGGCTGGCCGCAACTCCGGACGGAACCGGCGCCACAGTAGCTCCAGCCCTACCAGAAGATCACCTGGTGGCAGCTGAGGGAAGCGCAGCCGCCCGAAACCGCCCAGAGCGGTAAACAGCGATAGGCCCAAGAGGCCTGGCCAGACCAGTGTCCAGGCTTTATCGAGCGAGAGGCCGAGGTGCTCCGTTAACGGCCAGCCCGCAGCGAAGGCCCAAAGAGGCAGGGCGAAGAGTCCCGCCACCAGTGAGGCCAGCCAGAACGGGAGGAGGTGGGGTGTGGCCGCTGCTGACTGACGGCCAACCAGTACCAGCACACGCAGCATTAGCAACGTGGTGCCGGTGGCGCTCAGCGACACCAATAGCTCGAGCCAGCCCCCTCCCACCACCTCCTTGAGGAGCGACTTGACTAAAGCCCCGCCGGTCAAAGGTAGACCGATCATAGCCAGCGCCGCCAGACTTAGGCCCACTAGGACTACGCTGCGCGGCCCCACCCCGATACCTAAAAACAACGCCCCCTTAACCAGGCCGTGATGCATGGCAAAGGCAAGCGTCACGATCGAGGCTGCGGGCCAGAGTTGAGGGTAGGCCATGGCCAGGCCGACGGCCAGGGTGACAAGCCCCATCTGACTGACACTCGAATACGCCAGGACGGTCTTGGCCTCGCGTTGCGTGAACCCCACCAGCGCGGCGTAGAATGCCCCGATCAGGCCGAGCGCAGCCAGTAGGCCGCCCACCGTAGGCAGCGCCGCCTCGCCGAGCGGCAGGAAGCGGAGCCAGCCCAAGAGCCCGGCTTTGATCATGGCGCCGCTTAAGACTGCGCTAGCCGGTGTGGGTGCGATGGGGTGAGCTAACGGCAGCCACATGTGAATGGTCACTACGCCGACCTTGACGCCGAAGCCTAGGGCCAGCAGCAGGGACGGCACAGCACCTAAGGAGACGCCTGCCAGTGCGGGGAGCAGCAGCCCGCCCACGGCCATGGCGGCGGCTACCAGGCCGGCCAGGATCAGCCCTTCCCCTAACAGGGCCATTACCAGATAGACCCGCCCGGCGCGGTGGGCTTCGGGGTTGTCGCGATGGACTACCAGCCCGAAGGCGGCTAGGGTCATCAGGGCGAAGCAGAGATAAAAGGTGACGAGGTCGTGGGCCAGGATCACCCCCAGGTTTCCCGCCAGGGTCAGTAGCCAGAAGCCGAGGTAACGCTGCTGCCGGGGGTCGCTCTGGCCGTAGACCTGACCGTACAGACTAGCTAGCAGCCACAGCAGCGCGGTCAAGAGCAAGAACACCCGGCCCGTCTCGTCGAGGCCGAGCCGCGTACCCAGCAGCAACCAGGGAAGGTTAAGTTCACTGCCGACCTCACCGAACGCTGCCAGCGCTACGCCCGGAGCTGCGGCCCAAGGCGCCAGGCGGCGCGCCCCCGGCAGCGCGGCCAGCACCAGCGGCGTCAGGATGGTAAGCCATAGCAGGACGGCGGTCATGGGGAGATCCCCGCAGCGATCCGTTGTGCCAGCACTAGCGGGCCGTAGGGGCTGAAGGCAAACAGGCCGAGCAGTAGCGACAGGAGGCCGGTGGCCAAGGTCGGCACCAACATCCTCCAGGGGGCGTCCTGCCCGGTAGCTGCCGGGAACTCTTGTTTAGGCGGCATGAACCAGGCGCGATAGACCACCGGTAGGAAGTAGGCGGCATTTAGCAGTCCGCTTATCACCAACAGCCCCACGATCCAGGGTAGGCCTTGCTCGAGCCCGCCTAGCGCCAGGTACCACTTGCTGATGAAACCGGCCGTAGGCGGCAGCCCGATCATACCCATGGCTGCCACCGTGAAGGCCGTCATACTCCAGGGGAGGTGGCGGCCGACCCCATCGACTTTGCTGATGCGGTAGATGCCCATAGTCTCAGCCAGATTACCTGCCGCGAAGAAGAGGGTGATCTTGGTAACACCGTGGTTAACCAGATGGACCAACCCGCCGATAATGCCCAGGGGCCCCAACAGCGCTACACCCAGCGCAATGTAGGAGAGCTGACTAACTGTCGAGTAGGCCAAGCGGCGTTTGAGATCATCCTGCTTAAGGGCTTGCAGCGAGCCGTAGAGAATAGTAGCGGCCGCCCAGAGCAGGAGCACCCCGCTAAGGCCCCAGGCCGCCATAAGCTCGACGCCGTAGACGTCGAACACTACCCGCATAATGCCGAAGGCGCCAGCTTTAACTACCGCCACGGCGTGCAGCAGCGCACTAACCGGCACCGGGGCGACCATGGCCAGGGGGAGCCAGCCGTGCAGCGGCACGAGCGCCGCCTTGACCGCCGGCGCTCCGATCAGCAAGAAGAAGATCGCTATCAGCGCCCCCTGATGGCTGTCAGTCAGTGGGGTCAAGACGCCGCCGCGCGTGAACTCGACCGGCCCGGCCAGAGTATAAAGCCAAATCACGCCGAGGAGCAGCGCCGCTCCGCCGATCAAGGTGTAGGTCAGATAGATGGCCCCGGCGCGCATCGCCTCGCGGGTACCGGGATGGACTACCAGCGGGTAGGTGGCGAGGGTCAGCAGCTCGAAAAAGATTACGAAGGTCAGCAGATTCCCAGACAGGGCGATGCCCATGGTGGCGGTGATGCAGATGCTGAAGAAACCGAAGAAACGGCTGCGATTGGGCGAGCCTGCAAGGTAGCCGATAGCGTAGAGGGTGGTAAGGAACCAGAGCACAGCTGCCAGCGCGACAAACATCAACCCGATCGGCTCGATACGCAGCAGCAGGTCGTGCCCAGGCAGCAGGGGGAGGCGCGTCTCGTGCTCAGCCCCACGCAGCGCGCCGACGCCGCTGATCGCCACCAACACCAGCGTGACGGCAGCGCCGGTCAGGTTGAGCAGGTTGCGTACTCTCCCTTGCAGTGTGAAGATAAGCAGCCCGGTAACTAACGAGCTTAGTAGCACCAGCAAGGGCAACCAGAAGTCCCAGTTCATGGCGGACCTCCAAACGGCGAGCCCGGCGCCAGCAGCGCCAGCAGTTCGGGGGTGCGCAGGCCGATCAAGATAGCCAGCAGCGCCAGCGCCAAGGCGATCAGCTCGAGCCCTCGTGGCACGGGGTGCAACACGGCGCCTGAGCGCGGCTCCAGCAGGGCGATAACCAGCACCCGAAACAGATAGAGCGCACTAAACAGCCCGCCCGCTAGCATAATGAGCGCCCAGACCCACTGCCCGCTGCCGATGGCCGCGGTGACTAGCCACCACTTGGCGATAAAGCCCCCGCTAGGCGGCAGACCTGCCAGGCTAACCGCGGCCAAAGCCACCGTGAAGGTGGTGATGGGCAGGTGTGTGGCCATCCCTCGTAAGCCGCTTAAGCGGTCGTGCCCGTAGGCTTGCAGCACCAGCCCGGCGGCCAAGAAGAGCGCGGCTTTGCTCAGTGCGTGCGCCAGGGCATGATAGAGCGCGCCGTGATAGGCCGCGGCTGAGGTGCCGATGAACATTAGGGGCAGCGCTAGACACAGATAGCCGAGCTGCGCTACGGTCGAGTAGGCAACCAGCAATTTAAGGCGGCGTTGACGGAACGCTTGCAGCGAGCCGTACAGCAAGGCGGCTGCGCCCAGCAGTGCCAGTACCTGCGCGGCGGCGGCCAGCCCATCGCCGTACACAAACAGCCACAGGCGCAACAAGAGGTAGTACGATGCCTTGACTACCAGCGCCGACAGGAGCGCGCTGACCGGCGCCGGGGCACTAGCGTGAGCCAGCGGGAGCCAGAAGTGGAATGGGAAGATAGCGGTTTTAAGAAGCATTCCAAAAGTCATCAGAGCAAGTGCTAACAACATACCCGGCGTTGCATTAACGTCTGCTAGCAACATGAGGCTCAAGGTGCTGTGCTCGGCATAGATCAGCGCCACGCCTAGCAGATAGGCCAGTGAACCGAAGATCGCTGCCAGTAAGTAACGCATAGCAGCAGTCAGCGCGATCCGTTCTCTGGATAGCGTGACCAGTGCCACAGCGGTTAGGCCGACCACCTCCAGCGTTACGAACAGGTTGAACAGGTCGGCTGAGAGATAGAGTCCGTTGAGTCCGCCCCACATTAGGAGCCAGAGCGGCCAGAAGTGCTTAGCCGCCGGTGCCTTAAAGTAGCCGCTGGCAAAGAGGCTCACCCCAACTCCGACCACCGCATTTAGCAAGAGCATCCAGATCGCCAAGCCATCGGCCCAGAGCGTGATCCCTAGCGGTGCCAGCCAGCCGCCCATAGGGTAGCTATGAGCGCCAGTGCGCAGCACCTCGGCGCTGAGTTGCCCGATGCTGATCAGGGTCAGGACTGCGACAGCTAGGCCCACCAGGCGAGCTATTCGCGGCTCGAGGTAGCACAGCACCGCTCCGACAAAGGGGAGCCAGATTACCCAGGCGATCACGGTGCTAGGCCTGCTCCTCGGGGAGGTGCACCATTCCGGTCTCAGCATGAATATGCCGCGCCAGCGCCACCGCTAGCGCTGTGGAAGCAAAGGCCACTACGATGCCGGTCACCACCATGGCGTGCGGCACCGGGTCGGGTGCTTCCGGGCCGCGGTAGGCGATAGCCACCAAGAGCAGAAAGATCGCTGAGCCCATGACGTTGAGGGCCAAGATTTTGCGCAGCAGGTGGCGGGTTAGCAGCAGCCCGGCCAGAGCTAGCGCAAATAGTGCTACAGCAGCGGTTAGATAGATATAGGCCGTGATCATGGTGCTCCTCCGAAAGTCAGTAACCAGGAGTCTGGAGTCAGGAGCCAGAAGTCAGTAGTCAGTAGGGGCGAAGCCTTGTGTTTGCCCTTTCATACGTGGTGGTGAACGATAATTCTAATTCATGGGCAATTCCTCCGAAAATCAGGAGCTAGGAGCTGGGAGCCAGTAGGGGCAAAGCCCCAAAGCCTCTCAGGCTATCAGGCGATCAGCTTAAAAGAGCTGAGAGACTGAAAGACTGATAGCCTTTTCATCCTTAGTAGCAAGCGATAGTTCATGAGCGATTCCTCAGGGAGAGTTCAATTCTTTCTGCTCAGAGTCACTCGCGGCCTTTGGCAGCGGCTCGGCGGCGATAATCAGCCACGCTAGCATGGCAGCAACAGAGATAGTGACTAACACCTCAAGCACCGCCATCCAAGCGGCCACGTCTGTTGCGGGGTAGCTAAATAGCGGCAGGCCGCGCAGCAGCGGGCCGAGCGTGAGGATAAGCGGCGCAATAACAGCGATTACCACCAGACTGCGCAAGAAGACTCCAGGCACTTTAGCGAATATCGGGGTGCCAGCCAGATACCAGAGTAGCAGCCCTGATGCCGCTATGGCGCCCCCCTGAAAACCACCGACGTAGGCCGCCACTAACAGCGCCAGGGGCAAGAGCAGCCGCACGAAGGCTGTCAGCAGCGGCTCGGCGGGGAGAGCGCTGCGCCGGCGGCTCAGACTTGCTTCGCCGAGCAGCGTAGCCGCGCCTATCACCACAGCCAACAGCACGACTAGCTCGAGCCAGGTGTCATAGCCCCGAAAGACCAGCAGCACCGCCGGCACCGGCTGCTCAAGGCCGAGCCGAGCCGACTCTTGCGCAACCTGCGCGGCCAACCCTGGGCGCGGCCAGTCGAGGCCATAAAGGACGCTAAGCAGCGCCACTGTTAGCAGGCTGATCAAAACGATCACGCCGACCCGAGTCAACCGATCAGCGTGCATCTTGATCCCGATCAGCGCGCAGCTGTCCAGCCGCGCCTAACAGCAGCGCCCCAGTTAAGCCCGCCCCGATTGCGGCCTCGACCAGCGCGACATACTCTGCGTTTAGCCGCACATAGGCCAAAGCGATCAAGAGGCCAAAGGCCACGAACAGCGCTATCGAGGTAAACAGCTTGCGACTAAACAGCAGCCGCGCTACTAGCACAATGAGCGTGACCGTGACCAGAAGATCAAACAACACAGAAAGCGCGTTCATGGCGTCCTTTTGGCCAATCTGGCGATCAGGTAGCAGACCGTTGAGCTAGCCACCAGCGCCAGGCCCCAGATGATCAAGAGCTTCAACGCTACCGCCGGCGATCCCGCTGCCAAAGCCGCCCCCAGCACAATGAAGCCCAAGCCCAGCGTGTCTGCCTTGGTCAGGGCGTGCAAGCGGCTGTGGGTGTCAGGGAAGCGGAGCAGGCCGACTGTCCCGGCTAAGAAGAAGGCTGCCCCCACCACTAAGGCCAGACCGGCGAGTAGTTGCATCCCTTACTCCGCTGAGGTAGGTGGCGTGCCGAAGTGCTTAACGAAAGCCACCGCCGCCACTGCAGCCAAGATAGCGAAGATCAGGGCTACATCGCGCAGCCCAGGTTGCGCTAGCGCTTGAGCCAGCAGCACCAGGACGGCTACAGCGGTAGTGCCAAAGAGCTGAGCTGCCATCATCCGGTCGGCGGGGCGCGGGCCACGCACCACTCGCACCAAGCCGAGCGACAAGTTAGCCAGAATAAACACCGCCACGGCAAAAAACAGCGTATCCATAGTCACCAGACACACTTATGGGTGCGGGGCAAAGCGCCCCATAGGCGTAGTAGAAGGCATAAACGATTCATTATGTATTCCCATTCCGTCACCATCCTGCTTGGGAGTCGCAGGAAAGTGGCCGCGACGTTGCTTTTAGCGGGGCAGCCGCATGCCGCAAGCGCCGGATACGCGCATCCTGCGAGTAAACCGCAGGACGGGCCATGCTCCCAGGTTACTGTACCGCAGCGGGTGTGAGGTTTTGCTGAGAAGCTTGCTCAGGTGGCGCTAAGTATGCCCTCGGATTACCAACTTGGAGACCGCCGTAAAGCGCGATATGCTAACGCATGACCGAGATTCTAACTGCACGCCCTGAGTGGCATGCTCTTACAGCCCACTACCAGCAGATCAAGGAGCTGCATCTGCGCCAACTCTTCGCAGCCGATCCCAAGCGTGGCGAGCGGTTGGCCCTCGAGGTGCAAGGCCTTTACTGCGACTATTCCAAGCACCGCATCACCGATGAGACACTGGCACTGCTGATCAGGCTAGCGGAAGCTTGTGGCCTGCCCCAGCGGATCGAGGCGATGTTCCGCGG
>JAGXSO010000154.1 GCA_018333775.1 Truepera sp.
CTTGGCCCATTAGTCCAGTCCCCTGGTGCTCCACGGGGTTTGTTATTCCCGACGAGTTACGGCCTGGCAAGCACCCTTTTCACGCCGCCGGGCTCTACTACCTGCAAGACCCTTCGGCTATGGCGGTAGCGGAGACCTTAGCCCCCAAGGCGGGCGACTGGGTCTTGGATCTAGCCGCGGCACCGGGTGGCAAGAGCACCCACCTCCTCTCGCTGCTGGGCAAGGGGGTGCTAATAGCCAACGAGGTGGTGCGAGGGCGCCTTAAAGCGCTAGGTGAAAACCTCGAGCGCTGGGGAGGTGCTCACGCCGTCATCACTAACAACGAGGTAGCAAGGCTGGCCCAGGGCTGGGGGGCGGTGTTCGACGGAGTGCTGCTGGACGCGCCCTGCTCGGGTGAGGGGATGTTCCGCAAAGCGCCGGAAGCCCGCGACCACTGGAGCGAAGCGGCGGTGCTAGGCTGCGCCGCGCGGCAGGAGGCGCTGTTAGCCGAGGCTGCCGATCTGGTCAGGCCCGGCGGCCTGTTGGTCTATAGCACCTGCACCTTCGCACCCGAAGAGAATGAACAGGTTATCGCCAAGTTCCTGGCCGCGCACCCCGAGTTTGAGCTGGTGCCTACCGGACTCAGCGGCGTGTCTCCGGGAGAGCCCTTGTGGGTGCCAACATCCTGGCGTAGCGCCGAACTCGGCAAAGCAGCGCGGCTCTGGCCGCATCGCCAGATCGGCGAAGGCCACTTCGTGGCCAAGCTACGTCGGACTGAGGGAGCCACTCCGGCGCGGGTCTACCAGCCCGTTACCCCAGTGCCGGGGGGGACGCGGGCGCTCTGGCGCGAGTTTGTCAGCGCCGCGCTGGCCGGCGACCCTGTCCCGGAACTGGTGCTGGTGGCGCAGGGCGAGCAGCTCTATGCCGTACCCGAGCAATTGCCGCGCCTCAGCGGTCTCAGCCTGCTCCGCGCCGGATTATGGCTTGGCACCTTAAAGAAGGGGCGGCTCGAGCCCTCACACGCGCTGGCACTGGCCCTTACCGGCGACGGTGCGCAGCGGAAGCTCGAGCTAGCGCCCGATGATCCGCGGCTGGCACGCTACTTGGCCGGTGACGTGCTCGACGAGGCCGGTGAGGAGGGCTGGCTCATCGTCACCGTGGCGGGCTTTCCTATCGGTTGGGGCAAGCGCTCGCAGGGAATAGTCAAAAACCGCTATCCGAAGGGCTTGCGAATTCGCTGACACCGTTATCTGGCCCGCTGCCGACGGTAGCTTGCTCTTTACGCCGATAGAAACCCGCCATCTACGGTAACTACGCTGCCATGAACATAACTGGCAAGGTCGGTGGCCAGCACCAAAGCCATGCGAGCCACTTCGTCGGGCTGACCCGCCCGCCCGACCGGCAAGCGCTGCTGAAAGTCGTAGCCGACCTTCAACAGGCCCAGCTTAAACTGTAAGACCTGCTTGGCTACCGCGACGGTGCCTTCGGTGACGATGCCTCCCGGCAGCAGCGCATTGACGCGGAAGCCGTGCCTGGCGTACTCCTTGGCCAGGGCTCTGGTTAGCGCGATCACCCCGGCTTTGCTCGCAGTGTAGTGGGCCATGCCATCTTTAAACGGCAGCACCGCCTCTATGGAGCCGATGTTGATAATTATCCCGCCCCGCTTCAGGCGCCGAACGATCATCTCCTGACACATCCAAAAGACCGAGTCGAGGTTGATGGCCATCACCTGGCGATAAAAAGCCTCATCTACTGCCAGGGTTGACTTTGTCGGATAGATACCGGCATTGTTAACCAGTATTTCGGGTTCATGACCTTCCAAGGCTGCCCACAGCTCGGTAATAGCTGATCTGTCGGACAAGTCCAAGATATGCGTCCTGACGCCATCAAAGCGCTGCGACAGCTCCTGTGCCACGGCGGCCAACTTGGTGGCGTTAATGTCTACCAGATGCAGCTCCGCCCCGGCTTCAGCAAAACGTCCGGCAATAGCCTTGCCGATGCCTGCGGCGGCCCCGGTTATCAGCGCCTGCTTGCCCCGCAGCGATAGCAACTGCTCCAACGGTGGGTTGGTCATAGATCCAGAATACGGGGTTTTTTAGGCCAGGGCCATGTCAGCGTTCGGTCGCATCGCGTTGCTGAGCCGCCCATCTTCAAGCTGTAATACCACGTCGGCATGTTTGGCCAGGCGGTGGTCGTGGGTGACCACAACGACCGAGCGCCCTTCATAAGCGACCTCCTTTAAGAGCTCCGCTACCCGTAGGCCGCTCTTGGAGTCGAGGTTGCCGGTAGGCTCATCGGCAAAGACCACATCAGGGTTGTTGGCCAGCGCTCGAGCGATGGCTACGCGCTGCCGCTCACCACCCGAGAGTTTATGCGGGGCGTGACCGGCTCGCGGGCCGAGTCCGAAGCGCTGAAGCAGGGCCAAGGCGCGCTCGTTGCGCTCGCTGGGCTTAAGCCCGGCTAGGCCCATCGGGAAGGCCACGTTCTGCTGGGCGTTTAGGACCGCAATCAGGTTATAGGACTGGAACACAAAGCCGAACTTGTGCAGCCGCAGCTCGGCCCGCTGCTGCTCAGGCAACATCGCCAGGTTTACCTCACTCAGCCATACCTCGCCGGAGGTCGGGGTATCGAGGCCCGCCAGCACGTTAAGCAGCGTCGATTTGCCAGAACCCGAAGGCCCCATGATGGCGGTCATCTGGCCCGTTTCGAAGGTGTGGCTGAAGTCGCTGAGCGCCGTAATGTCGCCTGCGGCATCGCGATAGATTTTGCTGAGCTGGTGCGCACGGAGCATACTGCCTAGTGTAGCCTTACCGGCTTAGGCCCATAGCAACCGCGCTGACGGCATCAGCGCCCACCCGACCTGCCACCCCCGCCACCACCCCCACCACCGCTCGACGACCCGCCGGACGAGGCCGAGGCTGAGGCAGCGCTGAGGGCGCTGCTGAGCGAGGTAATCGAGCTTGACAGGCTGCTGAAATTGCCGCTGGACAGTCCGCCCATCCATACGGCGCGGCTGGTCAGGGTAGGCTCGTCCATCCCCCGTAGCGGCGCCGCCCTGGCGATGTTGCGCAGGAACTGCTGGGCCACCCCCAGGGCCGCGGCGTAACAGTAGTAGCGGTCCCAGAGCATGAAAAAGTCATCAGGGGCGTCTTTCATGACGCTAAAGTCGGACAGTGTGCGCTTAAACCCTTGCCAGCCGTAGATCTCCGGGACGATCTCCTGGCGCCAGGCCGGCAGGGCCAGCCCGGCCACGATAGCCAGCAGCAGGCAGAGCGCAGCCGCCGCGATAAAGGCTACGCGCGCCACATCCAGGGTTAGCCAGACCCCCAGGCCGCAGACCGCAAGTCCCAGCAGCGCCTTAAAGACCCAGATAGCGGCAGCGTGGCGGCTCTCGGGTGAGGTGAGCGGGCCACCTAAGCGCTGCTCGACCCAGTCGCGGGGTTTTTTGGCCCAGCGGCTCATGAAGCTGCCGGCATGGCGCTCCGAGTAGCGTCTCAGCTCGTTAAACTCCAACTTAGCCGGGTCGCCTCGCCGATTGCCCTGCGCAGCGCTCTTTAAGTAGCCCAAGACCTCGCGCTCAAAGGGCAAGAGCGGCTCGTCGCTCTTCTCAAGGTTAAGCTCCATCTCGAACCTGCGACCCTGTGAGGTAAAGCGCCCATAGCCACGCCGCGCCAGGTCCATGATGGTGGCGTGGAAAGCTGCCCCCATGCTGCTACTGCTGAAGTGCTGACTCGACAGCGCGGTGACGGCGGCGGGCGGCAGGTCGCTCGGGGGTTCGAAGTGGTAGTGCAGCGTCTCGACTTGGGGCTCACGGCCGAACCGCCGATAGTCGCGCCAGATGCCCAGGGCTAAATAGCCCAGCACCACCAGCGCGATCACAGCCCAGGCCGGATTGCCCCGCAGCACCGCTAGCTGGCGCTGGCGCTCCATCAGTCCGGCGATTTCGGCCTCTTCGCGCAGCAGCCGCTCAAAACCCGGCTCCGTGCCCCGCACGGTAAAGAGCACCGGGTCCATCAGGTAACGGATCTCCACCCCATCGCCGCTCGGGACGCGATTGAAGCTGACTGTTAGGCTCGAGCGGTCGTTAGACAGAGTAACGGTTGGTAACTCGGGGTTGCCGAAGCGGTGGACGTAAGCGTCAAACGGTGCAGCCATCGACCCCGGGGCATTGACCATTAACCGGTAGCCGCTAACCGGCGGGCGGTCTTGCTCAAGAATGATCCAGTACCACTGCACCACATCGCTATAGGCGTCGATGCTTCCCTCCAGGCGGTAGACAAATCGAACCCGACGCTCTGCTACCCGCACCTCCTGGCGCACTACCAGCTCGGTGCCGCCCTCGCAGGGCTGGGTAAAGGCGGTAGCCGGCGGTCCTGGGCTGATGGCCCCCGAACCGTCGAGCAGGGTGATGCGCTGCGTGGACTCAAGCCTAACGCAGATAAACGCCTCGCCGAAGTCGTCATCGGTCCATAGGGTGCGCTCGTCGCTGACGATGACTTCGCCGTTAGCTTGAATATCGATGCGCTGCACCACATCGCGCCATTCAAAGCGCTGAGCCAGGGCGCTTGACAACGCCAGCGCCAACAGCAAGGCGGTTATTCGCAACATGAGCTATGCTACCGCGCTTAGGCGGCGTGGTGCAGTGAAGCCTGACCCGGCACGATACTCACTACTCCCGCGCCATAGCGGTAGCGATCGGAATCCGCGCCGCTCGAGCCGCCGGCAATAGTCCGGAGGCCAGCCCCATGACGATCGCGATCATTACTGCAAAGAGCACCAGCCGCAAAGTCAGGGCCGCTACCTCGAGCCCGATCAGGTGCTCCGCTATCCGGTTGACCAGCGCGATACCGCCTTGGCCCAGCAGCACGCCAAAGCCCGCCCCGACCAGGCTCAAGATGATCGCTTCGGATAAGACCAGTCCGAACAAAAAGCGCGGCTTAGCGCCTAGCGCCCGGATCACCCCAAACTCCCGGGTGCGCTCAAAGACGCTCATCAAGACGGTGTTGGCCACAGCGATAGCCCCCACCACCAGCGCAATAACGCTGATGCCTAAGCGCACCACATCGGTGACGCGGATCCCTTGTTCGATCACCCCCAGCACATCGGCACGGGTCTGGAAGCTGAGGTTAGGGTAGCGTTCGGCCAGGGCTTCGGCGACTTCGGTGGCCCGCGCCGGTTCGGCCAGCTTCACTGCGAAGAAGCTGACCCGATCCTCGATGCCGATAGCGGCTTGCAGCGGGCGGAGCGGCACCAAAACGGCGTTATCGATCAGCCCGCCGGTCGATTTGGCGATGCCGACGATCTCGAAGCTAACTCGGGGGTTGAGGCGCAGCACTGAGCCCAGGCTGAGCCGACTGCGCTCGGCGACCTGCTGGCCGACCACTGCCACCAGCGCATCGCGATCCTCGGCATTAAGCCCGCGACCCTCCAGGACAGTAAATCCACCGTAGATCTCGGCAAGGTTCTGGCCGGGCGGGAGCCCTTGAAACATGAACGAGGTGCTCGGGCTCAGCCCGCCGCGCAAGAAGAACAGCAGCGGTACTACTTCAAGGATGCCGAAACGCGCCTCTTCGGCCAACAGGGCATCGCGGTAGTGAAGCGGTAGCTCGGGGACAGCGGTAAACAAAGTGGTATCAAACGGTCCATAACTAACCTGTAGCTCCGGGCCAATATTGCCGATCTGCGTGCCAAACACCTGCCGCAGCCCTTCGCCGAGCGACAGGAAGACGACCGTTGAGCCGACCGCCACAGCGATCCCCAAAGCGGTCAGAAAGGTGCGCAGAGGGCGCTGGCGGAGCGAATGAAGGGCTAGAAACCAGATCACAACGTCAAGCTTACGCCGGTATAGCTAGCCACGGGGCACCTCCGCTTACGGAGCGGTGAAGGCGCGGCCGACCACTTCGCCGCTCGCGCCCAGGCGCCCGATCTCTTGCCCACCGAGCGAGGCCACGATGCCGCCGGCGTTGCCGACGTGCAAAAAGACCGGCAGTGGAAAGGTGAGGGTTTCGCCAGGCTGCACGTTGCGAAAGAGCAGCGTAGCGCCGCCGCCACGCGAGGTGCCGCTGTAGACCTCGAGCCAGGAGGTGGCCTCGACTACCAGGGTGATGCTGTCCGCAGCTACGGGTGCCCCTACCGCCCCTTCGGCAGTAGCCAGCGGCGTCAGAGCGACGCTGAGGTTCCGATCAAAAGTGAGATCTATCGGTGCTTCGAAAGTCTCAAAGCCTTCTAGCGCAACCCGCAGCAATCGGTCGCGGCCCGGCGTGACTGGCGCATTGACGATAGGGGTGGGGTTGGCAAAGACGAAACCGTCGAGTGACACCTCGGCGCCTGGGGGGTCGGAGGTGACAGAGAGCAGCACCAGATTTTCGACCCTCGGCGGAGTAAGGGGCTGAGGGGCAACAACCTCTGGTTGGGCCGGACTCACAGGGCTAGCCGGAAAGAGTAAGCTGTTAAAAGCCCATACCGCCACCCCCACGAGCGCCCCGACTACCAGCAGGCTAGGGACCAGCCAGCTCAGACCGGTGCCTTGCCAGAGTGCGCCAAGGCGGCGCGGCTCTTTCGGAGGCGCTGCCACCAGATCCACCTCAAGTTCGGGCTTAGCTTCGGGCTCGGCAGCGACCACCCCAGGTGTGCTACGCCGCTCTTGGGAGAACAGTTGCAAGGCTTGCCGCTCGTCAAAACCCACCGCCTGGGCATAGAGCTTAACAAAGTTGCGGGCGTAGACATCTTCCGGTAAATCCTGATAGCGGCCTTCTTCGAGTGCGCGGAGGTACTCCTTGCGGACATGCGTAACCTCCGCCACATCGCTTAGCTCGAGCCCTTTGCTGCGACGCGCTTCAGCTAGCAGTGCGCCAAGATGCTGCCCTGAGGGGGTAGGGGGGGAGTCACTCATCTAGCATCCACCTTAAGTAACGGATAGTGGGCGCCTCGGCTTGGCCAAAGCGCCCGCGATCTCGGTTGCTAACATCACATTTTCCTTAAGTAGCCGCAGATTTATCGCTACCGTGCGCCCAGCCGAAAGCTCGGCCAGGCGGGCCAGTAAGTACGGGGTGAGATCCTTGCCATGCACCCCGATCTCGCGCTGAGCCTGCGCTAGCCAGACTTCAAGCTGCTGCGCCGTTAGCCCTTCTGAAACCGGCTTGGCTACTAGTAGCGCAGCCGGGAGCTGTAGGGCCTCTTGAGCCGCCAGAGCCTGGGCAATAGCCTCCGGGCTATCGAGGCGGGCAGCCACTGGGTAACGGGTCTCAGGGACGTAAAACCCGGCCAAGAAGTCGGTCCGGTAGCCGATCACCGGAACGCCCAGCGTCTCTAGGCGCTCGAGCGTGGCGGGGATATTAAGGATCGATTTGGCACCGGCGCATACCACCACCAGACGGTGACCGGCCAGAGCGTGCAGGTCCGCAGACTCGTCGATGACCTTTAGGCCAGGATGGACCCCGCCAATCCCACCGGTAGCAAAGACCTTGATACCGACCATGGCAGCGGCGTGCAGCGTGGTAGCAACAGTGGTTCCAGCGTTATGGCCGGCTGCTGCCAGGACGGCCAGGTTCCACAGCGAGGCTTTGTGGGCCAGACGGTTGGCCAGCTCCTCCAACTCGCTGGCATTCAAGCCGATGACCAACTCGCCCCTCAGCACCCCGACGGTCGCCGGCACCCCCCCGCCAGCACGGACCAGCTCCTCCAGCTCCTGGGCCAGCCGCAAGTTCTCAGGCCGAGGCAGGCCGTGGGTCATAACCGTCGATTCGAGCGCTACTACGGGGCCACCACGCTTAAGCGCCGCCTCTACCGGTGGGTGCATGCGAACCGTCACTGGGGTCATGATACCGCAGCTTGATGATGGTGGATGAAAGTTTGGCGGGCGCCCTTGCCATCACGCTGCGGTATGCTATAGCCATGAACTGCTCGACTGACTCGCGCCGCACAGCCGAGTCGCGGATGATCGACTACAGCCATGAGACCAACCTCTCCAAGAACCCCGGCCTCCGCCTGCTATGGATCATCTTGGGCTGGTTCTTTGTCAGCTTGGGCTTTATCGGCGCCTTCCTGCCGGTCATGCCTACCACCATCTTCTTGATCCTGGCTGCTTACTTCTTCGCGCGCGGCAGCGTCCGCTTTTATAACTGGCTGCTGAACAACCGCTTCTTCGGCCGATTGCTGCATGACTGGCGGGCCGGTTTAGGCATCCCGTTGCGAGCCAAGGTGATCGCTATCGGCATGATCACCCTCGCTATCGGCAGCAGTGCCGCCTTCTTCGTGGAGACGCTGGCGGTGCGGCTGCTGCTCATCGCCATCGGCCTCGGCGTCATCACTTATTTGCTGCGGCAGCCGACCCGGACGGCAAGCCTGCCGCGCCTCTAGTTAAGCCTCTGGTGCCGCCGACTCGTCCCGGCTGGTTTCAGTCTCCCGTAGCCACTGGAAGAAGGCGATGCTAGCAGCAATAGTCAGGGCCAGCATCACGAAGAGCCCCATGATCCCGCCGGCGAGCTGCTGATCCTCCATGGGGGAGAGTCCAAACGCCCGCGGGGCCAGGGCGTACCAGGGATAGAGGAGATCGGTGGCAAAGCCCATCCAGGCTGAGATCGGGGTATGGGCCAAAAACAGCAGTGCCAGGTAGATAACCTGCTTGCCGGGGGTGAGGCGCGGCAGCTCGGGGAGCGGGCTTAAAATAGGCCACCACATCAGCACGGCGGCGCCAAACAGCGACAGGTACATTAAGCTGTGGAGCCACTCGTTAAAGGTGGCCGCCAGCAGGAACGCCGGCACATGCCAGATAGCAAAGATCAGGTTAAACAGCACTAACGCCAGCCAGGGGCGGGTCAGCGTTTGAGCCAGCGGTCTGATCCAGCGGTGTAAGAGCAGCGGCCTGATCAGCCAGGCAGGCGTGCCGGACAAGATCAGCACCGGGATAACGTAGATCAGGATCATGAACTGCAGCATGTGGGCGCTAAGGAGATAGACCTCGGCCCACAGGTGTAGCGGTGAGACTAAGAGCAGCAGAAACAGGGCGATGCCCGCTCCAAAGCGCACCGCGTGGCGGTGAGGGAACGGTTCGGGAAAGTAGCGCCAGCGCAGCGGCCCAACCCCCAACGCATAGGCCAGGGCCAGGTAGAAGACCCCGGCTACCGGGATGGGATCAAGCTGCCACTGCCAGATCATAATCAACTCTACCCCTGTGCCCCGTTTGGCGCGTCAAGCCAGGTTACGGCAACCTCTGTCACACGAGCTTAGGGCTACACTTTTGCCATCTTCAGCGCAATCAGCCGCCCGGTCGGAGTATCGGCGATGCCGCCCTCGCCGGTTTCGCGCAGCTCCGGCGGCAGCAGCCGGCCGACCGAAGCCATGGCCGAAACGACCTCATCAGGTGGGATGACCGACTCCAGCCCGGCTAGCGCCAACTGCGCCGAACTCACCGCGTGGACGGAGTAAAACGCGTTGCGCGAGACGCACGGCACCTCGACGTAGCCCCCTACCGGGTCGCAGACTAGGCCGATGGTGTTCATCAGCGCCATGGTGGCGGCGTGAACGGCCTGGCGAGCGTTGCCACCCAGCAGCTCGCAGACTGCGGCAGCGGCCATGGCGGCCGAGGAGCCGATCTCGGCCTGGCAGCCGCCGCTCGAGCCGGCGATAAACATCTGTTGGGAGATGATCTTACCAACGCCTGCCGCTAACACCAGCGGTAGCACCAGCGCGTCGTCATCTAGCCCCAGGTGATCGGCCACGCCGATCAGCGCCCCCGGCAGGGTACCGGCGCTGCCGGCGGTCGGGGCGGCCACGATCTTGCCCATGCGGGCGTTCTCCTCATTGACGGCCATGGCGTAGGCCTGCACCCGCTTTAACAGCGGCGCTTGGAGGAGGTCCGGGGCGTGCCAGAGCATCTTGGCGTTCCAACCGACCATACCGGTGCGGCTAGGCTCACTGGAGGCCAGGCCGCGGGCGATCGAGTCGCGCATCTGCTGCAAGCGCTCCGACATCTTCGCTAGCAGCTGGCGGCGCTCGTCACCGCTGAGCGCTTCATCCTGCAAGACGGCTTCTGAGGCTCTGAGGCTGACCTCGGCCAGTTCGTTAAGAGTCATACCGGGACCTTCTCTCCGCTCATCACTTCGGGCAGCAAGCGCATCCAGTGAATATAGGGGTGGTGGGTTAAGTAATCCAGCGCATACTGCGCCAGCCGCCGGTCGATCTCTAGCGCCATCAACGCCTCACCGCCGCGCTTTAGGCGGGTCGAGGTGAGGGTGGCAATGTTAACCTCATCGTCGGCGATCACCCGCGCTACCCGGGCGATCACGCCGGGCCGGTCCTGGTGTTTGACGAGCAGGGTGTGGTGATGACCGGAGAAGTTGGTGTCGAACTCACCTACCTTGAATACGCGGACCACCCCCCCGCCCAGGCTCGAGCCGGTCAGGCTCAGCCGCTCCTGAGCGTTCTCGAGCGTGATCCGCACCGTGTTGGGGTGTACATCGCCCAAGTCTTTGCTGACGAACTCCAGGCTCATGCCAGCTTCCTGAGCGAGCTTGACAGCCTCGGGGATGCGCGGGTCGTCGGGGTAAAAGCCCAGCAGGCCGGCAGCCAGGGCCAGGTCGGTGCCGTGACCTTTGGCGGTCTTGGCAAACGAACCGTGCAGCTCGAGCCGCGCCTGGTGAGGCGGGAAGAGCAGGGCGTGGCGCGCCAGCAGGGCCAAGCGGCAAGCCCCGGCGGTATGACTGCTTGAGGGCCCCACCATCACCGGGCCGATTACATCCAGTAGGCTCATCTCCCCTTAACTATACTCCACCCCCGCCCTCACAACACCACCCGCAGCGCCGCCTCGATCTCGGCGCGGTGCGCCTCCACACCGTAGACGCAGTAGGCGATGGCGTCGATCTCGGCTTCTACCGCCTTGAATTCGAGCATCACCTTTTCCAGTCCTTCACTCTTCACGCTCGCCATCACCCGCTTGTCCAGGTTCTCCAGCACCCGCAAGTTCCGCACCGCGTCATCGTCATACACGGGCGCCCCGAGCGAACGCAGCGCCACCTCGAGCACCCTTTCGCCCGGCCCTTGCGTGAACTTCTGCCGCCGCTTGAAACCCTCGTCGAACTCGCTCAGGTAGTGCGCCCTAAATAGCAGCATCCGCCTGAGCGCCTGGTGCGCCACCGCCACCTCGGCCAGCACCACCCACTCCCGCTCGCCCTCGCGCCAGTCCTCCCCTTCGGTCACCTCACCCCAGAGGGTATACCCTTGCAAGGCTTCGCCCGACCATTCCGTCGCCTCGACCCGCAGGCCGAGCAGGTGCCCTACGCGGTTAGGGTCGGGGCTCGTGTAGCTGACCAGGTGTCCGTACTGCCCCGCCGGGTCGTGATAGGCCCAAAACGGCGCCTCGCGTTGGAGCTGGCCGTAGAGCACGCGCTGGTACGTTTCGACCAGGGCGTAGCGCTCTCGAAACAGCTCGTGCGCCCGCCGCCCGAGTTCGCCCAGACGCCGCTCGTCCTCGGTGGAGAGGTCGGGGATGGGCAAATCGCCCACCTGGTTCTCAAAGTACTCGAACATCCCCTTGCCGGTGAGCTTGCCTGGACCGCCCAAGGCGCGATAGCGGAAGTTGAGGACGCTGGAGTTCAGGAGTGAGCAGATGGCATATAAATCAGCGGACTTGCCTTCGTCAGGGCTGTAGATAAACGAAGCGACATCGCTCTTGAAGCCGACCTCACCCGTTTCGTCTATCGCAAAACGATTGTAAGAGGCGCGGCGTGGGAAAAAGAGCTTTGGGCTGAAGAGGGTGTAATACTGACCATCCTTAACACCCTCACGAGGCCAATGGAGCTGATACCAAGCATTATCGCCGCGACGAACGCCTGAGCGCTCTTCGAGAATAGAACGATGTTGCTCGAGATAGCGTTGAACCAGCGTAGGCAAGTCATCCCACTCGACGCTACGCGAAATGTACAAAATCTGAGAGTCCGGCGGCTCCCAGCCGAACGGGAAAATACCAGAAATTTTGATGCGAGGGCGTAGCCATTCGTTGGGGATGGGCGGTTTCAGGCCGGTAAAGTCTTGCTCGAAAACCTCGTCCAGGCCGGTGTCAATGCCTTTCAAGAAAAATCCCAAACCACTCTCGTGAAGCCTGGCACCCGCTGAGTCAACCTTGTCGAAGATCGCCTTGTACGGCGACAACACCCAGCGGTCTTCGCCCAAGTCCGCCTGCGCTACTTCGACCCGGACGGCGCCGTCTGCTGGAGACTGGCCCTGCTCGAGCTGCCGCCTCACCGCCTCGAAGTCCATCACGAACTGGGCCGCCAGCGCATGCCCTTCCGGCGCTGCGCCCTTGCGCCAATGCACGACGGCGGTGGCGATACCGGCCTTGAAGACTTTGTGGCCCAAAAAGTCGAGCAGGCTTAGGAGCGTCGTCTTGCTGGCCAGAAACTGCCTGAGCTTACGCGACTTGTCGCCCTGCAGGAAGCTCCGCGAGACGATGAAACCGAGTTCGCCCGCTGCGCGCAAGATCTGGTGGCCACGGACGAAGAAGTAGAAGAGGATGTCGGTCTTGTCGGTGTAAACCTCGGGATACGCGGCGCGCAGCCAGTCGAGTTCGAGCGCCCCTCGGCCGAAAGTGGCATCCACGTTGAAGTACGGCGGGTTGCCGATCACGGCGGTGAAGCCGCGCTGCGCTTCGGGCAAGGCGGGGTCGAAGACGTCGGGGAACTCGACCTGCCAGTTAAAGGGGCGCTTTTGCCTGGCCTCTTCGAGCGCTGCCTCTTGGGCGCGGAGTTCGTCCAGGAGTTCGGCGAGCGTCTTCTCTTCGATGTCGGCAAGAGCGCGGGGTTTTTGGCCGGTGATGAGATACTGGCGCACGGCGCTTACGGTGGCGTTGCCCTCGTCGAGGCCGACTTGCGCGATGGCCTCGCGTAGCGTGTCGTTCGCGGCAAAGAAGGGCAAGAAGCTCGGCAGTAGCGCTTGGTTGAGGTCGGCAATGATCGCTTCAAGCTTGGCCAGCACGTCGCCGCGCTGTTCGGCGGGTGTGTCGACGTTCTTGGCCTGATGGGCGAGGCGAGCGGCTTCGCTTAACCTCCCCCAGCCCCCCCTAATAGGGGGGGTGCCGAAGGCGGGGGGGTCCAGAGCGCCGATCAGGCTGTTGCCGTTGCGGATATTCAAGGTCAGCGCCGGGAGCTGCGCGTGGGGCGCGCCACGCTTGCCGTACTGGCTGGGGTGGCTGCGCAGGAGCTTGGTCCACAAGGAGAGCTTGGCCAAGCCTACCGCCTGGGGGTCTAGGTCGACGCCGTAGATGCACTGGGTAAGCACGCGCTCGTGGGGGTAGCTGAGCTGCTTGGGTGGGACGGTGGGCGTGGCGCCAGCGAAGAGGCCGCCGCTGCCGTTGTTCGTCCAGCTCCGCTGATAAGCCTGTTTCACGGCCTTGTTGTAGTGCTCGAGCGCCCCTGTGAGGTAGTCAAAAGCGCCTAACAGGAACGAACCTGAACCGCAGGCGGGGTCGATGACCCGCACCTCCAGGATCCGCTCCGCCGCAGCGTAGGCGGCCTGGTGGTCGCCCGCTTCAAGGTGGCGCAGCGCCGCTTCGAGGTGCGGCTCGACCTGGGGGGAAAGCACGCGCCTCACGATGTGCTTGACGATGTACTGGGGGGTGTAGAAGACCCCTTCGCGCTTGCGCGTCTCCTGGTTGTCGAGCACCCGGATGACGCCCTCTTCCTCGACCAGTTCGTGAGCCAGGAACTGCTCGTAAGCGACGCCGAGCACGTCTTGGGTGAGGGTGGTGAAGTCGTAGTTGTAGACCGAGCGAAAGCCGAGGATTTGCCCCTCTGTGATAGGCACGAGGGCAGGATCGGGGGTTGGATTGAGAAGGACGAGCATCTCGAGATACTCATTTGGCACGTGCAACTTGTCAACGAGAGGATTCTTGGCAAAAAGCTCGGTGTTGTAGCTGGCCCAGGTGTCGTCGAACTTGCTTCTAAGCTGCTCGATGAACGGCTTGCTACGAAAGGTATCTGTCCAATGCTTATAAAGCCGCCCCAGCACGTAGTAGGGCTCTTGGCCGTAGTTCTCGAGCAGGCGGATGAACAAAAAGCGGAGCAGAATCGTGTGCGAGGCCGCGCGGATCTCGGCGAGCGAGAGTTCGGGGTGCGACGCGCGGATGCCGTTGGCCAAGATCACGCGCCAGAGCTTGAGGTCGCGCAAAAACTGCTCGCCCAGCCCTTCGCGCTGGCGCTCTCGGTAGAAGTCCTCGAGGCGGTTTAAGTGAACGTTCTCGCGCGATAGGCGTTCGTAGACCAGGGCGGCGAAGTCGGCGTTGCGCAAGTCTTCCAGGGTGAAGCTCCAGAAGGGCTCGCGGTCGCTTAAGCGCAGGACGTGCCACTCTGTGAAGTTGGTCAGCACCAACCACGGCACCGGCTCTTCGCTGCCGACATCGAGCGCGTAGTTGCGCAAGTACTCGATGACCTGCTCCTTGTTGGCTTGCCAGAGGTGCTTGTCCCACAGCGGCTTAGCCTCGACCATCAGCCAGGGCGGCTTGCGCCTTTGGGGCAAGAGAAAATAGTCCACCCACACCTTGCTGAGGGTCAGGCTCCTGATGCCCGCCTCGGGGGTACGCTCGTCGGGGCCGTAGCCGAGTGCCTCGAGCAGGGGGGTAAGCAGCTTGTCCTGAGTGGTCGCTTCAGGCTTGGCGTCGGGGCGGGTGCGCTCGAGCTCGGCGGCTCGAGCCAGCAGCGTTTGGAGTTCGGTCAGAAAGTCGTTCAGAGCCACGCGACCATATCAAACCACAAATCGCCGCACTGCCGGCGACCTGACGGCGCCACTGGGGCACCCTAACCTGTCACGACAGAGCTTCCTACGCGCCGGTTGTCAAGGGGCCGACGGGGGTGCTTTAAGTGATTCGGTTAGGGTATTCTGAAGCCATCCAAGGAGGCGCTACGTGGCAGACGATACCTTGACCTGGATGAACGAGCTCACTGCCGAGATGGAGGAGCGCCGCAAGCGCGTGCTGCGCGGCGGCGGCGAAGAGCGCATTAAGAAGCAGCACGACGCGGGCAAGCTCAGCGCTCGAGAGCGCCTGGAGGCGCTACTGGATAAGGGCTCGTTCGTGGAGCTAGGGGTCTTTGTCGAGCATTTGGGCGGTGAGTTGATGCGCGGCATCGACGCGCCGGGCGAAGGGGTAGTCACCGGCTACGGCACCATCAACGGGCGGACGGTGTTCGTATTCAGCCAGGACTTTACGGTCTTAGGCGGCAGCCTGGGCAAGATGCACGGCCAGAAGATCGCCCGCGTGATGGACTTGGCGGTCAAGACCGGCGCGCCCATTATCGGGCTCAACGACTCCGCCGGAGCGCGCATCCAGGAGGGGGTCGACGCGCTCTCAGGCTACGGCGAGGTGTTCTATCGCAACGCCCTCTACTCCGGGGTGGTGCCGCAGATCAGCGCCATCTTGGGCCCCTGCGCCGGCGGGGCGGTCTACAGCCCGGCGCTGACCGATTTCGTGCTGATGAGCCGGGGGACCAGCTACATGTTCATCACCGGCCCTGAAGTGATTAAGTCGGTCACCAAGGAAGAGGTGAGCTTCGAAGCGCTAGGCGGCGCCGAGGTGCATCACCGCAAGTCCGGGGTGGCGCACTTTGAGGCCGATGGCGACCAGGCGGTGCTCGAGCTGATCCGCGAGCTGTTAAGCTACCTGCCGCAGTCAGCCAAAGAGAGGCCGCCCCATAAACCGACCCAAGACCCCGATTGTCGGGAGACACCCGAGCTGAACAGCATCGTCCACCCCGATCAGCGGCGCCCTTATCCGATGCTCGAGGTGATTCGGGCCATCGTCGATGATAAGCACTTCTTGGAGGTACAGCCGGAGTTCGCCAGGAACATCCTGTGCGGCTTTGCGCGGCTCGGTGGGCAGCCGGTAGGGATCGTGGCCAACAACCCGCGCCACTTAGCCGGAACCATCAATATCGACGCCGCGGACAAGGCCGCCAGATTCATCCGCACCTGTGACTGCTTTAATCTTCCCATCGTTACCTTAGTCGATGTGACCGGGTTTATGCCCGGTGTGGCACAGGAGCATGCCGGCATCATCCGGCACGGCGCCAAGATGCTCTACGCCTATGCCGAAGCGACGGTGCCCAAGATCACCCTGATTACCCGCAAGAGCTACGGTGGGGCCTACCTGGCTATGAACTCGCGCGACATGGGGGCGGACGTGGTGTTGGCCTGGCCGACGGCGGCAGTAGCGGTGATGGGGGCGGAAGGGGCCGCCAGCATCATCTATCGCCGCGAGATCAACAACTCGCCCAAACCCGAGGCGGCCAAGGCGGCCAAGATCGAGGAGTACAAGAAGCGCTTCGACAACCCCTACTGGGCTGCCGAACGCGGCTACATCGACGATGTGATCGACCCCCAGGACACCCGGCGACAGCTCGTTAAGCATCTGCGGATGCTGGGTCACAAGACCGAAGCGCGCCCCTTTAGAAAGCACGACAATATCCCGCTGTAGCCCTGGCAAAACAGGTATCCTAGCTTATGACTGAGGGAGAGCACAAAGCGACCTATTCGGGCTTTATCGCCATCTTGGGCAAACCTAACGTCGGCAAGTCGACTTTGCTCAACACCTTACTGGGCGTCAAGGTAGCGCCTATTACCCCCAAACCGCAGACCACCCGGCGCGGCGTGCGCGGCATCTACACTCAGGATGACCGCCAACTGGTCTTTGTGGACACACCAGGGCTGCACCGTGCCAAAGATGCCCTGGGCGACTACATGAACCGCGAGGTGAGAAACGCCCTGATCGACGTCGATATCGCCTTGTGGGTAGTCGATCTGCGCCGCCCGCCCAGCGAAGAGGACAAAGACGTAGCGCGGCTGCTCAAGGGGATCGACCCGGCCACCCCGATCTACTTAATCGGCAATAAGGTCGATGCCGCCAAGTACCCCGACGAAGCCTTAAGGCTCTATCGCGAGCTGCTCCCTAACGCAGCCAAGGTGCTAAGTTTAAGCGCCCTGAACGACCCCGAAGCGGTCTACGCGCTGCGCGATGAGCTGCTGCAACAGCTCCCAGTCGGCCCCTTTTTCTTCCCCAGCAATATCCGCAGCGATCAGTCCCGCGAGATGTGGGCCGCCGAGCTGATCCGCGAAAGCGCTATGATTCACCTGCGCCAGGAGCTCCCCTATGCCGTAGCGGTGCAGGTGCTGGAGTGGCGCGACCCGGCGGAGCCGAGCGAGCCGACATATCTGCAAGCCGAACTATGGGTCGAGAAACCTAACCACCGGATGATCGTCCTGGGCAAGGGCGGCGCCATGATCAAGGAGATCGGACGGACCGCCCGCAAACAGCTCGAAGTATTCCTGTCTCAGCGTGTCTACCTCGATCTGGAGGTAGTGGTGCGCCGCGACTGGCGCGAGGATCCCGAAGCTTTGCGTGAACTGGGGTACGAGTGAGCTATGCCGATTGCGGCCCGCTGGCGCAGACTCGCGGCGCTCCCGCCTCCACGCGGGCGCGAAGCTCTGCCCGGCGTCTATGAGCTGGCCGATGCCGACAAGCAGCTTATCTACATCGGCCAATCAGCGCGGGATGTCCCTAACCGCATCCGCGCTCACCTCGAGCATAACCCGTGCATAGCTGGGAGCCTGTTCTATTGGCGTTACCGTTTCAGCCGCGTGCCGCAGGCCGAGGAGGCCGCGCTCTTAGCCGCTTATCGCGCCCGACATGGCGATGTACCACCATGCAACCGGGCTATCCCCCAGCCCCGCAACACGTTGCGGCGTTATCAGGAGCGGAGCCGCGGACGTGATTAAGGCGCACAGTAAGCTCTGGTTGGAAGACGAACAGGGGAATTACCTGATGGGGCCGCGTACCGCCCGCCTGCTGGCGGCCATCGAGGCCCATGGCAGCCTGGCCAAAGCCGCCAAAGCGACCGGCTTTAGCTATCGCGCCGCCTGGAACCGCCTGCGGCGCGTCGAGGAAGCGCTCGGTTACCCGCTGGTAGAGACCACGGTGGGCGGCCCCGGCGGCGGCGGCAGTAACCTGTCTAAGCAGGGCAAGCGCCTGATTGGCCGCTTCAAGCAGTTGCAGTCCGAAGTCGAGGCGCTTGTAAACGCGGCCTTTGAGCACTTCGATACCACCGGGCTAGCACCTTAAGCCCATCTTGGAAACAGCCCGCACCAATGGTGCAATTTGTCAAAGTCAAAAAGCCAAAGATTTAACTTGTGAAAGCGGTAGCTGGTGTGATATAAAGGTTATCAATGGGGTCCGCCCCTACCCTTGGAGGAACACTATGCGCAAACTGCTAGCCCTGATCACGGTAATTTTGCTCAGCCTGAGCGTGGCGAAGGCACAAGACTTGGCCGGCTCCTGGGTCGGTGTGTCCGGCGGCTTCCCCGGCTTTAACTTGCACTTCGGCTTGAACGACGCTATCAGCCAGGGTATCGATCTGCGCCTTAACGGCAGCTTCACCTATACCGGTGCCTTCGGTCTTGGCGCCGATGTACTGGTAGCTATTCCGGCTGAGCTTGACCAACCCATAGCGGTCTACGGCGGCGGCGGCCCCTATGCCACCTTCGGCGGTGCGGCCGGCTTTGGCTTCGGCCTGGCGCTGTTCGTGGGCGGCGAATACCGCCTAGGCGACATCGGCTTTGCCCCCGGCGGCATCTTCGCCGAACTCGGCCCGTCGCTGGGTTTTGCTCCTAGTTTTGGCGTCGGCTTCGTGGGGCGCCTCGGCTTTAACTACCACTTCTAAGCGTTTAAGTGTTAGCGCTTGTCGGCGAGGGGTGCTAAGGCACCCTTTGCCGTTTGGACGTGGCGGTTCTTAAGAGAATAGCCTTGTTTGGGGGGGCTTGATAATCCCCCCAACCCCCCTTGATAAGGGGGGAGGCCGCAGGCCGGGGGGATTAACGCTACACGCTTCGCCGAAAAGTTTGGGCTGACTCATCTTATACCTCACGCACAGAGATACAGCACCTCACTGAGCGCCCGCAGCAGCTCGTCAGACTTTAGCCCGCGCTTCTTGAGGCTAAAACCCGGCGGGTAGCGGGTCGGTTCAACTGCATACGGCAGCCGTTTAAGACTGCGCGCATCGTAGTCGATAGCCTCCTGCGCAAAGCTGAGCTGAATGTCGGTCAGGTGCTCCTTGATGGTCACCACACCTTTTTGCGCCGCCAAGAGGCGCAGCTTGGCCAGCTCGATAAAGGCTTTGACCTCGCTAGGGAGCGGGCCGTAGTCAGCGCGTAGCTCGTTCTGAAGGCGGCCGATATCAGCTAGGCTGTTGGTTTCGGCTAGCCTCCCGTAGTAGGCGATGCGCACCTCATCATCGGCCATGTAGCTAGGGCTCAGGCGGGCATCGACCGCCAGGTCGATAGCAACCCGCACCGGCTCCTTAGACGCCTCGCCCTTGAGCTTGCCGATCTCTTCGGCCAGCATCTCGGTGTAGACCTCCAGCGAAACCGCGCTGATATGCCCGTGCTGCTCGGGGCCGAGCAGGTTGCCGACGCCGCGGATCTCCATATCCTTTTCGGCCAGCAGGTGGCCGCTCCCCAGATCGTTAAGTTCGGCCACGGCGTAGAGCCGCCGCTGTGCCGCTTCGGTGAGCCGCCCTGGATAGAGCAGGTAGGCCCAGGCCTCGGTCTCGCGGCGCCCTACCCGCCCGCGCAACTGATAGAGCTGCGCTAGTCCGAGCTTATCGGCCCGCTCGATGATGAGCGTGTTGGCTCCGGCAATATCGAGCCCTGACTCCACGATGGTGGTGCTTAAGAGCAGGTCATAAGCGCCGTCCTGAAAAGCGAGCATCACCTCCTCGAGGTCATCAGGGGCCATCTGGCCGTGCGCTACCCCAAGACGCGCCTCGGGCACCAGCCGCTGCAAAAAGAGCGCCCTGGCCCCCATCGAGCCGATGCGGTCGTGGATGTAGAAGGTCCGCCCGCCGCGCATCAGCTCCGCCATCACCGCCTCGCGCACTACTAAGGGGTCGTATGGTTGCAACACGGTCTGAATCGGCTTGCGCCCCTCGGGCGGGGTCATAATCTGCGACACGTCGCGCAGCCCCACCAGGCTCATATACAGCGTCCTGGGGATAGGCGTAGCCGATAGCGACAGCACATCGACGTTAGCTTTAAGCGCCTTGATACGCTCCTTTTGCGCTACTCCAAAGCGGTGCTCCTCGTCGATGACGAGCAGGCCCAGGTCCTTAAACACCACCCCATCGGCCAGCAGGCGGTGGGTGCCGATGGCAATATCGATACTACCCAGCCTTAGCCCTTCGAGGCTGGCTCGAGCCTCCCGGTCGCTCGAAAAGCGCGACAGCATCGCCACGTTGACCGGCAACCCGGCAAAGCGCTGGCGGAAAGTCTCATAGTGCTGCGCGGCCAGCACCGTGGTAGGCACCAACATGATCGCCTGCTTGCCATGACCAACAGCGCGGTGAGCGGCGCGGATAGCCACCTCGGTCTTGCCGAAGCCCACATCACCGCTAATCAGCCGGTCCATCGGCACCGGGCGGGCCATGTCGTGTAGCGTCGCCCTTACCGCCTTGGCCTGATCCGGGGTCAGCGTAAAGGGGCAGTTCTCGGCTATCAGCGGGTCCCAGTCGGGTAGCTCCGGCAGCGCCAGGCCGGAGGTCGCCTGCCGCTCGGCGTAGGTCTTAATCAGCCGCAGCGCCAGCTCCTGAGCGTTAACGCGCGCCTTCTCGCGCGCCCTGGCCCACTCATTGGTGCCCAGGGTGCTGAGGCGCGGCGGGTCGTCGGTGGTGCCGGGGTGGCGGCGCAACAGCGGCAGCTGCTCGACCGGCAGATAGAGTCTCCCCTCCCCGGCGTACTGCAAGATCAAATAGTCGCGGGTGATGCCCATCACCTGCCGCGGGCTAAGCCCCAGAAAGCGGCCGATGCCGTGATCGGGGTGGATCAGGTAATCGCCGATGGTCAGATGAACGGCATCCTGCACGCGCTTGCCGGGCAGGCGCTTGACCTGGCGGGTACCTTGGTAGCCATACAGCAGCTCCTCGGTAATCACCACCTCGCGCCGCGCATCATCGCAGTAGCCCCCCCGGCAGTTAGCGAGCACCAGGCCCAGCACCCCCGGCGTAAAAGTCACCTTACTGCGCCACTCGGCCTCGATACCGCCTAGCAGTTTGTCCCTTAAATAGTGCCCGGTCCGCTCGAAGCGCAGCAGCAGCGACACGCTATAGCCATCCCGAAGCCAAGCTATGAGGTCGCTAGCAAACTCCCCGAGCTTGCCACGATAGTAGGGGATGGGCTCGAGCGCTACCTTCCCCTCGGACAGGCTCAGCGAGTCGCGGCCAAACGAGAGCACCTCGCGCTGGGCCAGGTGCTGCCACAGCCAGGCCAGGCGCACTGCATCGATCTCTTCACCGGCAAACAGCTCAGGGCTGTCCAGATAGACCGTGCCGGGAAGGTGGGCTAACAGCACACTCGTCGCTTCCGGGAGTACCACCCCTGCTCGCGGCGTTAGGATGAACTGCTTAACCGGCTGGCCGAGATGGCTCAGCGTCTCAAGCTCATCGCCAAGGAACTCTAAGCGAACGGTCTTGGCTTCGTCCTCGGCGTCTAGGTAGAGGGTAACGGTGTCGCCCCGCACGCCAAAGCCCGGCAGCTCGTCGCGGGCGTAGCCAAAGGCCAGCAGCCGCGAAGAAAGCGCCTCGCGCGCTATGCGTTGGCCCAGGCCAAGGGTCAAGGCGAACTGCTCCGGCTCAGCGGGGAAGGCTTGCAGCGCCTGCGCTACGCTCAGCACTACCTTATCGCGCTTGGTGGGCCAATCGCTCAGCGTCGGATTGATGCTGGCCGGTGCGCCAAACACTCCGCCGTCGCAAAACAGAGCCAGCCGCTCCTCGGTCGTCAGCAGCACCGCCGGGCCGCCCTGGCGCACGAACAGTGCCAGCCGCGCCACAGCCGGAAGGCCGAGCAGGCGTTGCGAGGAGACAGCGGCTGGCGTACTCACCAAGGCGCTATCATAACGCCCTAGGCGCGCCGCTAGGGTAACGTGCTCACCACCTCAGCTTTTATCCACCAACCTAAGCGGCATTTGACAAACTCCGTCTCGCGTTTGCGCTGAGGTTCTTGGTCTCCGGGCTGACCCGAGGCGCAGTGAAAGGTTAAACTTGCCTCAGCCCTCCTCGGCAGAGGTAACCTGCACCGTTACGCCCAGCGCCTTAAGCTCCTCGGCAAGCTCGATCTGCAGCGGTAGATCCGTAATGAAGCGATGAAGCTGGTCCCAGCCGACAAAGGGTGCTAGGCTCGCCTGGCCTACCTTGGTGTGGTCAACCAGGGCGATCCGTTCGGTAGCGGCGGCGATCATGGCGGCCTTGGTCTCGGCTTCGATGATGTTAGGGGTACAGAGGCCGCGCTCCAAGGTCACTCCGGTCGCGCCCAAAAAGGCCCGGTCGGCGTGCAAGCGCTTCAGCGAGGCCACCGTCAGCGGCCCGATCATGGCCAGGCTATGCAGCCGCACCATGCCGCCCAGCGAGATCAGCTCGAAGCGGTCAAAGCGCGACAGCTCGGCGATAATCGGCAGGCTGTTGGTAATAATAGTCAGCCCCTGAAACCGGCCTGGCAACAGGCGCGCCAGCGCCAAAGTGGTGCTGCCCGCATCCAGGATCAGGGTATCGCCGTCGTGGATGCATGCTAGCGCACGCTTGGCAATCGCCAGCTTGCTGGCACTCTCTTTGCCGATCTTGTCGCCAATGGAGAGGTTGAACTTGGAACGGTGGGCGAGGGCAGCCCCGCCATGCACGCGCTTGAGGAGGCTAAAGCTTTCCAGCTCTTGTAAGTCCTTGCGCACGGTGACTTCTGAGACCTTAAGAGCCGTGGCTAGCTCGGCCACGCTCACCCGCCCTTGTATTTCGAGGCGCTCGAGCATCTCCTGTTGTCGGCTGCTCAGTTCAAACGCGCTGTGGCTCGCGATCATGCGACCTCCCTAAATCCTGCCTTACGGTGAGTATAGCACCAAGTGAACTTTCGTTCAAAAGATAAAGCCTTACGGGTGTTGACAAAACGAAAGTGAGCTTGTTATAATCAAAAACTATAAGGTTCAATGGAGCCCTGCGCATGGCAGGCGAGGAGGTGTCCCTGCAGCTCAAAAGTCACCGGTCGTCCTAGCTAGCTCGTCATGGGGATTGGGTTTTATGGTGAAAGCGTCTTTGGCGCCCTGGCCGCAGTGATGGGCGGGCGCAGTCTGAATTGGGAGGTTTTAAGGTGAAGCGTCTTTTGCTGTTCAGTGCTCTACTTGCCTTTGGCTTGGCGTTTGCGCAGGGCCCCGCGCGGGCTGATATCCGAATCATCGTTGTCAGCCACGGTTCCGCCGCCGACCCCTTCTGGTCGGTAGTGAAAAACGGCGTCGATCAGGCGGCAGCAGACATGGGCGTAAGCGTCGAATACCTCGCCCCGGAGATCTTTGACATGCCGCGCATGGCGCACCTTATCGATGCGGCGATAGCGGCACGGCCTCACGGCCTGGTAGTCTCCATCCCCGACGCCGATGCGCTCGGGCGCTCGATCCGTGCAGCAGTCGCAGAGGGGATCCCGGTCATCTCGATGAACTCCGGCAGCGACGTGTTCCAAGGGCTCGGCGTGCTCCGCCACGTGGGCCAGACCGAGTATGAGGCAGGCTTCGGGGCGGGCCAGCGGATGGCGGCTGCTGGCGTGACGATCGCCATCTGCGTCAATCAGGAAGTCGGCAACGTAGCGCTCGACCTGCGCTGTCAGGGCTTCCAAGACGGACTCGGTGAAGGCGCCAGCACCTCCGTGCTGGCGGTCGGCACCGACCCGGTCGAAGTTCGCAGCGCCGTGATGGCAGCGCTTAGCGCCAACCCAGACATCGACGGCGTGCTCGCCCTCGGCCCCCTCGGCGCCGAACCGACCATTGCGGCGCTCGAGCAGATCGGTCGCCTTGGTCAAGTGGTGTTTGGCACCTTCGACCTGTCGCCGCTGATTTTAGAGACGCTCGTGGCAGGCAACATGGCGTTTGCCATTGACCAGCAGCAGTACCTGCAAGGGTATCTGCCCATCGTCTTCCTAACCCTTTATATCCAGTACGGCCTGCTGCCCGGCAGTGAGGTGATACTGACCGGGCCGGGCTTTGTCACCCCCGAGACCGCCGCGCAAGTCATCGAACTGGCTGCGCGGGGGATCCGTTAGTCTGTACTCGCAGGGGCGGGGTGCCCCCCGCCCCTACTCCACAAGAGGTAGAGGTATGCGTGGCTACCAGAGCTAAACCAATCACCGACGAACGCGTCCGCAAAGTCGGTATCGTCAATAAGCTCCTGTCCCGACCTGAACTCGGTGCGGTGGTGGGTGCCATTTTGGTCTTTGCCTTCTTTAGTCTGGTCGCGGGCGATCGCGGCTTTCTCAGCTCCCGCGGGATCGTAAGCTGGCTCGAGGTCTCTGCTCAGCTCGGCATCCTAGCGGTCGCCGTGTCGCTACTAATGATTGGCGGTCAGTTCGACCTTTCCATCGGCTCAATGATAGCCGCAGCAGGCATGGTTATAGCCATCTCGGTCGTGGTGTATGGCTGGCCGATGTGGGCGGCTATCCTACTCGCTTTCGCTTTCGCCGGGCTGGTCGGCTTTATCAATGGCTATCTGGTGAATCGCACCGGCCTCCCCTCGTTTATCGTTACGCTCGCCCTCCTCTTTGTCTTAAGGGGTGCCACCATCGGTTTTACCAGGCTGATCACCGGGCGCACCCAGGTCCCCGGCCTCCACCCCCAAGCCGAGGGCGACTGGCTGGCTTTCCTCTTCTCTGGAACACTGTTCGGCCTGCCGGTTTCGATCTACTGGTGGCTTGCACTGACAATACTGGCCACCTGGATACTGCTGCGCACCCGCTTCGGCAACTGGATCTTCGCCACCGGCGGCGACCCTGAGGCGGCCCGCAACGCCGGCGTGCCGGTACAGCGCGTGCGGATCATCCTCTTTATTGGCACTGCGGTTGCGGCGACTATCTTCGCAACACTGCAGGTGCTTGCGGCGGGCAGCGCCGACGTCGCCCGCGGCCGCCTCAAGGAGTTCGAGGCCATTATCGCCACAGTGATTGGTGGCACGCTGCTCACCGGCGGCTACGGTTCGGCCATCGGGGCGACCTTCGGTGCGCTTATTTTCGGCATGGTGCAGCAAGGTATTTTCTTCACCGGGGTCAACACTGACTGGTTCCAGGTTTTCCTCGGCGTGATGCTGCTTATCGCCGTTTTGGTCAACCGCTACATCCGCCACCGGGCTACGGTGGCGAAGTGAGGGATAAGGACCAGGTTACATTAAAAACGAGGTTGCTGCCATGACGCCCCTTATCGAAGCCAGGCGAGTCAGTAAGTACTTTGGCTCGGTCATCGCGCTTAAAGACATTTCGTTTGCGGTGAATCCCGCCGAAGTGCACTGCCTCCTGGGCGATAACGGTGCCGGGAAGTCCACGCTGATCAAGATCTTCTCGGGCGTCCACAAGCCGAGCGAGGGTACGCTTTTAGTCGAGGGTCACGAGGTCGTCTTCAACTCGCCGCGAGATGCACTCGATGCCGGTATCGCCACGGTCCACCAGCACCTCTCGGTGCAACCCCTTATGAGCGTCACGCGCAACTTCTTTACCGGACGCGAGCCGACCAAGGGCTGGGGACTCTTTAGCTACTTCGATCTGACCTTTGCCGAAAAAACCGTGCGTGAAGAGATGAGTAAGATGGGGATCGATATCCGCGACCCTTCGCAAGCGGTGGGGACCATGTCAGGGGGCGAGCGCCAGTGCGTTGCCATCGCGCGTGCGGTCTACTTCGGGGCGAAGGCGCTGATTCTGGACGAGCCTACCAGTGCGCTCGGCGTCAAGCAGGCAGGGGTGGTGCTGCGCTACATCGTTCAGGCCAAGGCGCGTGGACTCGGCGTAGTGTTCATCACCCATAACGTCCACCACGCCTATCCGGTCGCTGACCGCTTTACGCTGTTAAAGCGCGGGCGTTCGCTGGGAACCTTTGCCAAGGGCGAAGTGCCGCGCGAAGCGATCCTAAGCATGATGGCGGGTCAGGAAGAGCTCGAGGCGCTCGAGGCCGAGCTAGCTGAGTCGGCTCGCCATGGCGCCGCACTGGCTGCCGCATCTTCTCGGAGTTGATGTGTTAAAACACTTAAATGTCGCACTGATAGGCGCGGGCCGTATGGGCATGACCCACGGCCGGGTGTTAGCCGGGGTGCAGGGCGTGAACGTGGTAGCGGTCTGCGACAACAAAATGGCAGCCGCCGCGCAGGTGGCCCAAGCCTTCGGCGCGCGGGCCGTCACGGAGTTAACGGCGGTGCTGCAAGATCCCGGCGTGGAGGCCGTTATCGTCACTACCCCCACCCCAACTCATGCCGAGGTGGTGGCGCGGGCCGCGCAAGCGGGCAAGGCCATCTTCGTGGAGAAGCCTGTGGCCGACACCCTAGTGGCTGCCGAGCGGGTGGTAGCAGCGGTCGCACGCGCGGGGGTGCCCTGCCAGGTCGGCTTTCAGCGCCGCTACGACCCCGCCTATCTCGAAGCCAAGCGCCGGATTGAAGCGGGCGAACTAGGTGCGCTCGAGGGGTTTCAAGGTGTCGGGCGCGACCCGGCGGCGCCGGCCTTGAAGTTCCTCAAAACTTCGGGCGGACTGATGGTGGATATGGGGATCCACGACCTAGATAGCGCGCGCTTTTTCCTCGGCGAAGTGGCCGAGGTCTACTGCAGCGGCGGCGCGCTCGCCTACCCCGAACTGGCCGAGCACGGCCTCTTTGACACCGCGGTAGCCACTCTCAGATTCATCAGCGGCGCAGTGGGAACGGTCGAGGTAGCGCTTCGCGCCCCCTACGGCTATGACATCCGGGTCGAGGTGTGGGGCGAAAAGGGGCGCCTCCGCATCGAAAAAGAGCGCCAGCACTTCGTTACGTACTTGGGTGAGGACGGCGTGTGGCACGACTATCCGCGCAACTTTGAAGAGCGCTTTCCGGAAGCCTATGCCGCCGAGATACGCGCTTTTGCCGAGAACGTCCGCGCCGGCCGTCCGGTTACCCCCGGCCCGGAAGATGCCAGGGAGAGCTTGAGACTGGCGCTCGCCGCCCAGCACTCGCTGGAGACAGGAGCGTTGGTTAAAGTTCAAGCGTTCGGTCGAAAGGAGAACACGTGAGCATACACCTGATCAGTGCGGCGCGGCGAAGCTATACGGTCGCTCAGGCCATCGTCAAGTTTCTGGCCGCGCAATACAGCGAGCGCGACGGCCAAGTGCAGCGCCTGATCCCTGGGGTGTGGGCGATCTTCGGCCACGGCAACGTCTCGGGGTTGGGGCAGGCGTTAGAGGAGCTAGGCAATACGGTCGGTCTCCCCACCTACCGCCCGCAGAACGAGCAGGCTATGGTCCATACGGCTGCCGCCTACGCCAAGCACAAGAACCGGCTTGCCACCTTGGCCTGCGCCGCCTCCATCGGGCCGGGCTCGAGCAATATGCTGACCGCCGCAGCCGGGGCGACCGTCAACCGCCTGCCGGTCTTGCTCTTCCCCAGCGACTACTTTGCTAACCGCGTCCCCGATCCGGTATTGCAGCAGCTCGAGCATCCCACCGAACACGACGCCAGTATCAACGACTGCTTCCGCCCCATCTCGCGCTTTTTTACCCGCATCACCCGGCCCGAGCAGCTCCTCGCTGCCCTCCCCGAAGCCATGCGGGTGCTGACCGACCCGGCTGAGACGGGCGCGGTCACCGTAGCGCTCCCAGAGGATGTGCAGACTGAGGCCTACGACTGGCCCGAGAGCTTTTTTGCCAAGCGCGTCTGGCGCGTCCGGCGCCCCAGCCCTGAGCCGGAACTGGTGGCAGAGGCTGTCAGACTTGTGCAAAAGGCGCAGCGTCCGCTGATCGTCACCGGCGGCGGCACCATCTACGCCGAAGCAACCCAGGAGCTACAAGCCTTCGCGGACACCTTTGGCATCCCCGTGGTGGAATCACAAGCCGGCAAGGGCGCGCTCCCCTGGCACCACCCCATGAACGCCGGGCCGGTCGGCACCAACGGCGGGCTGGCCGCTAACCGCCTGGCGCGGGAGGCCGATCTCGTCATCGCTATCGGCACGCGGTTAGGCGACTTCGTGACCTCTTCCAAAACGGCCTTTGCTCATCCTGAGGTCAAGTTCATCGGGCTCAACGTGGTGCCGCCGGACGCGCATAAGTTGCGGGCGTTGCCCCTCATTGCCGACGCGAAACGAGGGCTCGAGCACCTCCATCTCGCACTCAACAAGGCCGGGTATCAAGGCGCCGGCAGCGCGTACCGCGACGAGTTGGCGCGCCTCAGGACCGAGTGGGATAGGTTGGTGGACGACCTTCGCACGGTCAAAGAGCCACACAACCTTGCCCAATCCGAAGTGATCGGCCTCGCCAACGACACGTTTGGCGGCCAGGCCACGGTGATCTGCGCCGCCGGAACCATGCCCGGCGACCTCCTAAAGCTCTGGCGCCCTGAAGAGCCTAAGGCCTATCACCTTGAGTACGGCTACTCTTGCATGGGCTACGAGATCCCAGCCGGCCTAGGCGTCAAGCTGGCCGAACCAGAACGGGAGGTGGTGGTCTTTATTGGCGACGGGTCGTACCTGATGATGAACTCGGAGATCGTCACGGCAGTAGCCGAAGGGCTTGGCTTAACCATCGTGTTGATCGATAATCACGGCTATCAGTCGATTCACGGCTTGCAACGGAGCTGCGGCTCGCCCAGTTTTAACAACGAACTCCGCTACCGCAACCCTCAGACTGGCCGGACCGATGGCGACTACGTGCCGGTAGACTTCGTCAAGCATGCCGAGGCGATGGGGGCGACAGCGCTCTACGCACCGGACGAGGCTTCGCTCAAAGAGGCGCTCAAGAAGGCCAAAGGTGCGGACCGCGTCACGGTCATCGTCGTGCCGGTAGATCCCGAAAAGCGCGTCCCCGGTTTCGAAGGCTGGTGGGACGTGCCGGTAGCGCAGGTAACGGAGCAGGAGGCGGTTAAGGCGGCCCGTCAGCAGTACGAGGGCCTGAGGAAGAAGCAGCTTGTTGGTCGTTAGTTGTTGGTTACTTTCAACCCAAACGCACCAATCACCAACAACTAAAAACCAATACCCCCTTGCGAGAGAGAGTGATCCAGCAAGCTTATGTCGACACTTACCTCCCTAGGTTTCGCCGTCATCGGCGCCGGACGCATAGGCAATTTGCACGCTAAGCACCTGGCGGGCGCAGTGGACGGCGCTCGACTCGTGATCGTGATGGATGCTGACCTGGACGCCGCTAAGAGAGCGGCTTATGGCGGCGCAGCAGCTACCCAGGAGGTAGCCGCAGCCTTAGCACACCCCGAGGTAGAGGCCGTCCTGATCGCTTCACCAACCAACCTTCACGCCGAGCAGATCAAGCTGGCCGCGGCGGCGGGCAAGGCGATCTTTTGTGAGAAACCTGTCGCCCTTGATTTACAGGAGACCATCAATGCGATGAGGGCGGTTAAGGCAGCAGGTATCCCCTTCCAGATCGGCTTCAATCGCCGCTTCGATCCCGGTTACGCCGAGGTGGCCAAGGCGGTCAAGGCCGGCGCGATCGGCAAAGTCGAGCTGTTCCGCAGCCAGTCCAGCGACCCTGGCCCCGCGCCGGAGGCCTATATCGCCGCTTCTGGTGGCTTCTACCGCGACTCGATCATTCACGATATCGACACCGCCCGCTTCGTAGTCGGGGAGATCAAGCGGGTCACCGCCTTGGGACGGGTACTGATCGATCCAGCTTACGCCAAGTATGGCGACGTTGACACCAGCATCCTGACCATCGAGTTTGCCTCGGGTGCGCTCGGCGTGCTGATGAACACCCGCCGCACCATCTACGGCTACGATCTGCGGGTTGAGGTCCACGGTGAGAAAGGCAAGCTCCTAACCGAAGATGAGCGCGCCACCAAGGTCTGGCGCTACGATAAGGACGGAATCCACGGCGACTTCTACTACTTCTTCCTGGAGCGCTTCAAAGACGCCTATCGGATAGAGCTGCAAGCCTTTGTCGATGCCGTCAGACAAGGCGAGACGCCGAGCCCTGGCCCGGAGGATGCGGTCGAGTCTTTGAGGGTGGCGGATGCGGCTACCAGAAGCCTCAAAGAAGGGCGGCCGGTCGAGGTTGCGGAGATTAAAGGATGATCAAAGTTGCTAACGCCCCCTGCTCCTGGGGCACGATTGAAGGCTACGGCACCGGCATCCCCTATGAGCAGATGCTTAATGAGTTGGTCGAAACCGGCTACCAGGGCACCGAACTCGGCGACCTGGGCTACATGCCCACGGACCCTGCGAAGTTGCGCGAGGAGCTGGTAAAACGCGGGCTCACTATGCTCGGCGCCTATCAAGGGGTCAACCTGCGCGAGCCGAACGCCGTTAAGGCCAGCCGCCCGCGCATCCTGACCATCGCCCGCCTATTGGCTCAGGTGGCCGACCCTGCCCGCTCTCCCTTCTTCGTCCTGGCCGACCAGAACGGTCACGACCCGCTGCGCACCCGGCACGCCGGGCGCGTCACGCCGGAGCTTGGGCTGTCGCCTGAAGCGTGGCAGACTTTTGCGCACAGCGCTGAGGAGGTTGCCCGCATAGTGGCAGGCGAAGCCGGGCTCAAGACGGTCTTCCACCATCACTGCGCCGCCTTTGTCGAAACGCCCGGGGAGATCGCGCACTTTCTCGACCTGACCGACCCGGAGCTGATCGGCCTGGTCTTCGATACCGGCCACTACGTCTATGGTACCGGCCAAAGTGATGACGGCAGCCTGGCGCTTGAGGGCATGAGGCGCTTTGGGGAGCG